>CAZXLV010000042.1:0-15380 GCA_964641405.1 uncultured Limnobacter sp. | reverse complement strand
GGGCGTGATGATGGGCACCGAGCAGCTGAACATGATCATCCACAACACGATCTATGTTCCGGGCCACTTCCACGCCACCGTCGTGCTGGGTACCACGCTCGCATTCATGGCGATGACGTACTTCCTGCTGCCAACCCTGTTCCAGCGCGAGATCATCATGCCGAGCTGGGCCAAGTGGCAACCCTACATCTTCGCCCTGGGCATGGGACTGTTCACGCTGGCCTTCATGGGCGCAGGCACGCTCGGCGTACCGCGCCGCCACTGGGACATCACCTTCGCGGGCGCCGCGCTGCCGTACGAATTCGCGGGCACGGCGCTGCTGATGCTGGCCATTGGCGGGGTGGGCGGGGTGATTGCCGTGATCGGCGGCGGCATGTACATCTGGCTCACCGTCGGCACCATCCTGTTCGGCAAGCGGCTCGATGCGGGTGCCTGGACCACCACGGTCAGCCCGCTGCGCATGCCTCAGGCCGCGGCACTCACCGGCCACGGCGGCCACGGCGGCGGGTTCGCCGCACCGGGCACTTTCATCTTCGCGCTGGTGTTCCTCACTGCCTTCGTGCTGTACTACTTCGTCAACTGGAAATACCTGTCGACGGTGTGGGGGCTCAGCTGAGGACTGCATGAACGGCCGGCCCGATCGTTTGCTGCGGCGCGCGCTGCTGGCGCTCGCTCTGGCGATCGGAGTCGGCACGGCCCCCGCCACCGCGGCTTCGAGCGCCGCTGGCGAGGGTGCCGACCGCAGCCCGGATTTCCGCAAGGCCCTCGCCGCCAGCCAGGCGGCGATGGGACGTCCGCTGGCCGACTTGCGCCTGCGCGACAGCACCGGCAAGGAGGTGCGGCTGAGTGACTATCGCGGCCGGCCGCTGCTGATCAGCCTGGTCTACACGGGTTGCTTCCAGGCCTGCCCGGTGGCCACGCAATTCCTGGCCAAGGCGGTGCGCACGGCGCGCGAGGCGCTGGGTGAAGACAAGTTCGACGTCGTGTCGATCGGCTTCAACCAGCCGTTCGACACGCCCGAGGCCATGGCGGCCTTCAAGCGCCAGAACCGTATCGTCGAGCCGCGCTGGGCGTTCCTGAGCCCGGAGCCGGCGCAGGTCGACTCCCTCACCGAAAACCTCGGCTTCAGCTACGAGCGAACGGCTGGTGGCTTCGATCACGTGACCCAGGTCACGATCGTGGACGCCGAAGGCGTGATCTACCGGCAGGTCTATGGTGAAAACTTCGATCTGCCGATGCTGGTGCAGCCGCTCAAGGAGCTGCTTACCGGGCAGGCTTCGCGCGAGTTGACGCTGGAAAACGTCTGGGAGAAGGTCAAGCTGTACTGCACCGTCTACGATCCCTTCACCGGTGGCTATCGCGTCAACTACTCGCTGTTCTTCGAAATCTTTGCCGGACTCACCACGCTGGGCGCGATCGGCTGGGTGGTCATGCGGGAATGGCGCCGCGCAACGCGCGCATGAGGCCAGAGCATCCACCCGCCTGATCCACGCGTCCGCCATGGCGCCCGAGCATGTCCCGCTTTCAACCCCAGTATTCCGACAGCCTCCCGGGCAGCGGACCGGCGGCGCGTGCGCTGCGCGCCATCGAGCGGGTCCTGGATCGCACCTGCGGCGAGCACGACAACCCTTTGCGCCAGCAGGGTGGCCTCGGCTTCTACCTGTTCTGGCTGATTTCGATCACCGGCGCCTACCTCTACATCTTCTACGACACCAGCGTGGGTGGGGCGCACGCATCGGTGGAGCAGCTCACGCATGGCCAGGCCTGGATCGGCGGTGTGATGCGCAGCCTGCATCGCTATGCCTCCGATGCCTTCGTGGCGGTGCTGGTCGTGCACCTGCTGCGCGAACTCGTCTACGGCCGCTTTCGCGGCTTTCGCTGGTATTCGTGGGTCAGCGGGATCCCGACGCTTTGGCTGGCCGTTGCCTCGGGGGTCATCGGCTACTGGCTGGTGTGGGACTCGGTGGCCTTGTTCGTTGCGACGGCCACCGCCGAGTGGTTCGGCGTACTGCCCGGATTCGGGCCCGCGCTGGTGCGCAACTTCATCTCCGAGGGGGCGGTCTCCGATCGCCTGTTCTCGCTGGTGGTGTTCCTGCACATCGGCGTTCCGCTGGTGCTGCTGCTGGTCATGTGGGCCCACGTGCAAAGGCTGACGCGTCCTCAAACGCGCGCTTCCCGGGCCGTGGCACTGTGGACCCTGATGGCGCTGCTGGCCCTCTCGCTGGCCATGCCGGCCGTCTCGCAGCCGCCGGCCGAACTGACGCAACTTGCTGCGACGCTGCCGGTCGACTGGTTCTATCTTGGACCGCTGGTATTGAGCGATGCCTGGTCAGCGAGTGCGGTGTGGATCCTGGCGGCCGGACTCACCCTGTTGCTGGGTGTTGCTCCCTGGCTCAGGCCACGGCGGCGCCCGGCGCCGGCGCTGGTCGACCCC
Organism: uncultured Limnobacter sp.; assembly: GCA_964641405.1. Lineage (GTDB taxonomy): Bacteria > Pseudomonadota > Gammaproteobacteria > Burkholderiales > Burkholderiaceae_E > Zeimonas. Next base: position 12,946 of record CAZXLV010000042.1, on the reverse strand, counting down.
GATCACTGCAACGGTTGCACGCGCTGCTTCGCCGATTGCCCCTATGCGGCGATCGCCATGGCACCGCATCCGGGCGGACGCGGCCAGATCGCAGTGGTCGATGCCGACCGCTGCGCCTCGTGCGGTATCTGCGCCGGCGCTTGTCCGTCCTCGACACCGTTTCGCGCCGGCGAGCGCCTGGTCAGTGGCATCGACCTGCCCGGCACGACCGTGGGCGACCTGCGCGACGAACTCGATGCAGCGCTGCAGGCTGCGACGAACGTTCACGAGACAATCGTCGTCGTCACCTGCCAACGCGGTGCGGGGTTCGGACCGCAAGCGCAGGCGGGTTACATCGCGCTCGGATTGCCGTGTGCGGGTATGCTGCCGCCGTCGTTCATCGAGTACGCGCTGCGCGCCGGTGCGTGCGGCGTAGTGGTGGCCTCCTGTCCGCCGGCGGATTGCGAGTTCCGTTTCGGGGCCCACTGGACTGCGCAACGGCTGGCAGGTGAGCGTGAACCGCAACTGCGCCGCGGCGTCGATCGCAAGCGCGTCCTGCTGGTGCAGGCGGCGCGCGAGGAGCGTGCCTTGCTGCTGATGAAAGTCGAGGAATTCCGGGTGCGGTTGCGATCGCACCGGCACGAAACACCGATGGAGGTCGATGATGGGTAACGCAGTCCTGCGCTATGGCGGCCAGGCATTCCTTTATGCCTTGTTTGCGGTCTTTGTCGGCTATTTTTCGAGTGCACCCGCCTACCAGCACCTGGCGCCCGACGAAGGCCTGCTGCGCCTGTCGTTTCGCCATCCCGGGGCCTTCGTGTCCGATTGCCGCACGCGCAGTGCCGAAGAACTGGCAAAGATGCCGCCGCAACTGCGCGCGCAGGCGGACTGCCCGCGTGAACGCTCGGCGGTGCGGGTTCGGGTCGAACTCGATGGCAAGTTGCTCTATGACGAGTCCTTCCCGCCCGCCGGCCTGCGCCGCGACGGCGCGGCCAGCGGCTATCACCGGCTGAAGATCCCGGTCGGCGAGCATGACTTGCGGGTGCAGTTCAACGACGACGCCCGCATCCAGGGATTCAACTACCAGGCCGAACGCGAGGTGTCCGTGGCGCCAGGCCAGGTCGTGCTGATCGACTTCGATGCGGACCAGGGTGGTGTGGTGATCAAATGAGGGCGGCCATCACGCGCGGGTTCCCCGCCTTGATCGGCGGCCTGCAACGCGTGCCGCGCAACGACCGCTTCGACCTGGACGTGCCGACCGCGGAGCAGCGCGCCATCGCCGCCGGATGGCTGCTGCTGGGGGTCGTCGCGCTGATCGGGGCCGGTCTGTTCTCCATCCTGCTGGTGCTGGCGCGCACGCCGTTCTTCGCCGGCCTGGTGCCGGCGGGCGACTTCTTCCGTGTCGCGCTGGTGGTGCACGTCGACCTGTCGGTGCTGGTCTGGTTCGTCTCGATGGCCGGCATGCTCTGGACCATCGACACCTCGCCGCGCTGGACCGGCATGGGCTGGTTCGCGCTCTGGCTGACCGGCCTGGGTGCGTTGTTCATGTCGGCCGCACCGTTCACCGGCCGCGCCATCCCGGTGATGTCGAACTACGTGCCGGTGATCGACAACGACGTGTTTGCCTATGGACTGGCCATCCTGGGCGTCGGATTCACCTTGCTTACGCTGCGATCCTTCGTGGCCCCGGCACGCATGAGCCTGCACCTCGATGGCTCCGATGCGCTGCGCTTCGGCCTGAAGGCGGCTGCGGTTTCGAGCGCGGTGGCGCTGCTGGCCATGGTGTGGTCGCTGGTCGAAGTGCCGCGCGAACTCGAGGCCAAGGCCTACTACGAGTTGCTGTTCTGGGGGCCCGGCCACGTGATCCAGTTCACCTGGACGCTGCTGATGCTGGTGGCCTGGACCTGGCTGGCCACGCTGATCGGTTCGCCGCTGCCGCTGAGCCCGCGGGTGGTGGTGCTGGTGTACGCGATCGGTCTGGTGTCGGTGTTCCTGGCGCCGCTGATCTACCTGAACTGGACCGTGCTCTCGGTCGAGCATCACCGCATGATGACCTGGCTGATGCGTTTTGGCGGCGGCCTGGGCATCGTCCCGATGGTGCTGGCACTGGTGGTGTCGCTGGCGCGGCGCGTTGCAATTACTCCGGCGACGCGGCCGCTGCGCGCGGCACTGATCGCCTCCTTGCTGCTGTTCTCGGTCGGCGGCCTGTTCGGCTTCCTGATCAAGGGCTCCGACGTACGCGTGCCAGCCCACTATCACGGCTCGATCGTCGGGGTAACCCTCGCCCTGATGGGCCTGGCCTACGTGCTGCTGCCGCGACTGGGCTATCGCGCGCCCAGCGGCCGCATCGCCAACTGGCAGCCGTGGCTGTACGGTGGCGGGCAATTGCTGCACATCCTGGGACTGATGTGGTCGGGCGGCTACGGCGTGCAACGCAAGGTGGCCGGTGCCGAACAGGCGCTGCGCAGTACCCAGGAGGTCGCCGGCATGGGCCTGATGGGATTGGGTGGCCTGGTTGCCATCATCGGTGGCATGTTGTTCGTGTGGGTGGTGCTCGACAGCGTGATCGTGACGCGGCGTGGGCGATGATCCGCGCGCTGGCGCTGCTCGCCTGCCTGCTGGCGGTGTGCATCACCACCTCGAGTGCGTTCATCCGGCATTCGCAGGCTGGCCTGGGCTGCGCGGGCTGGCCGCAATGCCATGCGAGCGCTGCCACCGCCTCCGCGCAGGCGGCCGAACCGACCCCTGCAGTGCGCACGGCGCGCGGCCTGCATCGGATCAGCGCGATGCTGATTGGTGTGCTGGCGCTGGTGATCGTGTCCTTCGGCTGGTCGAAATGGAGCGCCACGGCGCGCCTGGCAGCGCTGATCGCGCTCGCTGACACCATCTTCCTGGCCTGGCTGGGTCGCTACACGCCGCACGACCTGCCGCTGGTGACCGTCGGCAACCTGGTGGGTGGGTTGCTCCTGGCCATGGCCTTCGCCTGGCTCGCCGCCGAGCGCAGCCTGGTGGCGCCCGGGAAGGGCTCCGCAGCGGCGCACGGGGGCGCACGTGGCGACAGCGCGCGCGTCGGCGCAACCGTGCCGCTGGCGTTTGGCGCATTGGTGCTGCTGGCCCTGCTTGCCTGGATCGGCACCATGATCGGCGCTCGCCATGCCATCGATGCCTGCGACGGAGTCCTTTGCGCGGGTGGCGTGCGCTTCGAACTTGCGGCCTTCGATCCGACGCATGCCCAGACGAGCATCGATGCCGCTGCGGGACGCAGCCTGCACCTGGTCCACCGCCTGCTCGGCCTCACCTTCGCCGTGGTGGTGCTGCTGCTCGTGCGCCGCCTGCGCACCGTGCGCGGCGGTGGCTGGCTGCTGATCCTGCTGGTCGCGCAAGTGGCGCTGGGCATCGGCACCTCCATCGGCACCTCGCCCCTGCTCACAGCCACCCTGCACAACGCACTGGCGGCAATCCTTGCCGGAACACTCGCGGCGCTTGCCGCACTGCGGACATCCTCCCGATCCTGACCGCGCGCCTTGCATGGAAGTGTTCTCGCCAAGCCTTTTGTGCTGTCCGGTGCCGCAGCGTTGCAGTACAACTGCGTTTCCTGCGCACGATGATCATTCCGAACGGCCGCCAACGGCCGGCGGCCCGACGTCGACTCGCGTGGGTGCCACGGTGCCGCGCCTTCGAGAGCACGCGGCAATCCCGACACCGGAGAACTGCGATGCTTGATCGACGAGTCTTGCTTGGCCCACTCTTGCTGCTGTCCCTGGCGCTGCCTGGCGGTGCCCCCCGCGCCCAGGCCCCCCATCCGTACAACGGGACCTGGAATCTGGTGCTCGACGCAGCCACCGGCGTCGCGGCGACCACTCGGGTTGGCATGCGCGGAACCGTCGATGTGAAGGACGACGGTGGCTCCTGGAAGACGGTAGCCAGTTTCGCCACGGATCAGTGTGCCGGTCGGGAGGCTCCGCTCGTCGTGCACTCGGCCAGCGCTGAACAATTGGTGTTTCGCGTGATGCGCTCGAAGGTGCTGGCAGGCTGCCCCGATTTCACTGTCACGATGCAGCGCGTCGGTGAAAACGACCTTCAGGGCAAGCTGGCCAATGGCTGGAAGGTACAGATGACGCGGCAGTGAGCGCTGATCAGGATGCCAGTTGCTCGCGCAGCGCGTAGACCAACGTCAGGGCCTCGCGAGCGCTGAGCGTGTCCGGGTCGATGCCGCGCAGTCGCTCGAGCACCTGCCTGCCCGGTGCGTCCTCGATGCCGGCGGTCGAGGCATCGAGCGTCGGGATCGGCGGGCCGTCATTGGCTTCGCTGCCGGGCACGCCGGGCAGCGGCATCGCGAACAGGTCCAGTTGATCGTCGTGGGCACGCGCACGTGTTTCCAGTTCGACGAGCATTTGTCCGGCGGCACGGATCACCGGTGCCGGCAGGCCAGCCAGGCGGGCCACCTGCAGGCCGTAGCTGCGGCTGGCCGGTCCGTCGCGTACTTCGTGCAGGAATACGATGCCGCCGCGATCCTCGGCTGCGGCAAGGTGCAGGTTCACCGCCTGCGGATGCGTGGCTGCCAGTTGCGTGAGCTCGAAGTAGTGCGTCGCGAACAGTGTCAACGAGCGATTGTGCGAGAGCAGGCGCGCGGCGATCGCATGCGCCAGCGCCAGTCCATCGAAGGTCGAGGTGCCGCGGCCGATCTCGTCCATCAGCACCAGCGAGCGCTCGCTGGCGGCGTGCAGGATCGCGGCGGCCTCGGTCATCTCCACCATGAACGTGGAACGGCCCCCGGCCAGGTCGTCGGACGCGCCCACCCGCGTGAAGATCCGGTCGAGCGGGCCGATCTCGCAGTCCTCGGCGGGCACGAAGCTGCCGCAGCAGGCGAGCAGCGCGATCAGCGCCACCGAACGCATGTAGGTGGACTTGCCGCCCATGTTGGGACCGGTGAGCAGCAGCATGCGCCGGCTCTCGCGCATCACGCAGTCGTTGGGTACGTAGTGCTCGACGCTGGCCTCGACCACCGGATGCCGGCCGCCGCGGATCTCGATGCCGGGAGCCGCCGAGAAGCGCGGGCGCACCCAGCGCAAGCTGTGCGCGCGCTGCGCGAACGTCGCCAGCACGTCGAGTTGCGCGGCAGCGCGCCCAATGCGCTGCCAGCCGGCCACGCTGGGTGCGAGCGCATCGAGCAGGGCCTCGTAGAGCTGGCGCTCCAGGGCTAGGGCGCGCTCGCGCGCCGACAACGCCTTGTCCTCGAAGCGCTTGAGTTCCGGCGTGATGTAGCGCTCGGCGTTCTTCAGCGTCTGGCGGCGCCGGTAGTCCTCGGGCACGCGGGCGGACTGTCCGCGCGAGACCTCGATGAAGAAGCCGTGCACCGCGTTGTAGCCCACGCGCAGGTTCGCGATACCGCTGCGCTCGCGTTCGCGCGCCTCGATGGCGGCAAGCAGGCTGTCGCAGTCGCTTTCGATGGCGCGCAACTCGTCGAGTGCCGCATCGTGGCCGTCGCGGATGACGCCGCCGTCACGCGGCTGCGCGGCCGGCGCGTCGGCGAGCGCCGCGGCGATCGGCGCCAGTGCCGCGTCGGGGACTCGCATGGCCTCGAGCAACTCGCCGAAGAGCGCAACGTCGAGCGTTGCCAGTCGTCCGACGAGCCGCCTGAGCGCCGGCTCGCTGTCGCGCAGTGCGGCCAGTTCGCGCGGTCGTGCCGAACGCAGGGCGATGCGCGCAGCGATGCGCTCCAGGTCGGGCAGTTCGCGCAGGTCGTCGAGCACGCTCGCATGGAGGACGTCATTGGATGGGCCCAACAGCGCCTGCACGCAGGCGTGCCGCTGGCTCGCCTGCGGCTGCGAGCGCAGCGGCTCGAGCAGCCAGCGGCGCAGCAGCCGCCCGCCGGCACTGGTTGCGCAGCGATCGAGCAGGCGCAGCAGCGAAGCGCCATCGTCGCCGCGCATCGTCTCGACGATCTCGAGATTGCGGCGGGCCGCTGCGTCCAGCAGCACGAACTCGTCGCCGCTGAATATGCGCAGCGACTGCAAATGGGTGGGGGCCCGCCCCTGCGTGCGCTCGACATAGTCGAGCAGTGCGCCGGCGGCCGCGACCGCGACATCCATCTCCTGCACCCCGAAGCCGCCGAGCTCGCGCGTGCCGAGCAATTCGCTCAGGCGTCGCTGCGCGCGCACCGTATCGAACTGCCAGGCGGGTGCACGTACCAGGGCGCTATCGGCCAGGGCCTCGGCCAGCGTCGGCGGCAGCGCCGCAGCCTCGGGAATCACCACCTCGGCCGGACGCAGGCGATCGATCTCGCGCAGCAGGGCTGCCGGCGCGAGTTGTGCCAGCCAGCATTCGCCGCTGGCCACCACCATCCAGGCCGCGCCCAGCACGTCGCTGCGCGGCAGCAGCACCAGCAGGGTCCGATCATCGCGCTCCGGCAGCAATTGGGCGTCGGTGAGCGTGCCCGGCGTGACGATGCGCACCACCTTGCGCTCGACCGGACCTTTCGAGGTTGCCGGGTCGCCGATCTGCTCGCACACGGCCACCGACTCGCCCAAGCGGATCAGCCGCGCCAGGTACTGCTCGACCGCATGCACCGGTACGCCGGCCATGGGGATCGGCTGGCCAGCCGAAGTGCCTCGCCGGGTCAGCGTGATGCCCAGCAGTTGCGCCGCGCGCTCGGCGTCTTCGTAGAACAGTTCGTAGAAGTCGCCCATCCGGTAGAACAGCAGGCGATCACCGTGATCGGCCTTGATGCGCAGATACTGTTGCATTACCGGGGTGTGGTTCCCGCTTGTCAATTCAGAGCTGCTGTTCATACTCAAAGCGTATAAAAATCAATGATTTAGCCTGTAGTGCAGCAATGCTTTCCACCGCGTCTGGTTTTGTCTTTTTCACCTGGATAGCGGCTTTGGCCTCTATAGAAACAGCCGCGCAACCTCGCGATCGTACAGCCCGAAGCGCCCGCGCCGGGGACCCCGCTGCGCTTTTGGGGCAAGGCCACCATCGTCGCGCTCATCTGCCCGCAGCACCGCGCGAGTATTGACGCGTGGTACGCGTCTGAACCCGGCTTCGGCGTGCGCGTTGGCCAGCCGCGCAAGCGCGACGGTCTCATTGCTCGCAGCTACCTCGCCCGCTATAAAGATGCGGACGGGAAAGAGTGCCGTCCTGTACTCGGACGCTTCGAGAACATGACGTGCGAAGAAGCGCGCCGTGCCGCCGCACGCGTGCGCGACGAAGCGGCAGAAACCCGTCGCCGCGGCCGCCCCGCGGCGCCCACGCTCTCTGATGCGTTCACTAACTACATTGGCCGCAAGTCTCTCGCTCCAACCACCCGCGACGACTACTCGAAGCGTTTGCGCTATCTCACCGGCTGGCCTGCGAACCCTGCAAAATGGCTAGTCGCAAAGCCTGCAGACCGGCTTCCGTCGTGGGCTGATCGCAAGCTATCTGCACACAAGAAGCGACGAGATGCGCAACGTGTTCAACATTGTTGCCCATGCCATCGTCTGGTACGGCACGCACGCGGCTAACGAGCACCCGCCAGCACGCTTGCCCGACGACTGGCTTGATACCGCAATGTTTCCCAAGCTGTGAGAGCGGCCCACGAGAGTGGCGTCTGGGCGGCTTTGGCTTGACTGCTGTCGCCGATCCCACGCGGCTCAGCGTCCGCACCCGCTGCGGGGCGACCCTTCGCCTGTCCACGCCGGCTTCAGACTGGTGGGCACCGACCTGCGGATCGCATGGGTGCGGATCGCTTACCCCGCCACCGCGCTGCCCAGTTGCTCGATCGCCGCCACGATCGCCCGCACGTGGTTCGGCGTCGAGCCGCAGCAGCCGCCGATGAAGCGCACGCCGGCGGCGACCAGTTCGGGCACCGCCTGTGCGAACACGTCGGGGCCGGCGCGGTAGTGTACCGAGCCATCGGCGTCCATCTCCGGTTGCCCCGCGTTGCCCTTGATCCACAGTGGTAGCGTGGACCCGCAGGCCGCGAACTCGCGCGCGATCCTAACGTGGGTGTCGACGCCGATGCCGCAGTTGGCGCCAACGAAGCTGGCGCCGCCCTCGTGCGCCACCTTCCAGGCTTGGTCCGGTGCCACGCCCATCATGGTCCGGTTCTTCTCTTTGCCGGCGTCGAAGCTGAAGCTCACACCGACCGGCAGGTCGCAGGCGGCCAGGCAGGCGCGCAGGGCGGCCTGGGCCTCGGCGATGTCGGCCATGCTCTCGATGACGATCGCGTCGGCGCCGCCGGCAGCGAGCGCCGCGGCCTGCTCGGCGAACGCGGCCTCGACCTCGGCGACTGCGATCTGCTCGAGCGACACGAGCTTGCCGGTCGGCCCGATCGAGCCGAACACCAACGCGCGCTCGCCTGCCGCCTGGCGCGAGATCGCCGCGCCGGCGCGGCTGAGTTCGGCGCTGCGCGCAACCGCGCCGTGGCGTTCCAGCACGATGGCGTTGGACGAAAACGTGTTGGTCAGAATGATGCGTGCGCCGGCCTCCACGTACGAGCGCGCGACCTGCAGCACCTTGTCGGGCGCCGAGACATTCCACAGATCCTGCAACTCGGCGGACGCCCCGCCGAGCTTCATCAACTCGGTACCCCAGGCGCCGTCGGTTGGCAACAGCGGCAGCGCGCCGAAGTTACTTCGCGTCAATCGATCCATCGCCGTCCCTTTGCGTCTGTCGCTGTCATGAGCGGCGATGTTGGGCGGTAACGGTGATATGCGCAAGTGCAGTGAGCAGGGAGTTTGCGGCAGATCACGACGCCCATCGATGTTCATCGGCATGAGGTGTCGGCGGATCGAAGGTTTCGCGACGTTTCCGTCAGTCCAGTATGCCGCCTCCCAGCGTTGCTGCTGATGTTTTGCATCGTCTCGCTCCCATGAATGAAAAAGAACGCGTCAACACCACCGGTGGGCGGCTTGTCCGCACTTTGGGGACCGGTTCACCCTTCTCGCCGCTGTCGGCAAGTGGCATAGTGGCGTTGGTCATCGTGGCTTGCCTAAGATCAAGGCGGATGGGCCGCACCTCAGCCTTGTCCGGATTCACGATGGCCGCCCTGGACGGCACGGCCCTCGCTGCGCGCCAGGCCGTTTCGGGCTACGCCTTCGGCAGAGCAGGGAAGTGCTCCGTAGTCCGCGGCGGAATCCGTAAACTTTTGCGCAAGTCCCGCCAGCACCGATTCGGCACAGGCCGCCATGGCCACGTTCGACCGGGAGTTCACGCTGCTGCGAAGGCGCCTCATGCGCCAGGTTCGCGCGATGCTCAGCGACTACAACGCCGCCGAGGATCTGGTACAGGACACCTTGCTGACGGTCCTCGAGCATCGATCAGGCTGGCGTGGCGAGGCAAGTCTGGCGACCTGGGCAGTCGGCATCCTGAAGCACAAGGAGGCCGATTGGCATCGCAAGCGTCACCATGCGGCGACCAGCCTGGACGATGACAGCGAGGACGCACAATGCGCCAACCGGGTTCGCGCGCTCTGCGCTCAGTGCGACCACCTCGGGCGGTGCATCCCCGGCGCCTCCGAACCGGAACGCGCCTTCGAGCGCGGCGAACTCGCCGTGGCGATCGATCACTGTGTGGCGCGCCTGCCGCCGCAGAGCGCCGAGGTATTCATGCTGCACGAGTGCCTCGGCCTCGAGACGGAGGAGATCTGCGCGCGGCTTTCGATTTCCCGCGACAACTGCCGCACGCTGCTGCACCGCGCACGCATCAACCTGCGCGCCTGTCTCGCGTCGACCCGTGGCACGCTGAATTGAGCGGCGTGCATCGTCACGCTCGAGGGGCCCGGCACGACTAGGGCAGGATTGCCAGGCGTCTTCGACGGCTTGGGCAGTGACCAGGGATGCCTCACGACCTTGCCCGGCGGCGCACCGCCGGGCAAGGTGGATCGGTGAGCTTCGTATCGTCTTTGCAGCCAGCGCCACCCGCGCCACCGCTTCGAGCGGCCGTGGCATGACGGGTGCTTGACAGGGCTCGGGCACGCGGCGCAGCCTGAAAAAGTACGCGCTTGGGGAGGCTCGTCGATGCGCTGGCACCAAACGCCCTCCGTGCAACCGACTCCGTGGCGCGCCTCGATGGCGGTGCTTGCCGTGGCGCTCATCGGGTGGAGCTTCATCGCATGGATTGCGCTCGACGCCGATGGCACGCTCGCGCAATCGACGATGCCGATGTCGGCGCACTGGAGCGCCCCGAACAGGGTGGTGATCGCTGTGATGTGGTTCGCGATGATGGCGGCGATGATGCTTCCCTCGACGCTTCCGATGGTCGAGGCATTCGTTCTGACCGTCGGCCGTGACGCTGGCGCCCGGACGATGGCTTTCGTGGCCACGTATCTCGCCGTCTGGGCGTCCTTCAGCCTGATCGCCGTGCTTGGCCAATGGATGCTGCAGCGTTCGAACGTCCTTGACCCGATGATGCTGCGCACCACCCCCTGGCCTGCTACGGCTTTGCTGGTGCTCGCAGGGGTGTATCAGTTCACCGGACTGAAGCAGTTGTGCCTGGCTGGCTGCCGAAATCCAGTCGCCTTCTTGCTCACCGAGTGGCGACCCGGCATCTCGGGCGCAGCAAAGATGGGATTGCGCCACGGTAGCCTGTGCGTCGGATGTTGCTGGGGCCTGATGGCGCTGCTCTTCGTCGGCGGCGTGATGAACCTGCCATGGGTCGCTGCGCTCGCGCTCGCCGTCGCGTTCGAGAAGTTGCTGCCCAAAGGCGTATGGGTGTCGCGAGCAGTGGGCTGGGCCCTGACCGCTGCGGGCATCGGCTCGCTCGTCGCTCGAATCGCCTGACGCCGCCGGATAGAAGCGTCAGCACACTATCGGGAGCGGTGGCGATAGGCGGTCCGACACAACGCGTGCGCCCGAAGCGGCGGTCACGATGGTCGAAATGCTCGGTCACATTGCCGAAACGGCCGGTCACGATCAGCCGCAACGGCCGGTCACGTTCCGCCGGAATGTGCCCTTCTGGCCCTTTCCTGGCCGGCCAAGGATGGCGCGAAGGGACATCCGGCGGTTCTATGCAAGTGGAAAAGCATGGAAATGGGCTACGCTACTGCTGCATTACGGGGGTGTGGTCCCCAGCGGTCTGGCCAGACGGATTATTCGTCAATTATAATGTTATGAAACAATTGGTTAGAGTATAAACTTAATCTGCTTTATGCATACTGCAAGACTCTGCCGACAATCCGGGTCCGGCCCTTCTGCAGCAACCTCCATCGCCGCCTCGCACGGCGCCGGTTGCCGCTGATCGCGAGCCAGACACACGCACCGGCACCTGCGCGGACTCGCGCGGTCCGGTGCAGGCACTGACGTTCCGGAACCAGACGACGATAGTAGCGCTCCAGTCCCCGCCTTGCCGGGCAGACGCCGACATCTTGCCTGTGCGCGAGACCGGCGAATGACAAGGTGCCGCTGCGCCGCCAGTGACAGCCGCATTGCTATCGCATTACATCCTGGTAATCGACAGGCGCACCGATGCGGCAGGCGGCACAATCTCTCTCGTCACGGGATTGAACCAGGCGAGGGAAGTCGTGAAGATCCTCATTGTCGAGGATGAGCGCAAGACCGGCGAGTACCTGCGTCAGGGACTGAGCGAAGCGGGTTTCGTGACAGACCTGGCGCGTGACGGCGTCGACGGTGCGCATCTGGCGACGCACAACGGATACGACCTCGTCGTGCTCGACGTGATGCTTCCTGGCATCGACGGATGGGAAGTGCTGCGGCGGATCCGCTCGGCGGGCCGGTCGATGCCGGTGCTCTTCCTGACCGCGCGCGACCAGGTCGAGGACCGCGTCAAGGGTCTCGAGCTCGGAGCCGACGACTATCTCGTCAAGCCCTTCGCGTTCTCGGAACTGCTCGCGCGCGTACGCACGCTGCTGCGACGCGGACTCGGTCGGGAGCAACAGCGATTGCAGGTTGCCGATCTCGAACTCGACCTGCTGCGGCGTCGAGTGGTTCGCGCGGGCAGGCGCATCGATCTCACGGCCAAGGAGTTCGCGTTGCTCGAACTGCTGTTGCGTCGCCAGGGCGAAGTGTTGCCGCGTTCGCTGATCGCCTCGCAGGTCTGGGACATGAACTTCGACAGCGACACCAACGTCATCGAGGTGGCGGTGCGCCGGCTGCGCGCGAAGGTCGACGACGATTTCGAGCCGAAGCTGATCCGCACCGTGCGCGGCATGGGCTACGTGATCGAGCCGCCGGAGCCGGGCTGATGCGCAAACGGCGATCGATCACCTTCCTTCTCACCCTGTATTTCTCGATCGCCTCGACCGCGGTTCTCCTCTTCGGAGGCTACTTCGTCGGGCGGCTGGTCGACACGCACCTGATGGAGCAGGACCAGGCCATGCTCGAAGGAAAGCTCGAACTCGTGCGCAACGTGCTCTCGAAGGTGCGCAACGAAGCGGATCTCGCTGCAGTGCACGGCACCTTGGCCGAAGCACTCGTCGGGCACCACGACCTGTTCGTTGCCGTCGTCGCGCCCGATGGCAGGCAGCTGTACCGGTCCGAGGGCTTCGGGCTGGCGAACGGGCCCGCATGGTCGCTTCCGTCGGCCGACGCGCAGCAGGTCGCCAGGGCGAGTGTGCGCGAACACGACGGTCGGCTGTTCCGCTTCGTCTCCACGGTGGCGAACACCGGAATCCCGGACGCGCAGCCGGCGAGCATCGTCGTTGCGCTCGACATCGATTTCCATCGCGAATTCATGACCGACTTCCGCAACAGCCTGTGGCTGAGCGTTGCGATCGGAATTGCACTGTCCGGGCTGTTCGGCTGGCTCTCCGCGCGCCGCGGCCTCGCGCCCGCGCGCAAGGCGCTCGAACTGATGCACCGCGTCTCGGCCGATCGGCTGGGTGAGCGCCTGCCGCCGGAGTCGATGCCGCAGGAACTCGCGCCGCTCGCTGCGGCCTTCAATGACATGCTCGCGCGGCTCGAGGATTCGTTCCGGCGCCTGTCGGACTTCTCGTCGGATCTCGCGCACGAGTTGCGCACGCCGGTCA
>CAZXLV010000041.1:0-15380 GCA_964641405.1 uncultured Limnobacter sp. | reverse complement strand
TCGTGCTGGCCCAGCCCGACGATCTCGTAGTGGCCGTCGGCGCGCATCTCGGCGACGATCGCCACGATCTTCGACGTGCCGATATCGAGGCCGACGATCAGGTCCTTGGCGTCTCTGGTCATTCCGTGATCCCGGTGTCCGTTCGGTTCAGTGCTTCGTCGCGGGCACCCGCCCGTGACCGTCGCCAAGCTGCGCCAGCGCGCGGACTGCGAATCCGTTCGGATAGCGAAGATCGATCACCTCGATGCGGCGATTCAGGCTGGCGGCGACCTGCGGCCAGGTGTCGACCCAGCGCGCCATGCGCCGGTCGATCGGCATGCCCTCGTCGCGACCCAGCAACAAGGTCGTTCCATTGTCCAGGCGCACCGTCCAGGCGTGCCTCGGGGACAAGGCCACCGAATCGGGCTGCACGCGCAGCGAAGCAAGCATCGTGCGCAGTTCGCCATAGCGGCGCGCCACCTGCAGCGCGCTGCCCTCGGGGCCGGCCAGCTCGGGCAGTTCGCCGTCTTCTTCCGCCTCGTCGAGATTGGCCGCGAACAGTTCGCCGAAGGTGTTGACCAGGCGCCCGTCGCCCCACAGCGCGAGCGCGCGATGCTCCTCGACACTCACCTCCAGCCCGTCGGGCCAGATGCGCCGCACGCTGGCGTGGCGCACCCAGGGAACCGCCTCGAAGATCGCGCGCACGGCATCCAGGTCGACCGCGAAGAAGTTGCCGCGCACTTCGCGCGCCACCGCCGAGCGCAACAGCAGCGGCGAGACGTGCCTGAGCGGGTGTCCGTCGGCCGCCGCGATACGCACCTGGCTCAGCGCAAACACCGGACGCTGTGACAGCCACCACAGCACGGCGAGGCACGTCGCCAGCAGGGTCGCGGCGCAGACCGCATTGGCCAGCGTGTTCATGACGCGCGCGTTGTGCCAGACGTTCACGGATTCCCCGCGGTCTTCAGGCTGGCCGAAGCGAGGATGCGCAGGCACAGGTCCTCGTATGACAATCCGACCGCGCGGGCCGCCATCGGCACCAGCGAATGCCCGGTCATGCCGGGCGAGGTGTTCACCTCGAGCAGGAAGGGATGCTCGTCGGTGCGGCGCAGCATCACGTCGACGCGTCCCCAGCCTTCGCAGCCGATCGCCAGGTAGGCGCGCAGCGAGAGTTCGGCCACCTCGCCGGCGAGCGCCGGGGGCAACTCGGCCGGGCAGACGTAACGGGTGTCGTCGCGGAAGTACTTGTTCTGGTAATCGTAGTTGCCGGCCGGCGCGACAATCTCGATCACCGGCAGCGCGTGCGCTTCGGCGCCCGAGCCGATCACCGCGACGGTCAGCTCGCGCCCGTCGATGAATTCCTCGCACAGCACGTCGTCGTCGTGGCGCCGGGCAATCTCGTAGGCCGCCTGCGCCTGGTCGGCCGACACCATCTTGGTGAAGCCGATCGTGGAGCCCTCACGCGACGGCTTGACGGCCATCGGCAGTCCGAATCGTGCCGCCGCTTCGCCGACTTCGGCGGCGCTGCGCGCCAGCGCAAAGGCCGGCGTGGGCAACTCATGCGTCATCCAGATGCGCTTGGTGTAGATCTTGTCCATCGCAATGGCCGATGCCATCACGCCGCTGCCGGTGTACGGGATGCCCAGCAGCTCGAGTGCGCCCTGCACGGTGCCGTCCTCTCCGTAGCGCCCGTGCAGCGCGATGAACGCGCGTACGAAGCCCTCGCGGCGCAGTTCGTCGAGGGGGCGTTCGGCGGGATCGAAGGCGTGCGCATCGACGCCGCGGGCGTGCAGGGCGGCCAGCACTCCGGCGCCCGACATCATCGAGACTTCGCGCTCGGCCGATCGGCCGCCCAGCAACACGGCGACCTTGCCCAGCGCTGTCGCTTCGGGCAAGGCATCCGCGCCAGCACGCATCGACACCTCAGCACTCATCGGCGGCCTCCCTGACCTGCTGCGCAACGGCTCCGATCGAACCGGCACCCATGGTGATCAGCACGTCGCCGTCGCGCGTGCAATCGAGGATCGTCGCGGGCATCGCCGCGATGTCTTCGACGAAGACCGGTTCGACCTTGCCGGCCACGCGCACCGCGCGCGCGAGCGCGCGCCCGTCGGCGGCCACGATCGGCGGCTCGCCGGCTGCGTAGACCTCGGCAAGCAGCAGCGCGTCGACGCCGGAGAGCACGCGCACGAAGTCCTCGAACAGGTCGCGGGTGCGGGTGTAGCGATGGGGCTGGAATGCGAGCACGATGCGCCGACCGGGGAATGCGCAGCGCACGGCCTCCAGCGTGGCCGCCATTTCGGTCGGGTGATGCGCGTAGTCGTCGATCAGCGTGAAGCACCCGCCGCCATTTGCCGCGCGCACGGCGACCTCGCCGTAGCGCTGGAAGCGCCGATCGACTCCGTTGAACTCTGCCAGCGCGCTGACGATTGCCGCATCGGCCACGCCGAGTTCACCGGCCACCGCGATCGCCGCCAGCGCATTGCGCACGTTGTGCAGGCCTGGCGCATTGAGTTCGATCGGCAGCGCAGGACTGCCCTCGCGCAGCAGCGTGAAGCGCATCCGCCCATCCTCGGCAGCGACCCCGGCAGCGCGGACCTGCGCGCCTTCGGACAGGCCGTAGGTGATGATCGGCTTGGACACGAACGGCATGATTTCGCGCACGTGCAGGTCGTCCACGCACAGCACCGCCGTGCCGTAGAAGGGCAGGCGCTGGGTGAACTCGACGAAGGCCCGGCTCAGGCGGGCGAAGTCGTGGCCGTAGGTCTCCATGTGATCGGCGTCGATATTGGTGATCACGGCGATCATCGGCGTCAGGTTCAGGAACGAGGCATCGGACTCGTCTGCCTCGGCCACGATGTATTCGCCAGAGCCGAGGCGTGCATTGGCGCCTGCGCTCTGCAAGCGCCCGCCGATGACGAAGGTCGGATCGAGTCCGCCGGCCGCCAGCACCGAAGCGACCAGGCTGGTGGTGGTCGTCTTGCCGTGCGTGCCCGCAATCGCGATGCCGTACTTCAGCTTCATCAACTCGGCCAGCATCAGGGCGCGCGGCACCACCGGCACG
This sequence comes from uncultured Limnobacter sp., assembly GCA_964641405.1. Lineage (GTDB taxonomy): Bacteria > Pseudomonadota > Gammaproteobacteria > Burkholderiales > Burkholderiaceae_E > Zeimonas. The sequence goes on along the minus strand of CAZXLV010000041.1, from coordinate 12,337 downwards.
CGCTGCTGGCGCGCAGCGATCACCTCCGGATTGTCGGCGCGCACCGCGGTGGAGGTCACCACGCAATCGGCACCCGCGATGTGCGCGGCATCGTGCCCGAGCATCACGGTTGCGCCGAGCGCATCGAGCCGGCGCGTCGTCGCATTGGCGACGACATCGGAGCCGCTGATGCGAAAGCCCAGGTTGAGCATCACCTCGGCGATGCCGCTCATGCCGGCGCCGCCGATGCCCACGAAGTGGATGTGCTTGACCTTGTGCTTCATGTTGCACGCGCCGCCTTCTCGCACACATCGGCGACCTGGCGTGCCGCATCCGGACGCGCCAGTGAACGGGCTCGCTGTGCCATCCCGGCAAGCGCAGGGCGCGCAAGGCTCTCCAGCAGCCCCGCCAGTCGCCCGGCTGTCAATTCGGCCTGCGGCAGCAGGAGCGCGGCGCCGTGATCGGAGAGGTAGCGCGCATTGCCGGTCTGGTGGTCGTCGACAGCGTGCGGGAACGGCACCAGCACGCTCGCCACGCCGACGGCCGCGATCTCGGCCACGGTCATGGCGCCGGCGCGGCAGATGACCAGGTCGGCGCGCTCGTACGCGGCCTCCATGTCGTCGATGAACTCGAGCACGGTGGCCTTCACGCCCAGTGCCTGGTAGCGGCTTGCCAGCGCCTCGGCGCGGCCGCGCCCGCTCTGGTGAACCATCGCCGGGCGCGCCTGCGCGTCGAGCAGCGCCAGCGCCTCGGGTACGACCTCGTTGAGTGCCTGGGCCCCGAGGCTGCCGCCGACCACCAGCAGTTGCAAGGGACCACTGCGGGAGGCGTAGCGCTGCTGCGGCGAATCGTCGCGCAACATGCCGGCGCGCAGCGGATTGCCCGTGCACTGCGCGCCGGGCAGCGTGCCCGGGAAAGCCTCGAGCACCCGGTCGGCAATGCGCGCCAGCAGGCGGTTGGTCAGTCCGGCCACCGAATTCTGTTCGTGCACGACCAGCGGCCGGTTCAGCAACGAGGCCATCATGCCGCCCGGAAAGGCGACGTAGCCCCCCATGCCGAGCACCACCGCAGGGCGCGTGATGCGCAGTGCGCGCAAGCTCTGCCAGAAGGCGCGCAGCAGCACGAACGGCAACAGCAGTGCGTTGGCGAAACCCTTGCCGCGCACGCCGCCGATGCGCACCCAGTGCATCGGGATGCCGTACCTGGGCACCAGCGTCGCTTCCATCCCGCCCGGATTGCCCAGCCACACCACGCGCCAGTCGCGCGCGCGCATTTCGGCTGCCACCGCCAGCCCCGGCATCACGTGACCGCCGGTGCCGCCGGCCATGATCATGATGGTGCGCCCGTTCACGCCGCACCCCGCATCAACTGGCGGTTCTCGTAGTCCACCCGCAGCAGCAGGCCGATCGCCACGCAATTGACCAGGATGCCGGTGCCACCGTAGCTCATCAGCGGCAGGGTCAGGCCCTTGGTCGGCAACAGGCCGGTGTTGACGCCCATGTTGATGAAGGCCTGGAAGCCGATCCACAGGCCGACCCCCTTGGCCACCAGGCCCGCGAAGGTGCGTTCCAGCTTGATCGACTGTCGTCCGATCTCGAACATGCGCCGCGTCAGCCAGAAGAACGCCACCACCACCACCAGTACCCCCACCAGCCCCAGTTCCTCGCCGATCACCGCCAGCAGGAAGTCGGTGTGCGCCTCGGGCAGGTAGTGCAACTTCTCCACCGAGGCACCGAGCCCGACGCCGAACAACTCGCCACGCCCGAAGGCAATCAGCGAATGCGACAGCTGATAGCCCTTGCCGAGCGTGTTGGCCTCGTCGAAGGGCGCCAGGTAGGCGAAGATCCGGTCACGTCGCCACGGCGAAAGCCAGATCAGCAGCGAGAAGGTGCTGCCAGCCAGCACCACCAGCGCCGAGAACAGCCTGCCGTTGACCCCGCCCAGGAACAGCAGGCCCATTGCCACGGCCGCGATGACCACGAAGGCACCCATGTCGGGCTCGAGCAGCAGGAGCAGGCCCACCAGCGCCACCGCAAACCCGAGCGGGGCGAAGCCCTTGCGCAGGCTCTGCATGTGATCCTGCTTGCGCACCGTGTAGTCGGCCGCGTAGACCACCACGAACAGCTTCATCAGCTCGGAAGGCTGCAGGTTGAAGACGTACAGCGACAACCAGCGCCGCGCTCCGTAGACCGACTTGCCGACACCGGGGATGAGCACGATCACCAGCATGATCAGGCCGAGCAGGAACAGCCACTTCGACCACGACTGCCACTGCTGCACCGGCACGGCGAACGCGACCAGCCCGGCGCCGACGCCGATCACCACCGCCATCGCATGGCGCAACAGGAAGTGCGTGGAGGCATAGTTGGAGAAGCGCGGCGATTCCGGCAACGCGATCGATGCCGAGTACACCATCACGAGGCCGGTCAGCAGCAGGCCGGCCACCAGCCACAGCAGCGTGAAGTCCACGCGCCAGGCGCTGGCCGCGGCCGACTGGCGCGACGCGCGGCGCGCCTGGGCGCGGCCGACCCGGGGCAGGCGCAGGCTCAGCATCGACTGTCCAGCGAAATGCCGCGCGCTTCGGCCAGATCGCGAACCGATTGCGCGAACACCTCGGCCCGGTGGGCATAGTCGCGAAACATGTCGAAACTGGCGCAAGCCGGTGACAGCAGCACCGCATCGCCGGCTCGCGCATCGGCCGCGGCGCGCGCGACGGCCTCCTGGAGGCTGGCGCAATCGAGCAGCGGCACGCCGGTGCCCGCCAGGGCGTCGCGCAGGCGTGCCGCGGCGCGTCCGATCAGGTAGACCGAGGCGGCGTGTCGGGCCACCGGTTCGGCCAGCGGCGAAAAGTCCTGTCCCTTGCCGTCACCGCCTGCGATCAGCCAGCAGCGCCGGCCGAGTCCGTGCAAGGCGGCGCTTGTCGCGCCGACGTTGGTGCCCTTGCTGTCGTCGACGTAGTCCACGCCCTCGATGCTGGCGATGATCTGGCAGCGATGCGGTTCACCCGCGTAATCGCGCAGCGCATGCAGCATGCGCGCCATCGGCACGCCGATGGCGCTGCACAGGGCCAGCGCGGCCAGCGCATTGAGCTGGTTGTGCACGCCGCCGATACGCAAGGCGTCGGCCGGCATCAGCCGGCGCAACGTGAACGAGGCCGGCTGGCGGCGCCGACGGGCCGCGCCGGCGACCTCGTCGTCGGCCACCGCCTGTACCAGCCAGACCAGCGCGCCCTCGCGCAGCAAGCCGAAATCGCCGGCTGCCGACGGCGCATCGACTCCGAAGGTGATGCGCGCCGGCGGGCTCGGCGCTGCCTGCGCGCGCGCAGGCGCGAGCGGCTCGGGTCGCGACGGCGCCGTCGCCGCATCGCCGCGATCGAATACCGATACGGCAGCGTGCGCATGAATGCGTTGCTTGGCCGCCAGGTAGCTGTCCATCGACGCGTGCCAGTCGAGGTGATCCTCGCTGACGTTGAGGATGGCCGCCGCATCGGCGCTGAAGCTGTCCGACAGCGCGAGCTGGAAGCTCGACAGCTCGAGCACCCAGATTTGCGGCAGGTCGTCGCTGATGACGGCCTCGCGCAGGGCATCGAGCATCGCCGGGCCGATGTTGCCGGCAGCCCGCACGGCCAGGCCCGCGCCGTGGCACAGGTGCGCAGCCAGTGCGGTGGTGGTGGTCTTGCCGTTGGTGCCGGTGATGGCCAGCAGCTTCGGCGCGTAGCCGGTCTCGCGCAGGTCGGCCAGGGCCTGTGCGAACAGTTCCAGCTCGCCGGCCACTGCGACGCCGCGCTCGCGCGCGAGCGCGTGGAAGCGTGCCGGGTCGCCGCGCTCGATCGACAGGCCCGGGCTCCAGGCAATCAGGTCGACACCGGCCAGCCACTGGGCACTCCAGGGCTGGCCGCGGGCGTATTCGATCGCCGTTGTGCAGTCGCCCGCCTGCGCGCGCAGCAACTGCCATTGCGGCAGGTCACTGCCATCGGCGCTGCGGCTGTCGGCCACCCGCACACGCGCGCCACAATGCGCAGCCCAGCGCGCCATGGCGAGGCCCGAGGCGCCCAGCCCGAGCACCAGCACCTGACGCTGGTGCAGGTCGAACAGGTGCAACTGTGGAGTGGCGAAGGCTTCGCTCATGGCTAGCGCAGCTTCAGCGTCGAAAGGCCGAACAGCACCAGCATCATGGTGACGATCCAGAATCGCACCACGACCTGGCTCTCCTTGACGCCGCCGACTTCGAAGTGGTGGTGCAGCGGAGCCATCCGGAAGATGCGCCGGCCCTCTCCGTAACGCCGCCGTGTGTACTTGAAGTAGCCGACCTGCATCATCACCGACACGGTCTCGACCACGAACACGCCGCCCATGATGAACAGCACGATCTCCTGGCGCACGATCACGGCCACCGTGCCCAGCGCAGCGCCCAGCGCGAGCGCGCCCACGTCGCCCATGAACACCTGCGCGGGATACGCGTTGTACCAGAGGAAGCCGAGTCCGGCGCCGGCGATTGCCGCGCAGAAGACGATCAGTTCGCCCGCCCCCGGTATGTGGGGGATCAGCAGGTAACGCGCGAAAACCACGTTGCCGGTGACGTAGGCAAACAGGCCAAGCGCCGAGGCGACCAGCACGGCGGGCATGATCGCCAGGCCGTCTGCACCGTCGGTCAGGTTGACGGCATTGCTGGCGCCCACGATCACCAGGTAGCTCAGCACGATGAAGCCGAACACGCCGAGCGGATAGGCGACATTCTTGAAGAACGGCACGATCAGGTCGGCGCCTGCCGGCAGGTCGAGGCGAAAGCCGCTGCGCACCCAATCCAGGAACAGGTCGATGGCCTGCGCGTTGCTCTGCGCCGGCACCGAGAACGCCAGGTAGACCGCCGCTCCGACCCCGATCAGCGATTGCCAGAAGTACTTCTCCCGTGCCGACATGCCCTTCGGATTGCGGTGCACGACCTTGCGGTAGTCGTCGATCCAGCCGATCCAGCCGAAGCCGATGGTCACGATCAGGGTGATCCATACGAAGCGGTTCGACAGGTCGGCCCACAACAGGGTCGAGGCACCGATCGAGATCAGGATCAGCGCGCCGCCCATGGTGGGCGTACCCGATTTCGTCAGGTGTGTCTGCGGCCCGTCGCTGCGCACCGCCTGGCCGATCTTGAGTTCGGTGAGCTTGCGGATCAGCCAGGGGCCGAACATCAGGCCGATCGCCAGCGAAGTCAGGGTTGCCAGCACCGCTCGCAAGGTGATGTAGCCGAATACCGAGAATGCCCGGATGTCCCTGGCCAGCCATTGCGACAGTTCGAGCAGCATCAGGCCGGTGCTCCGGCCGTGGCGCCGGCGAGCGCGGCCACCACACGCTCCATGCGCATGAAACGCGAGCCCTTCACCAGCAACACCGTGTCGGCATCGCACAGGCCGCGGGCGCGCTCGACGAGCGGTTCGAGCGACTCGAAGTGTTCGCCGCCGCTGCCGAAGGCCAGCACTGCCTGCGCGCAGGCCCCGCCCAGGCCGAGCAGGTGCGCCACGCCGCGCTCGCGGGCGTATTCGCCGATCTCGCGATGAAAGCGGGGCCCGCTGGCGCCGACCTCGCCCATGTCGCCGAGCACCAGCACACGCCGGGCATCGCAGGCCGCCAGCACGTCGATGGCCGCGCGCACCGAATCCGGATTGGCGTTGTAGCTGTCGTCGATCAGCAGTGCGCCGCTGGCAGCGCGCAGTCGCGCCAGGCGCCCCGGTGCGGGGCGAAAACGGGCCAATCCGGCAGCGATGGTCACTGCGTCGATGCCCAGCGCATGTGCGCAGGCGGCCGCGGCCAGAGCGTTGCGCACGTTGTGCGCCCCGTCGATGGCCAGCACCACCTCGACGCGTCGATCCGGCAGCGAAAGGTCGAAGCGCTGCGGTCGCGCGTCGCTGGCGGCGGACACGGCAAGAGCGGCCGGCGGTGCATCCCCGGCAGGACCGAACAAACCGAACTCGATGCACCGGCGTTCACCGGCCAGCGCGCGCCACAGCGGCGTGTATTCCTCGTCACCCGGAAACACGGCGATGCCGGCGGCGCCGAGGGCGGCGATCGCCGCACCATTCTCGCGTGCCGACCCCTCCGCACCGTCGAGGAACTCCTGATGCTCGCGCTGTGCATTGTTGACCAGCGCGATACCCGGGCCGGCAATCGCGGCCAGCCAGGCCACTTCGCCGGGATGATTGGTGCCCAGTTCGATCACTGCGGCACGATGCGCCGCCCGCAGGCGCAGCAAGGTGAGCGGGACCCCGACATCGTTGTTGAAGTTGCCGCGGGTGGCCATCCGTCCGGTTTCGCCGTAGTGGACCGCCAGGATCTCCGAGATCATCTCCTTGACGGTGGTCTTGCCGTTGCTGCCGGTGACGGCGATCAGCGACAGCGCGAAGCGCCGGCGCCAGCCGGCCGCCAGTTCACCCAGCGCACGGCGGCTGTCGGTCACGCAGATGGCCGGTGCGCGTACGCCGGGCACCCAGCGATCGAACAGCACGGCGCCCGCACCAGCGCGCTGCGCCTGCCCGATGAACTGGTGCGCGTCGAAGCGCTCGCCACGCAAGGCAACGAACAGTTCACCAGGCGCGATGGCGCGACTGTCGGTCGAGACGCCGCTGATGCGTGTGGCACCATCGCCATACAGGCAGGCCGCCGACAGCCAGTCGAAGGCCTCGCGCAGCTCAAACACGCACCGCCTCCTGGCGTTGTTCGAGGCACTGGCGCGCCACCTCGCGATCCGAGAACGGCAGGCGCTTGCCGGCCACCTCCTGGTAGTCCTCGTGTCCCTTGCCGGCGATGAGCACCACATCGTCCTTGCCGGCAGCCTCGATGGCGCGCTGGATTGCCACCTCGCGATCGAGTTCGGTGAGCCAGGGCTCGCGCATGAAGCCGGCCCGGATGTCCGACACGATCCGGAACGGCGTCTCGCCGCGCGGATTGTCGCTGGTGACCGCCACCCGATCCGCGAAGCGCTCGGCGACCATGCCCATGATCGGCCGTTTTCCGGTATCGCGATCGCCTCCGGCGCCGAACACGCACCACAGCAGGCCACCACGCGTGTGCGCGAGCGGCTGCAGCGCCTGGAGCACGTTGAGCAAGGCATCCGGTGAATGGGCGTAATCGACCACCACCAGCGGGCATCGCTCGGCGATCACCTGCTCCATGCGACCCGGCAGCGGGCGCAGCGCCTCGAGCTGCTTCATCGCTTCGTCGAACGACATCCCGAGGCTCATCCACACGGCGGCCACCGCCATTGCGTTGACCACGTTGAAGTGTCCGAGCACCTGCACGCGGATCTGCGCGCGCCCCCAGTCGCCGCCGACCGAGACGCGCGTACCGTCGCGCTCGTCGTGGATCTCGTAAGCCGACAGCTTGCGGCGCGCACGCCAGCCATGCTCGCCTGGCAACTGGCCGAATGCGGCCGTAGTGACCGTCGCCGACAGCGCATCGAGGATGGCCGGCGCCATCGCGTCATCGCCATTGACGATCGCGACGCGCAGGCCGGGCCAGGCAAACAGGCGCTGCTTGGCGGCGAAGTAGGCGTCCTCGCTGCCGTGATAGTCGAGGTGATCGCGCGACAGGTTGGTGAACACCGCGATGTCGATCCCGGTTCCGTCGAGTCGCCCCTGGTCCAGGCCGATCGAGGAGGCCTCCATCGCCACCACCTGTACGCCCGCCTCGACGTAGCCTGCGAGCATGCGCTGCAGCGCCACCGCGTCGGGCGTGGTCAGGCCGAAATGGTCGAGTTCCACCGGCGCGTCGTCGGCGGGCACGATGCCGCTGCCGAGCGTTCCGATCACGGCCGCGCGGCGGCCCGCCCGCGCCAGGCCGCGGGCGATCCATTGGGTGCAACTGGTCTTGCCGTTGGTACCCGTGACCGCCACCACCTCCAGGCGAGAAGACGGGTGTCCGTAATATTCCGCGGCGATCGGCCCGGCAAGGCGGGACAGGCCCGGCACCGCACGACTCGGCACCGTCGGCTCGCCGCCGCTGGTCGGCTGACCGTCATCCTCATATACGACGGCGCAAGCGCCGCGCGCCAGTGCCTGCGCAATGAAGTCGCGCCCGTCGACCGTCTGGCCGCGCCACGCGATGAAGGCATCACCGGGCCTGACCGCACGACTGTCGGCGACCAGCGCCGCGCCCGGCGCCAGCACGCTACGCAGCCAGCTTCCCAGCGAGGCCGCGATTGGCGCCTGCCCGGTCGCTTCGTTCACAGTCTCTCCTTGACCGGCAACGCCGGTGCCGACAGGCTGGCCATCGGCGCATCGGGCGGCACGCGCAGGGTGCGCAGCGTATCGCCGACGACGCGCGCGAAGACCGGTGCCGCAACCAGCCCACCGTAGTATTTTCCCGCGCTCGGCTCATCGACCATGACGGCAACGATGACGCGCGGATCCGACGCCGGAGCGAAGCCCACGAACGACGCCAGGTACTTGCCCACGTAGCGCCCGCCCTCGCGCTTGTGCGCGGTACCGGTCTTGCCCGCTACGCGATAGCCCGCAATCTGCGCCTGCGGCGCCGTGCCACCCGGGCCGGCAGCCATCTCGAGCATGTGGCGTACCGCACGCGCCGTCTGCACCCCGATCACCCGCTGCCCTTCCGGCGTGCCGTCGGTACGGAACATCGACAGGGGCAGCAGTTCACCGTCGTTGGCGAACACGGTGTAGGCGCGCGCAAGCTGGAGCAGCGAGACCGAAAGACCGTAGCCGTAGGACATCGTCGCCTGCTCGATCGGGCGCCAGCTTCGATACGGGCGCACGCGTCCGGCCACGGCGCCGGGGAAGCCGATCCTCGGCGCCTGCCCGAGTCCGAGCGCCTGGTACATCTCCCACATCTTCTGCGCCGGCATTCCAAGGGCGATCTTGGCGGTGCCCACGTTGGAGGATTTCTGGATGATCTGCTCGACGGTGAGCGGCCCGTAGGCATGCGCGTCGCCGATCGTGCTGTGTCCGATCGTAAGCCGGCCGGGCGCGGTCTGGATCACCGTATCGGGCGTGACATGGCCGCTTTCGAGCGCCAGCGCGATGGTGAACGGCTTCATCGTCGAGCCGGGCTCGAAAGTGTCGGTGATCACCCGGTTGCGCAGTTGCGCCCCCGAGAGCTGGCCACGCTGGTTCGGGTTGTAGGTCGGCCAGTTGGCCAGCGCCAGGATCTCGCCGGTGTGCGCGTCCAGGACCACCGCGGCGCCCGCCCTGGCCTTGTTTTCGCGCACCGCCTCGCGTACCGCGTCGAAAGCCAGGAACTGGATCTTGCTGTCGATCGACAGGGCAAGGTCGTGGCCATTGCGCGGCTCGCGCACCGCCTCGACGTCCTCGATGACGCGTCCGAGACGGTCGCGGATGACCCGCCTGCTGCCGGCACGACCGGCCAGTTCGGGATTCCTCGCCAGTTCGATGCCTTCCTGGCCGACATCCTCGACGTTGGTGAATCCCACCACGTGCGCGATCGTCTCGCCTTGCGGGTAATAGCGCTTGTACTCGCGCTGCTGGTGAATGCCTGCGATCTGCAACGCCGTCACCCGCTCGGCCACGTCGGCATCGACCTGGCGCTTGAGGTAGACGAAACTGCGATCCTCCTCCGCCAGCTTGTGGCGCAATTCGCGCTCGCCGATGCCGAGCAGTTTCGCCAGCGCTGCGCGTTGCGCGCCGCTTGCCTCGACCTGTTCCGGAACCGCCCACACCGATCGCGCCGGCAGGCTCGAGGCGAGCACCACGCCATTGCGATCGAGGATCTTGCCGCGCGAAGCCGGTAGCTCGATGGTCCTGGTGTAGCGCAGTTCGCCCTGCTTCTGCAGGAAGGTCTGCGCGAACACCTGCAACCAGACGGCGCGCGCACCCAGCGCGAGGAAGGCGATCGCGACCAGCAGCATCACCAGCTGCGAGCGATAGGCAGGCAGCCGTACCCGCAACAGCGGATGCGACGCGAACGGCACGTGGTGCCTGGAGTTGCGCGCCATCAGCGGTCCGCCGGGGAATGGGCGCGCTCGCCCACACGCCGGGCGGACGCCTGCGCCTCGGGCAGCGGCGCGCCGACGCGCGCCACGCGCTCGACCGGATCGAAGAGCAGATAGAGCGTCCGCTCGGGCGTGAGCGACTGCATGGCCAGTTCGCGACGCGCCTTGGCATCGATCAGCGACGCCTTGGCGAGCGCCGTCTGCTCGAGCTGCAACTGGTTCCAGCGCACTTCATGCCGGGCCGCCTGCGCCTGCGTGCGCTCGAGTTCGACGAAAAGCACGCGCGCGCGATGCTGCGAGGTGACCAGCCCGAGCGCGCAGGTCAGCAGCACCATGGCGAGAAGGATGTTGGTCCGGACCATCTCTGCTGGCTCCCGTGTGCGCGCTCAGATGCGCTCGGCCACGCGCATCAGCGCCGAGCGCGCGCGCGGATTGGCGCCGCGCGCATGCCCGCCACGCACGCGTGGCGCCTGCATCCGATCGGCCGCGCGCACCCTGGGCAGCACGCGCAGGCGCGGCGGCACGACCGGACACGCCGCTCCGGTCACCGGATCGCGCGGAGCGTCGCGCCCTGCTTCGCGGGCCATGAATTGCTTCACCATGCGGTCTTCCAGCGAATGAAAACTGATGACGACCAGACGCGCGCCCAGCGCCATGCGCGCAAGCGCCTTGTCCAGGACTATCGCGAGTTCCTCGAGCTCCTGATTGACGTGAATCCGTAGAGCCTGAAAAGTGCGGGTGGCCGGATCCCTGGCCGTCGGCGCACGCCCCTGCCGGCGCCGGATGACACCTGCCACGAGCGCGGCAAGTTCCCCGGTTGTCCGAAGTGCGGCATCGCCGGCGTCCCGGCGGCGAGCAGCAATCGCCTTTGCAATCTGAACAGCAAACCGTTCTTCCCCATAGCGCTTCACCACCTTCGCGATGTCTTCTTCGGTTGCACTGAGCAGCCAGTCGCGCACCGGGGATCCACTGCCCGGATCCATCCGCATGTCGAGCGGCCCGTCTTCACGAAAGCTGAAGCCGCGCGCCGGATCGTCCAGCTGCGGCGAAGAGACGCCGAGGTCGAGCAGCACGCCGTCGACCTGGCCAAAGCCGTGTCGGTCGAGCTCCGTGTCGAAGGCTGAAAAGCGCGCGTGCACGATCGCAAACCGCGCATCGCTCCACTGGCGCCCGCAGGCCACTGCCTGCGGATCGCGATCGAACGCGAGCAGGCGGCCCTCGGGGCCGAGGCGCCCGAGGATGGCCGCACTGTGCCCACCGCGCCCGAAGGTACAGTCCACGTATCGGCCATCGGCGCGGATTGCCAGCGCTTCGATCGCTTCATCGAGCAACACCGCCTGATGGCCGAGCCTGTCTGCATCCGGTTCGGCTGGGCGTTCACGTTCGCTTGCCACAGGCGGGTCAGAAGTTGAAATTGGCGATCGCGTCGGGCATCCCGGCCTCGATCGCTTCACGCTCTTTTGCCGCCAGCGCGACGGCATCCCAGACCTCGAAATGGCTACCCATGCCCAGCACCATCACCTCGCGGGTCAGTGAGGCTGCGGCGCGCAGTTCAGGGGAGATCAGGATCCGTCCGGTTCCATCCATGTCGACGTCGAGCGCATTGCCCAGAAAAATGCGCGTCCAGGTACGCGCGCCGATCGGCATGGCAGCGAGGCGCTCGCGATGCGCCTCCCACACCGGACGCGGGAACAGCAACAGGCAGCCGTCCGGATGGCGAGTGAGGGTCAGTAAGCCTTTACATTGCTCGGAAAGCGCGTCACGGTGACGCGTCGGGATCGTCATCCGACCCTTGGCGTCGAGCAGCAGCGCGGAACTTCCCTGGAACATGCCCTTCCGACCCGACCTCGGTGCGGGACCAAACCTCCAGCCAGGGTAGGTTTTATCCCACTAATTTGCACTTTTTCACACGAAGCTGCACTTTACGGAAAAGCCCCGGGCAAGGCAAGTCAAAAGAAGGGTTTTTCTTGTCACAACAGGTACTTAGGAACGATCGTGAAGGTGAGCTGGTAAATGCTTTTACTTGTTCAATGAACAAGTTGGCGCATGTTGTGAATGTGAAAGGTGAAGCACCTCACCTCTCGGGGAGATAGCGGAGCGGGTCTGTAGGCCGGATTCTGTGCGCCGGCGAACCGGCGTGACGATCATTCATCTGGGCGACCGGTTACCCGGCCGCTCGAGCCATCTACCCGCACGCTCGGACGGGCCGTCCTGTGCGGTCTCGCAACCGCGCGCGTGCCTATTGGATGTTGCTCCGGATGGGGTTTGGCGTGCCGGCCGTGTCACCACGGCCGCGGTGAGCTCTTACCTCACCTTTTCACCCTTGCCGTCGACGTCCGGCGAACCGGAGCCGCTTGGGCGGTGTGCTTTCTGTTCCACTTTCCGTCGCCTTGGGCCTTGCGGC
>CAZXLV010000040.1:7411-15432 GCA_964641405.1 uncultured Limnobacter sp. | reverse complement strand
TCATCTTCGGCGGCCGGCGTTCGACCACGGTGCCGCTGGTGACCGAGGCGCGCGATTGGGTCGAGGGCGTCTACATGGCGGCGACCATGGGTTCCGAGACGACGGCCGCACAGGCCGGAGCCACCGGGGTGGTGCGACGCGACCCGTTCGCCATGCTGCCGTTTTGCGGCTACAACATGGGCGACTACTTCACCCATTGGCTCGATCTGGGCCAGCGCCTGCAGGCCGCGGGCGCGCGCTTGCCGGCGATCTACTGCGTCAACTGGTTCCGCACCGACGAGCACGGCAAGTTCATCTGGCCCGGGTTCGGGGAGAACATGCGGGTGCTGGCGTGGATCGTCGAACGCATCGAGCAGCGCGCCGGCGGAATCGAGCACGTCTTCGGGACCTCGCCGCGCCATGCCGACCTGAACTGGCAGGGACTGGAATTCAGCGCCGGGAACTACCAGCGCATCGCTTCGATCGACGCTGCCGCCTGGCGCCGCGAACTGCTCCTGCACGACGAATTGTTCGACCGGCTGGCGCAGCGCCTGCCGCAGGCACTGCGCGAGGTCAGGGCACGACTGGAGCAGCGCCTGGCCGACTGAAGCGGCGGCTGGCGGACTGGAGCAGCGACACCTTTCCTGGCGCCGGCCGCTGCTTCAGCGACGGCGCAGGTAGTAGCTTTCGTCGAACAGGCGTACCGAGCGCGGAGCGAAGACGACCAGCAGGGTGGTGAGCATGCCCTCCAGCCAGGCTTCGCCGCTGGCCAGCAGCAGGGCGTAGGGCAACAGCAACTCGCGATAGACGGCCAGGGCGTGCGCCCCCGATGGCTGGGCGGCGTCGCCCGCCATGGCCATCGCCACCAGCGCCGCGGAGGCCAGCAGCGGCAGCGCATACGCCAGGAACAGCCCGATCAGGCCGACGCCGAGCAGGAACACGAAGGGATTGGGCGGCAACCACCGGCGGCAGGCGCGCGTGATCAGCCAGATCAGCCAGGCGGGGGCGATGCCGAGCAGCAGCAAGGGCAGGCCCTGGCTGGACAGCGGCACCCCGAAGCGCAGCGCATGCGCGATCGCGATCAGGCTCATCGAGAGCACGGCGCGCGGGTAGCCGAGCAACAGCGCGAGCCAGGCCGCGCCGATGTAGTGGACGGTGAAGCCGCCGGGCAGGGTGATGCTCATTTGCCGGGCCAGCAGGATGCCCGCGGTAGCGAGTGCCCACAGCGCGTGCTCGGCGACCGAGGCCTGCCAGTCGGCGCGCCGGGCGGCATCGAGAATCAGGGCCAGCGCGAGCGCATCGACGAAGCCGACCAGCAACGGTGAAAAGCCATCCAGGGGCACGCAAGTGACTCCCGGTTCGCGACGCGCGGCGGCCCGGCGGTCAGCCCGTAGCGTCGGCGCTGAGCGCTTCCGCCTCGCGGATGGCAGCCAACAGGCTGAGCGGGTTGGCCAGTCCGCCGCCATCGGGGCCGGACTTTCCGGCAAGGTCGAAGGCGGTGCCGTGGTCGGGACTGGTGCGTACGAAGGGCAGGCCGAGGGTGACGTTGACGCCCTCGTCGAGGCCGAGATACTTGATCGGGATCAGACCCTGATCGTGGTACATGGCCACCACGACATCGAACTCACGCAGGCCGCGTGCCCGCATGAACACGGTGTCGGGAGCGAAGGGGCCACTTGCTTCGATGCCCTGACTGCGTGCCGCGGCAACGGCTGGAGCGATCGCCTCGATCTCCTCGCGGCCGAACAGGCCGGCCTCGCCGGCGTGCGGGTTGAGCCCCGCCACGGCGACGCGCGGACGCGCAATACCGGCTCGCTGCAATGCGGAGTGGGCGATCACAATCGTCTCGAGGATGTTGTCGTGCGTGACTTTCGACAGGGCCTCGCGCAGGGACAGGTGGATCGAAACCAGCACCGTGCGCAGTTCGGGGTTCGCCAGCATCATGCGCACCGGTACGCCGCCGGAGAGTTCGGCCAGCAACTCGGTGTGGCCGGGATAGCGATGCCCGGCGGCGTGCAGCGCTTCCTTGGCGATCGGTGCGGTGACCACGGCACGCACCTCGCCGCGCAAGGCGAGTTCGGCGGCGTGCACCACGAAGCGCCAGGCGGCGTCGCCGGCGCGGGCATCGATGCGCCCCGGGGGCAAGTCGGTCGGCAACTCGGTGATCGAGTCCAGCCGGGCTGGCAGGCCCAGGCCGAGCCGGGCAGCCTCGCGCGCGAGCAAGCCGGCGTCGCCGATGACGCGCAAGGGCGTGGTGATCGAGCGGTCGGCGCAGGCCTTGAGCACGATCTCGGGGCCGATGCCGCAAGGATCGCCCAGGGTGAGGGCAATCGGGCGCTGGCTGGCGGCGGGCATGTCAGGCGCCCAGGCGTTGCGACACGCGGGCGGCCAGGCTGCGGATCGCCGCGATGACCTCGTTACGCCGGCGCGCGCTGGTGGAAGCCTTGATCAGGCTGACTGCAACGGCGGCAGCGGCTTCGCTGCGGCCCGAGGTGAACACCGGTGCGCCGAAGCAGTGCATGCCCTCGGCGGTCTCCTCGTCGTCGACGGCATGGCCGAGGCGGCCAATGGTCTCCAGCTGGCGTGCCAGGGCGGCACTGCTGCCGATGCTGTGGCGAGTCAGGCGCGGCAGGGTGGCTTGCCCGAGCAGGGCGCGCACGCGTTGCGGCGGCAGGCTGGCCAGCATGGCCTTGCCGCTCGAGGTGCAGTGCGCGGGGAAGCGCCCACCAACGCGGAAGTTGACCGCCAGCGCGCGGCTGCCGGGGCGGCAGGCGAGGTACAGCACGTCGGCGCCGTCGAGTACCGCCAGCATGATGGTTTCTTCGTCGAGGGCCGACACATGCGCAGCGGCCTCGTGGAAGGCCGCGATGACGTCGGACTGCTGCTCGAAGGCGCTTGCCCACTGCAGTGGTCGTGCGCCCAGCGCGTACTCGCCGCGCTCGTTGCGTGCCGCCACGCCGAGGGCGACCAGGGTATTGAGCAGCCCGTGCAGGCTGCTCTTGGGAACGCCGAGCGTGCGCGACAACTGGGCCTGCGCTTGCGGGCTGCGCAGGCCGGCGAGATGATCGAGCAGCCGCACCGCACGCTCGACTGCGGGCACCAGCGCCGTCGTTGGCGACGCGGCGCGCCGGGCCGATTCGATCGAGCGGGACTGGATGGACCGGGTTGACATCATGGCCTTGGCGGTTACACTCGAATTCAGAAAGCCGAACCACCGTTCAGCCCACTGAACAGGCGCATTGTCGGCTCGATGGCAAGGAGATGCAAGTGAACCCTTCGAACGACCCTCTCGCGGATGCACCAGCGCCGCCCGTCGCTGTGCCGGCGCAGGCTGCCACGCTGGTCGGTCACTGGATCGCCGGGGAGGTGGCCGCGCCGACTCCGGGCGCGCGCTTCGCGCCGGTCTACGATCCGGCGACCGGCTCGGTAACGGCCCAGGTCGCGCTGGCCTCGGCGGTCGAGGTCGACGCCGCGGTGCGGGCAGCGGCTGCGGCCTTCCCCGCGTGGGCGGCCACCACGCCGCTGCGGCGGGCACGGGTGTTGTTCCGGTTCCGCGAGCTGCTCGAGCACAACGCCGATGAACTGGCGGCGTGCATCGTCGCCGAGCACGGCAAGGTATTCAACGACGCGCATGGCGAGGTGGCGCGCGGGCTCGAAGTGGTCGAGTTCGCCTGCGGCATCGCGCACCTGCTCAAGGGCGAGTTCAGCGAACAGGTCGGCAGCGGCGTCGACATGTATTCGATGCGCCAGCCGCTCGGGGTCTGCGTGGGAATCACGCCGTTCAACTTCCCCGCCATGGTTCCGATGTGGATGTTTCCGGTCGCGCTCGCCTGCGGCAACAGTTTCGTGCTCAAGCCATCCGAGCGTGACCCCTCGGCATCGCTGCTGATGGCGCGCCTGTTGCGTGAAGCGGGCCTGCCCGACGGCGTGTTCAACGTCGTGCAGGGCGACAAGGTGGCAGTGGACGCCCTGCTGGCCCATCCCGCCGTGGCGGCGGTGAGCTTCGTGGGCTCCACGCCGATTGCCAGGTACATTCACGAGACGGCGTCCCACTACGGCAAGCGGGTGCAGGCGCTGGGCGGGGCCAAGAACCACATGGTGGTCATGCCCGATGCCGACCTGGAGCAGGCGGTCGACGCCCTGGTCGGGGCGGCCTACGGCTCGGCGGGTGAGCGCTGCATGGCGGTGTCGGTGGCGGTGGCGGTCGGCGACATCGCGGATCGACTGGTGGCACGGCTTGCCGAACGCGTGCCCGGCATCCGGGTGGGCGCCGGTATGCACCGGGAGTCCGAGATGGGCCCGCTGGTGACGCGCGCGCACCTGGACAAGGTGCGCGGCTATGTCGCGCTGGGCGTGGAGGAAGGCGCGCAATTGGTAGTCGATGGGCGCGAGCTGCACGTACCCGGCGCCGGACAGGGCTTCTTCCTGGGCGGCAGCCTGTTCGATCACGTCCGGCCGGGCATGCGTATCTACCAGGAGGAAATCTTCGGCCCGGTGCTGTCGATCGTGCGCGTCGAAGATTTCGAGGGCGCGCTGCGCATGGTCAACGAGCACGAGTACGGCAACGGCTGCGCGATCTTCACGCGCGACGGCGACGCGGCGCGCGAGTTCGCCAGCCGGGTGCAGGTCGGCATGGTGGGTATCAACGTGCCGATCCCGGTGCCGATGGCATTCCATTCCTTCGGTGGCTGGAAGGCCTCCCTGTTCGGCGATCACCACATGCACGGTCCCGAAGGCGTGCGCTTCTATACGCGGCTGAAGGCGGTGACGCAGCGCTGGCCCACCGGAATCCGGGCCGGGGCGGAGTTCGTCATGCCGACCATGAAGTGAGAGCGCCTCGGGGCGAGACGAGGTGAGGCGCTCGGGCAGCAGGCACGGAGATGGGCGATGAACTGGTCGGCGGGGCAGGCGTGGTTCGCACTGGCGATTGCCGGCGGCTTCGAGATCGTGTGGGCGCTGGGCCTCAAGTACAGCGATGGCTTCTCGAAGTGGTGGCCGTCGGTGGTGGTGGTCGTGGCGGCGGCGGCCAGCTTCTGGTTGCTGGCGCTGGCAATGCGCGTGCTGCCGGCCGGAACCGCCTATGCGGCGTGGACCGGAATCGGGGCGGTCGGTACCGCCCTGCTGGGCATCGTGCTGCTGGGAGAACCGGCCTCGGCCTTGCGACTGGCCAGTATCGCGCTGATCGTCGCCGGCGTGCTGGGACTGAAGTTGGTGGGCGCGCCGTAGGGTCGGCACGCCGGACTGGAGGAAGCCATGACTTTGCAGTTGACAGAAATGCGCCTGCTCAGGCGCAAGGGCTACATCGACGGCAAGTGGGTCGACGCCGATGCGGGAGGCCGCTTCGCGGTCAGCAATCCGGCCACGGGCGAGATCATCGTCGAAGTGGCCGACATGGGCGCGGCCGAGACGCGACGGGCCATCGAGGCCGCCGGGCGCGCGCTGCCGGCGTGGCGGGCGCGCCCGGCGCGAGACCGCGCGGCCATCCTGCGCAAGTGGCATGAGTTGATTCTCGCCAACGCCGAGGATCTGGCGGTGTTGATGACCATCGAGCAGGGCAAGCCGCTGGGCGAATCGCGCGGCGAAGTCGCCTATGGCGCCTCCTTCGTCGAATGGTTCGCCGAGGAGGGACGGCGGGCCTACGGCGACGTGATCCCGAGCACCGCGCCCGATCGGCGCCTGCTGGCGATCAAGCAGGGCATCGGGGTATGCGCGGCGATCACGCCATGGAACTTCCCCAACGCGATGATCACCCGCAAGGTGGCGCCGGCATTTGCCGCCGGCTGCACGGTGGTGACCAAGCCTGCCGAGGCCACGCCGCTGTCGGCGCTGGCCCTGGTGGAACTGGCCGAGCAGGCTGGCTTTCCGCCCGGCGTGTTCAACGTGGTGATCGGCAACGGCGACAAGTCGCCGGAAATCGGCCTCGAGATGTGCACCCATCCGACCGTGCGGAAGGTGTCGTTCACCGGCTCGACCGAAGTCGGTCGTATCCTGCTGCGCCAGTGTGCCGACACGGTGAAGAAGCTTTCGCTCGAACTGGGCGGCAACGCGCCGTTCATCGTGTTCGACGACGCGGACCTCGACGCGGCAGTGGAGGGCGCGATCGCTTCGAAGTACCGCAACGCCGGCCAGACCTGCGTGTGCGCCAACCGCCTCTACGTGCAGGAGGGCGTCTACGACGCGTTCGCACGCAAGTTGAAGGCCCGCGTGAGCGACTTCCAGGTCGGCGCCGGCATGGAACCCGGCGTGGTCATCGGGCCGCTGATCGAAGAGGCGGCGATGCGCAAGGTGGAAGCGCATGTGGCCGATGCACTCGCCCAGGGCGGCAAGCTCGTGCTGGGCGGCAAGCGTCATGCGCGCGGCGGACTGTTCTTCGAGCCGACCATCATCACCGATGCCACGCAGTCGATGCGGCTTGCCCACGAGGAAACCTTCGGTCCGGTGGCGCCGCTGTTTCGCTTCAAGACCGACGAGGAGGCGATCGCCCTCGCCAACGACAGCGAGTTCGGGTTGGCGGCGTACTTCTACTCGCGCGATGTCGGGCGCATCTTTCGTGCGGCGGAGGCGATCGAAGCGGGCATGATCGGCGTGAACACCGGGCTGATCTCCACGGCCGAGGCGCCCTTTGGCGGAGTCAAGCAATCCGGGCTGGGGCGTGAAGGCTCGAAGTACGGCATCGAGGAATACCTCGAAGTGAAGTACCTGTGCCTGGCCGGCCTGTGAGCCTGGGCTGCCCCGAGCTTTCGGCCATCCATGGCGACCGCCTGTGGTCGATGCCGACCGTGCCCGCGCACGAAGTGGGCGCCGAAGCGGCCGAACCCGGCACGCGCGATCGGCGCGCACCTGAGCGTAGCTGCCGCCATGCTGGATTCGAAGCCGGATCAGGCGCGTGAACCGGGTGCGACGCATCGCTTCGGGGTGCCCGATGCGGATGTCGTCGGCAAGGTGTAGCAAGCCACCGGCGGCCTGTCCGAGGCGCGCGTACGCCGGGCCCCCAGGCACGGTGGGCCGCGCAGGCGGGACCCTTGCCGGTGAGGGGAGCACCATCGCCGATTCGCCGGGTCAGCTGGCGAGTTCAGAATGGCAGGGCCTTGCAGAAAAAGCAAGTGCACGCTTCGGCAGATGCGGATAGCTGGCTCCGCAACGGTGGCATCCGCCCCGGAAGGGAAGACACATGGATAGCGTGCAGACGGTAGTGGTCGGGGCGGGCGTGGTGGGCCTGGCGATTGCCCGCGAACTGGCGCGCAGCGGACGCGAGGTGATCGTGCTCGAGAGCGAACGCGCGTTCGGCACGGTGACCAGCGCGCGCAATAGCGAAGTGATCCACGCGGGCCTGTACTACGAACCGGGTTCGCTCAAGGCCTTGCTGTGCGTCGAGGGCAAGGAATTGCTGATCGAGTTCTGCCACAGTCATCAGGTCGCGTACCGGATCGTCGGAAAGCTGATCGTGGCGGCTACGGACGCCCAGCGGGCAGGCCTCGAGCGCATCGAGGCAACTGCCCGGACGGCCGGCGCGGCCGCGCTGCAATGGCTCGATGCCGACGAGGCGAGGACCCTGGAACCGGCCCTGGCGTGCCGTCACGCGCTGTGGTCGGCGGGCACCGGTATCGTCGACAGCCATGGCTTGATGCGCTCGCTGCTGGGCGAGGCCGCGGATCACGGCGCCATGCTGGCGGTCCTCAGTGGCGTGAGCGCTGTCCGGCTTGCAAGCTCGGGTGGCTTCGAATTGGACACGGCTGGCGACGGATCTGCGATGCGACTGCATTGCCGGGAACTGGTGAACGCTGCGGGACTCGGCGCGCAAGCGCTGGCGGCGAGGATCGAGGGTCTGGCTCCGGCCTGCGTGCCATCCCTGCACCTGGCCAAGGGCAATTACTTTGCATTGGCGGGCCGCTGCCCCTTCTCGCGCCTGATCTATCCGATTCCCGCGCCGGGCGGCCTGGGTGTGCACCTCACACTCGACCTGGCTGGGCAGGGGCGGTTTGGACCGGATGTCGAATGGCTCGACGAAGACCGACTGACTGACCAGAGCTACCAGGTCGACG
>CAZXLV010000040.1:0-7311 GCA_964641405.1 uncultured Limnobacter sp. | reverse complement strand
CGTTTCACGGGAAACATTGCCGCGAGTCGGGCGCCTGCCCCGCGTGGCGCATGCGCCCGCGCCGGGAGCCGGAAATGAGTTCGCTTGCGAACGGTGGATGGAGCACGGATGAGATCCGCACGAGGTCGTGTACCGATGCCAACTGACCATCCCGGGCAGCCCTGCGCGCCCAGAGGGTGCCCTGTGACTCGCCCCGCCCCGGTGCCGTCCGCCTGCGAGCCGCTCCGCTACACCTTACTCAGCGGCGGGCCCCTCAGGTGCGACGCGCAACGGAGTTGTCCCGCGCGAAGTCGCGTCGTGCCGCCGCGGGCAGGCGTCACCGGGCGCGGCAGGCTGAGCCAGGCACGAACAGGTGCCTCAGTTCTTCGTCGTGCAGGTGTTCCTGCCCAGCAGCCGATAGATCGGGCACCAGCCGTACAGGCCAGTCGCCAGCAGGACGAGACCGATCCACCCCCAGACGCCGATCGTGCCCGTCAGGGACAGTACGATCAGCACCAGGCCCGCGACAATGCGTGCGAGGCGCTCCCAACCACCAACGTTCTTCGACATTTGCATCCCTCTTGCCAGAACCCGGAAAGCTTCTGATCCGCGAGTTCGATCGATTTCCTGTCAATATACAGCCGCCTGGGGGAGTGCCGACAATAGGCCATCGCCTGAGAAGCGGCGAAGCTGTCCACATCCCCGTCTCGAGATTCGCGCCGCTTGACTGCGAATCGGGACCGGCATGACCTCGATTCGCTGATGCCTCCGGTTTGGGGCAAGCCGAGCGTCGATGCCCGCGGTGGGCAGGGCGCGGCTTCGGCGGTCCAGGCTTCGCAATCGGCCTGCGCCGCCGGTTTGCAATCGGACAGTACGCCCTAGGTCGCCCGCGCTTTGGCGGGCGACCATGATGTCTAGGCCGAGCACGCCGCCTCCTCGTACCGGAGAGTCGCGGCATTCGGGTCGAGTGACTCACGAAACGCATGGTCATTGGTGGCCCCCGGACCGACATTGGGGGCCCGGGCCGCCCAGATCCGGCGCCAGCGGCCCGTTTCACGTGAAACACCTTCAACTTGACAGCCACAGCGCCTATAATCCGCGCTCGCGTATCCCTGCCCCGGCCACAACTGAAGGTATCCTTTCCGCTCGGCTTGCGGCGACCCCAAGAAGGCGTGAACAAAGCCGACACGCCGGTTCCGGCGGTCCATTCGGGCATGCCGGACTCATTCACCGCTGCTGACTCGGCACGTTCACCATGGCAAGTATCGACTTCCCGCAACAGTTCGACGTCATCGTCGTGGGTGGCGGCCACGCCGGCACCGAAGCGGCGCTGGCGTCCGCGCGCATGGGAAGCAAGACCCTGCTGCTGACCCACAGCATCGAGACGCTGGGCCAGATGTCGTGCAACCCGTCGATCGGCGGGATCGGCAAGGGGCATCTGGTCAAGGAGGTCGACGCCCTGGGCGGCGCCATGGCCGCAGCCACTGACGAGGCGGGCATCCAGTTCCGGATCCTGAACGCCAGCAAGGGACCGGCGGTGCGCGCAACCCGCGCCCAGGCCGATCGCGTGCTGTATCGGCGGGCAATTCGCACGCGCCTGGAGAATCAGCCGAACCTGTGGTTGTTCCAGCAGGCGGTCGATGACCTGATCCTGGAGGGCGAACGGGTGGCGGGGGCGGTGACCCAACTCGGCTTGCGCTTTCGCGCGCGTGCGGTCGTGCTGACCGCCGGCACTTTTCTCGACGGACTGGTGCATGTCGGCCTGGCGCACTATCCTGCCGGCCGTGCCGGCGACGCGCCCTCGATCTCGCTGGCTCATCGCTTGCGCGAACTGAAGTTGCCGCAGGGTCGCCTGAAGACCGGCACGCCGCCTCGCATCGACGGCCGCAGCATCGATTTCTCCCGCTGTGAGGAGCAACCGGGCGATTTCGACCCGGTGCCGGTTTTTTCCTACCTGGGCAATGCCGCCCAGCATCCTCGTCAGGTACCGTGCTGGATCACTCACACCCAAGCGCGCACGCACGACATCATTCGTGCCGGACTTGATCGAAGCCCGCTCTATACGGGCGTCATCGGCGGAGTGGGTCCACGCTATTGTCCATCGATCGAAGACAAGATCCATCGCTTCGCAGACAAGGATTCGCATCAGGTGTTCCTCGAACCCGAGGGACTGGAGACGCGCGAGTTCTATCCGAACGGAGTGTCGACCAGCCTGCCGTTCGACGTGCAACTGGAACTGCTGCGTTCCATTCCGGGGCTGGAGCGTGCCCACATCGTGCGCCCCGGCTACGCCATCGAATACGACTACTTCGATCCTCGCGCCCTGACGCGCTCGCTCGAGACGCGCGCCATCGGCGGCCTGTTCTTCGCCGGCCAGATCAACGGCACCACGGGCTACGAGGAGGCGGCCGCGCAAGGTCTGTTGGCAGGACTGAATGCCGCGCTGCAGGTCCAGGGGCGCGAACCCTGGTGCCCGCAGCGCAACGAGGCCTATCTCGGCGTGCTGGTCGACGACCTGATTTCACGCGGAGTCTCCGAGCCCTACCGGATGTTCACCAGTCGCGCCGAATACCGCCTCAGCCTGCGCGAAGACAATGCCGACCTGCGCCTCACCGCGATCGGTCGTGACCTCGGCTGCGTGGACGACGCCCGGTGGCATGCCTTCAGCCGCAAGCGCGATGCCATCGAGGCCGAACTGCAACGCTTGCGTAGCACCTGGCTCAATCCGCGCACGCTCTCGGCCGAGCGAGCAAGCGCTGTGCTAGGGTATCCGCTCGAGCGTGAGCACTCGCTTGCAGATTTGCTGCGACGCCCCGAAGTCGATTATCCGATGATCGCCGAACTGGGCGGGCCGGTACCGGTCGATGATCCGCAGGTGCTCGAGCAGGTCGCCATCCAGTTGAAGTACGCCGGCTACATCGGCCGCCAGCAAAGCGAGATTGCACGCCAGGCGCACAACGAATCGCTGCCGATTCCGGCCGATTTCGACTACGAGCAGGTGCGCGGCCTGTCGATCGAGGTGCGCCAGCATCTGGCGCGGCAACGGCCGCAGACCATTGGCCAGGCTGCGCGTGTCGCGGGCGTGACCCCGGCTGCGATCTCGCTGCTGCTGGTGTACCTGAAGAAACGTCGGGGAAGCGCCGGGTCCGGCAAAGGCGGCGACCAGCGTGCCGCCTGAGCGTCCGCCGGCCAGCCTGACCCGGCTGCGCGCGCCCACCCGCACGGGTGACGCGACGGCGACCCGGATGCGTCGCGGCGCTCCGGCGGCGCGCGGCGGCGTACCCCGCGCCTTCGATCGTGATGCGCTGGCGCGGCAACTGCGGGCTGGCCTGGCCGTGCTCAGGTTGCCGGAGCGCAGCGAAGTCGTGCGACGCCTGCTCGACTACCTCGCCTTGCTTGCCAAGTGGAACACGACCTACAGCCTCACCGCCATTCGCGACCCCGCGCAAATGCTGTCTCATCATCTGCTGGACAGCCTGGCCGTCGTTGCTCCGCTCGCCGCATGCCTCCCGATGCGGGACGGTGGGCCGACCGGACAGGTCCTCGACGTCGGCAGCGGAGCCGGCCTGCCCGGCATCGTGCTGGCCCTGGCCTGGCCGGCGGTGCAGGTCCGATTGGTAGAGCCGACCGGCAAGAAGGCAGCCTTTCTTCGCCAATGCCAGGCGGAGTTGGCGCTTGCTAATGTGACTGTCGCCGAATCTCGGGTGGAGGCGCTGCCGGCACCCGTCGAAGGCGCGCCCGCGGGGCATTTCCCCGATCTGATCATCTGCCGAGCGTTTGCCTCGCTGGCCGATTTTGCGCGCGCCGTCGAGCCCCTGGTCGGCCCCGCCACCACCGTCGCCGCGATGAAGGGCGTGCCACCCCTTGACGAGATTGCCGAACTGCCCACACCCTGGACGGTCCGTGCCTGCCTGCCGCTCGCCGTGCCCGACCTTGATGCCGAGCGCTGCCTGGTCCTGCTCGCACGCTCCCCGAACGATCGCCTGCCGGCCGCGCACGACACAGCAGATTGCAACCGAAGGCCAAAGGCGTGAAAGTGGCTACTTGCTTCAATTGATCTGTAAGCGCTTGCTCACCGGAAACGAACCACTCAGCATGGCAAAGATCTTCGTCATCGCCAACCAGAAGGGTGGCGTCGGCAAGACCACCACCACGGTCAATCTCGCCGCCGCCCTGGCTCGTCACGGTCGTCGCGCCCTGCTCGTCGACCTCGATCCGCAGGGCAATGCGACGATGGGCAGCGGCATCGACAAGCGCGTCCTGAAGCGTTCGGTCTACCAGGTGCTGATCGGCCTGTCGGACGTGATCGAAGCGACTCTGTGGTCGGAGGGAGGGCGCTATGCCGTACTGCCCGCCAACCGTGAACTCGCCGGCGCCGAAGTCGAACTGGTCGATTTCGAAGCGCGTGAAACGCGCCTCAAGGATGCCCTGGCCCAGGTCGATCAGCAGTACGACTTCATCCTGATCGACTGCCCGCCTTCGCTGTCCATGCTGACCCTGAACGGCTTCTGCGCCGCCCATGGGGTCATCATCCCGATGCAGTGCGAGTACTTTGCGCTCGAAGGCCTGTCCGACCTGGTCAACACGATCAAGAAAGTGCATGCTAACTTCAACACCGAGTTGCAGATCATCGGGCTGCTGCGGGTGATGTTCGACCCTCGTGTGACGCTGGCGCAGCAGGTGTCGGCTCAACTCGAGCAGCATTTCGGCGACAAGGTGTTCCGCTCCGTCATTCCGCGCAACGTGCGCCTCGCCGAAGCGCCGAGCTTTGGCCTGCCCGGGCTGGTATTCGACCCGCACTCCAAGGGCGCGCGCGCCTACCTGGAGTTCGGGGCCGAACTGATCGAGCGCGTGCGCCTGCTCGACGAGGCACGCCACCTCGCCCAGCGCACCGCGGCGGCAACCGAAAAGGCCTGAGCGATGAGCAGACCCAAGCCAAAAGGACTCGGACGCGGCCTCGACGCATTGCTGGGCGGCAACGATGGCTCGCCCGGCAACGGCGAGGCGGACGCGATCACTTCCCTGCGTCTTGCTGCACTGCAACCCGGCCGCTACCAGCCGCGCACACGCATGGACGAGTCGTCCTTGCAGGAACTGGCGGCCTCGATCCGCACCCACGGTCTGATGCAGCCGTTGGTGGTGCGCCCGCTCGACAGCGGCCGCTGGGAAATCATCGCTGGCGAGCGGCGGTTTCGCGCGGCCCAACTGGCCGGCCTGGCCCAGGTGCCGGTGGTGGTCCGGGACGTGGCCGACGAGCAGGCGCTCGCCATGGCCCTGATCGAGAACATCCAGCGCGAAGACCTCAATCCGCTCGAGCAGGCGCAAGCGATTCGCCGCCTGATCAGCGAGTTCGGTTTCTCCCATGAGCAGGCGGCCGACACGCTGGGTCGTTCGCGCAGCGCGACGTCGAACCTGCTGCGCCTGCTCAATCTCGCCGAAGCAGTGCAGACCATGCTGCTCGCGGGCGACCTCGACATGGGACACGCGCGTGCACTGCTCTCGCTGGGTGCCGCCGAGCAGATCATGCTGGCCAACCGCGTGGTCGAGCGACGCCTGTCGGTGCGCGAGACGGAAAAGCTGGTGCAGCAGGCCCAGTCGGATGCGGCAGGACAAGGCACGCGGCGCGGCCCTTCGCCGCCCGATCCCGACCTGCGGCGGGTCCAGGAGCGACTGGCCGATGCCCTGGCTGCACCCGTTACGCTGCGCACCAATGCGAAGGGGCGCGGCAGCCTGACCATTGCCTTCGCCAGCCTCGACCAGTTCGAAGGTCTGCTGGAGCGCCTGGGCGTCGCCATCGACGACTGAGAAGTTGTGAACCAATCGTCCATGCCCGTCCTGCACGCCGAAATGCGCCCGCTCTTCGTTGCAAATGCTCGCCATATCCCCGATATGGCTGCGCTTTGCGCCTCGATCGGACGCATTTCAGCGTGCCTTCCGGGCACGGCCGATTGATTCACAGCTTCTGACCGGAAACCGGTGGCGGTGCGCCTGGCGTGGGCGCGCCCTTGCGCGCGGCCGGCGCGCCTCATTTCCGCGTGCCGGATCGATGTTGCGGCGCAACGACCGTTTGACCCCCCTCGGTACAAACGCTAGAATTCCGCGTCTTTGCCCAATGCGGGCCATTGGCGCCGCCGATACGTTTGCAACATGTTGGCCGCCGTTGGACTGCAGATCGCCTCCGTCATTGTCCTCGCGCTCGTCGCGGGGCTGGTGTCAGGTTGGGAAAGCGCCCGGTTCCTGATGCTGGGCGGCGTCGTGGCGATCGTCCCGAATGGCTTGTTCGCGCTGCGCCTGGCGCTGCACAGGAAGCGCACCCCGGAGTCCTATCCGGTGGTGTTCTTCCTGGGTGAGTTCGCCAAGATCGGCCTCACGGTGCTCCTGCTGGGAGTGATCGTGAAGACCGTACCGGACATCCGGTGGCTGCCGCTGCTGATCGGGTTGATCGTCGCGCTCAATGCGCCGCTTTTCGCGTTGGCTTTCGTGCGCTCCTTACCCGGAGGCGAGGACAAGCTCGAAGAAAAGCATCGCCAACGCGAGAGAATCAGGTAAACATGGCCGCCGCTGCTCCGACCGCCTCCGAATACATCGTCCACCATCTGGCGAACCTGAATTCTTCCGGCGCGGCCCAGAAGCACATCGTCGATTTCGCCATCGTCAACTGGGACACCGCCTTCTGGTCGGTGCTCACCGCGATCCTCACCGGCTGGCTGATGCACCGGGCCGCCATGCTGGCGACTTCCGGGGCGCCCAACCGCTTCGTCGGCGCGATCGAGTCGATCGTGGAGTTCGTGCACGAGCAGGCGCGCACCATCGTCAAGGGCGACCTCGCCTACATTGCGCCGATGGCGCTGGTCACCTTCGTGTGGATCTTCCTGATGAATGCCATCGACCTGATCCCGGTCGACCTGTTCCCCTGGCTGGCATCGAAGATCGGCCTTCACTACATGCGCGCGGTGCCCACCGCCGACCTCAACGGCACCATGGCGCTGTCCATCGTGGTGCTCGGCGCCTCGATCTACTATGGGCTGAAGATCAAGGGCCTCGGCGGCTTCCTGCATGAGCTGGTCAGTGCACCGTTCGGCGCGCACTGGTTCCTGGCCCCGTTCAACTTTGCCCTGCAGATCATCGAGTACCTGGCCAAGACCGTCTCGCTCGGGATGCGGTTGTTCGGCAACATGTTCGCCGGCGAACTGATCTTCATGCTGATCGCCATCCTGGGCGCCAGCGTCACCTGGTGGGGGATCGGGCTGCACTTCCTCACCGGGCTGGGCTGGGCGATCTTCCACATCCTGATCATCACCCTGCAGGCCTTCATCTTCATGATGCTGGCGC
>CAZXLV010000039.1:0-15605 GCA_964641405.1 uncultured Limnobacter sp. | reverse complement strand
CTTGCCCCTGCGACCATGAAACTCGCCACCTGGAACGTCAATTCGCTGAACGTGCGCCTGCCGCGCGTCATCGACTGGCTCGCTGCGAACCCGGTCGATGTCCTGTGCCTGCAGGAAACCAAGTTGCGCGACGAGAAATTCCCGCGTGCCGAACTGGAGGCCATCGGCTACCAGAGCAGCCACGCCGGCCAGCCCACCTACAACGGCGTGGCGATTCTCGCACGGCAGGATTCGCTGGGTCGGCCCGCCTCGGTGCTGGTCGGTAATCCGCTGTTTCCCGATCCGCAACAGCGCCTGCTCAGTGCCGAACTCGGTGGCCTGCGCGTGATCTGCGCCTACTTCCCGAATGGGCAGTCGATCGACAGCGACAAGTACGACTATAAGCTGCGCTGGATCGATGCGCTCATCGAGTGGCTGGCACAGCCCTCGCCCCTGCCCACGGTATTGCTGGGCGACTTCAACATCGCGCCCGACGATCGCGACGTCTACGACCCGGCTGCCTGGGCAGGACAGGTGCTGTGCTCGCCGCGCGAGCGCGAGCGCTTCGCGCGCTTGCTCGCGCTCGGCTTTGCCGATGCGTTTCGCCTCTTCGAGCAGCCGTCCGGAATCTACAGCTGGTGGGACTACCGGCAACTCGCCTTTCCCCGCAACGCCGGCCTTCGCATCGATCACATCCTGGTCGCCGACGCGCTGTCCGCACACGTCAAGGCATGCGAAATCGATCGCAATGCGCGCAAGGGCGCGCGTCCCTCCGATCACGCTCCGGTGATCGCCCACCTCGATGCGGGCAGCATCCGGGGCGCACTGCAGAAATCGTAGCCAGGGTCCCGGCCTCGCACCCCGGATTCACCCCCCGCTGCGCGCCTCTTCCAGGTGCAACTCCTGGATCTTGCGGGTGATCGTATTGCGCCCGATGCCCAGGCGCAGCGCCGCGTCGATGCGCCGCCCGCGCGTGTGGCGCAGCGCCGCGCGGATGATGGCGCCTTCGAATTCGCGCGTGAGTCGATCCATCAGGTCGCTGCGCCCCTCCTGGCGGCTCGCCAGCGGCTGCGCGGCCAGGCTCGCGGCCACCGCGCGCTCGAGCAGATCCGGCCAGTTCGCGACGTCCGCATCCGGCGCTGAACCGGAGCCGGGCTGCGGGGACGCCGCCGCGTCCGGCACAGCCGAGGCGGTCACCGGCCGCGCATCGCCCGCGCGCCACGCAGCGACGGCGCCAACACCCTCACCGGCGGCGAGGGCGCGCATCTCGGGCGGCAGGTCCTTCGCGTCCACGGTCTGGGCCGGCGCCATCACCGTCAGCCAGTTGCAGACGTTTTCGAGCTGGCGCACGTTGCCCGGCCACGCGAATCGGCACATTGCCTGCAGCGCCCCGTCGCTCAGGCGCTTGGCCTCGACGCCGAGATCGCGTGCGCTGCGTTGCAGGAAGTGGCGCGCCAGCAGCGCGATGTCTTCGGTACGTTCGCGCAGCGGCGGCAGGCGCAGGCGGATCACGTTCAGCCGGTGCAGCAGGTCCTCGCGAAACAGCCCCTGGCGCACGCGCGCCTCGAGATCCTGGTGCGTGGCGGCAATCACGCGCACGCGCGCCTCGAGCGGTCGCTGGCCTCCGACGCGGTAGTACTGTCCATCCGAGAGCACGCGCAACAAGCGCGTCTGCAACTCGGGCGGCATGTCGCCGATCTCGTCCAGGAACAGCGTGCCGCCTTCGGCTTCCTCGAAGCGACCGCGGCGCAACTGCTGTGCACCGGTGAACGCGCCGCGCTCGTGACCGAACAGCTCCGACTCGAGCAACTCGCGCGGGATGGCCGCGGTGTTCAGGGCCACGAACGCCGCCCCCGCGCGCGGGCTGTGCTGGTGCAGCGCGCGTGCCACCAGCTCCTTGCCGGTGCCTGATTCGCCGGTGATCAGCACCGTGGCGATCGATTGCGACAGGCGACCGATGGCGCGAAACACCTCCTGCATGGCCGGCGCGTGGCCGAGCATGTCGACCGCGACATCGGCACTGTCGTCGTCCGCCACCTCGCGCGCGCGCTCGTCGACGGCGCGCCGGATCAGCTCCACCGCGCGGGTGAGGTCGAAAGGCTTGGGCAGGTATTCGAACGCGCCGCCCTGGAAGGCCGCCACCGCACTGTCCAGGTCCGAATAGGCGGTCATGATGATCACCGGCGTATCCGGCTTGCGCTCGCGCACCCTTTGCAGCAACTCGATGCCGCTGGCACCCGGCATGCGGATGTCGGACACCAGCACCTGCGGTGCCTCGTCCTCGAGCGCGCGCAGGCACTCGCCCGCCGAAGCGAAGGCACGCACCGCAAGTCCCTCGCGCGTCAGCGCCTTCTCGAGCACCCAGCGAATCGATTGGTCATCGTCGACAATCCACACTGCGTTCATTGCGACTCCCGCTCAAGGCAAGGGCAGCAGAATGCGGAAGTCGGTGTGCCCGGGCCGGCTCTCGCATTCGATCAGGCCGCCGTGCTGCTGCACGAAGGTCTGCGCGAGCGTCAATCCGAGACCGCTTCCGCCGTCGCGGCCACTGACGAGCGGAAAGAAGATGCGATCAGCGATCTCCTCCGGTACGCCGGGGCCGTTGTCGATTACATGCAAGTCCAGTGCCAGCTTCCAGCGGCGCCCCGCAATCGTGGCCTGGCGCGCGATGCGCGTGCGCAGCAGGATCTCGCCGCGACCCTGCAGCGCCTGGGCGGCGTTGCGCACCAGGTTCAGCAGGACCTGGATGAGCTGCTCACGATCACCGCGAAACTCCGGCAGGCTGGCGTCGTAGTCGCGCGCAATCACCAGCCCTAGCGGAAACTCCGCGAGCACCACCGAGCGCACCCGCTCGCAGACCTCGTGGATGTTCACCTCCCCCACGATGCGCGGGTGCCGCTGCGGCGCGAGCAGCCGATCGAGCAGGTCGCGCAGGCGATCGGCCTCCTTGATGATCACCTGCGTGTACTCGCGCAGCGCGGGCGAGTCGAGTTCCGATTCGAGCAACTGCGCCGCACCGCGCAGGCCACCGAGCGGATTGCGGATCTCGTGCGCCAGGTTGCGCATCAGTTCACGGTTGGCCCGGGACGATTCGAGCAGGCGCGCCTCGCGATCGGCGCGCCAGCGCTGGTCGCGCTCACGCAACTCGAGCAGCAAGGCGCCCGGACCGTCATGCAGGACCAGCGCAGTGACCGACAGCTCCTGCGGCTCGTGGCCGGCGCGCGCCAGCACGAGATCGGTACGCTTTTCCTCGAACGCACCGCTGCGCGCTTCGGCGCACAGCTGGTCGATCGCGCCGCCCTGCACGAACAGGCCCGCAAAGGCTTGCCCCGCCACGAAGCGTTGCGAGACTTCGAGCAGTTGCTCGGCGGCCTGGTTCAGGAACACCACGCCACCGTGGGCATCGAGCACGGCTACGGCGCTGGGCAGCAGGTCGAGGCCGCTGAGCGCCGATGGCGGCCTTCGGACGGTCGGTGCGCGCGAGCGGGCCCTGGCGATCGCCGCTATTCCTTGATCGTGCCGAGTTCGCGACGGATCGATGCGATGTTGCCCTCGGCGCGGTCGATGTCCTCCTTGAGGCGCTGGACCCGGTCGAGGTACTTCTGGTAATTGCGCTCGCCGCCCAGGCGGTCGGGCTCGCCGCCCTTGTACTCGTCCTTCAGCTCGGTCAAGCGGCCCTCTTCCTTGCGGAGTTCGTCTTCGAGAATGCGTCGGCGATCGGAATCGCGGGCGCGTTGCGTGGACACGTCGACCTTCGGAAAATCCTCGGGCGAGGGACGCGCCGCGGCACCGCCAGCGGCGGCCGGCGCGCGCGCCGTCGGCAGCTTCGGCGCCGGAATGGTGGTGAGCGGCGCCAGATCGAGTGGCCGGCAGTTGCGCCCATTGGGCGTGCCCTGGTAGATCGGCACGCCGCCATCGGACTCGCAACGATAGACTTGCGCCGCAGCCGGGGCGGCCAGGCCGAGGGCAAGGACGGCGCAGCACAGTACGCGCAGGCTCGGGCTCGGGACGGGGATCGATGCGGTCATGGCTCGGCGGGAAGTCCGCGGCCAGTGTAAGGCAGCACGTGCGGGGATTCAAACCGGCCGCAAGGTCGACCGATCTGCGGGGCGCTGCAGCCGACCTGCGAGCACGCCCCGCTGCGGGGAGCCGTTCCTACAGACTGTAGTACATGTCGAACTCGATCGGGTGGGTGGTCATGCGAAAACGCGTGACCTCCTCCATCTTCAGCTCGATGTACGCGTCGATCAGGTCGTTGCTGAACACGCCGCCACGGGTAAGGAATTCGCGGTCCTTGTCCAGGTAGACCAGGGCCTCGTCGAGCGCGGCGCACACTGTCGGGATCTGGCTATCCTCTTCGGGTGGCAGATCGTACAGGTTCTTGTCGGCCGCCTCTCCCGGGTGGATCTTGTTCTGCACGCCGTCCAGGCCGGCCATCATCAACCCGGCGAACAGCAGGTACGGGTTGGCGGTCGGATCGGGAAAGCGCACCTCGATGCGCCGGCCCTTGGGATTGCTCACATAGGGAATCCGGATCGACGCGGAGCGGTTGCGCGAGGAATAGGCGAGCTTGACCGGCGCCTCGAAGCCCGGCACCAGTCGCTTGTACGAGTTGGTGCCCGGATTGCTGATCGCGTTGAGCGCGCGCGCGTGCCGGATGATGCCGCCGATGTAGTACAGGGAGAAGTCGGACAGCCCGGCGTACTTGTCGCCGGCGAACAGGTTCTGGCCTTCCTTCCAGATCGACTGGTGCACGTGCATGCCCGAACCATTGTCGCCCACCACCGGCTTGGCCATGAAGGTGGCGGTCTTGCCGTAGCTGTGTGCGACGTTGTGAATGACGTACTTCATCAACTGCAGCCAGTCGGCGCGCTGCACCAGCGTCGAGTAGCGGGTGCCGATCTCGTTCTGGCCGGCGCCGGCCACCTCATGGTGGTGCACTTCCACCGGCACGCCCATCTGCTCCAGGATCAGGCACATCTCCGAGCGCATGTCCTGGAACGAATCGACCGGCGGTACCGGGAAGTAGCCGCCCTTCACCGTGGGCCGGTGCGCCAGGTTGCCGCCCTCCATCTCCCTGCCGGTGGACCAGGGGGCTTCCTCGGAGTTGATCTTCACGAAGCAGCCTGACATGTCGACGTTCCAGGTCACCGAGTCGAAGATGAAGAACTCGGGTTCGGGGCCGAAGTAGACGGTGTCGCCGAGCCCGGTCGACTTGAGGTAGGCCTCGGCACGCCGGCCCAGCGAGCGCGGGTCGCGCCCGTAGCCCTTGCCGTCGGAAGGCTCGATCACGTCGCAGGTGAGCAGCAAGGTGGCCTCCTCGCGAAACGGATCCATGTTCGCCGTGGCCGGATCGGGCATCAGCAGCATGTCGGAGGCCTCGATACCTTTCCAGCCGGCGATCGACGAGCCGTCGAAGGCGTGCCCGGCCGCGAACTTGTCCTCGTCGAAGGCCGACACCGGCACCGTGACGTGCTGCTCCTTGCCCCGCGTATCGGTAAAGCGCAGATCGACGAACTTCACTTCGTTGTCGGCGATCAGTTTCATCACGTCTTTGACGCTGGACATGCCGGAGTTCTCCTGGAAACGGGGTGGTTCAATGGTTCAAGGGGTAAAAAGCAGATTTCATGCCATGTCGGTGCCGCGCGCCCATCCCGACGCCCGATGCGTCCAGGACAGGCGATTCCCTCGCCTGGTGCGCACCATTTCGGTGCGCGTCAACTTTCCGCACGATCATGGTGCGACGGCCATTGCCAGCCTGCATAGCGCTCACGCAGTTTCGCCTTCCAGAACTTTCCGGTCGAGGTGCGCGGCACCGCATCGACGAACTCGATCGCCTCGGGCAATTGCCAGGGCGCGAACTTCGGGGCCAGGAATGCCTGCAGGTCGGCAGCAGCGAGCACCACACCGGGCTTCTTCACCACACAGGCCAGCGGGCGTTCGATCCATTTCGGATGTGCGACCGCGATCACGGCTGCCTCGGCCACCGCGGGGTGAGCCATGATCGCGTTTTCCAATTCGACCGAACTGATCCATTCGCCGCCCGATTTGATCAGGTCCTTGGTGCGATCGGCGATGCGGATATAACCCTGCGCATCGATGGCGGCCACATCGCCGGTACGCAACCAGCCATCCCCGGTGAATTTGTCCGCATCGCTTGCTTCCCGATGGTACGCGCCCGCGATGAATGGTCCGCGCACCTGCAATTCCCCCACCGAGCGCCCATCCCACGCGCACAAGCCGCCTTCACCCATGATCCGCGCCTCGACCAGCGGCCCCGGAATACCCGCCAGCGCCTTGCGCGCAAACCATTCGTCCTCGCCGATACGACCGTGCAGTTCGGGCTTCTCGAAGAACAGCGAACCCATCGGTGAAGTCTCGGTCATGCCCCAGCCCTGCGCCAGGCGCACGCCATGACGCTCGAACTGGCGAATCAGCGACTCGGGCACGGCCGCGCCACCCACCATGCTGCGCATGCCTGCGGGCAGGCGCCACTTGCCCGGATGCGCTTCGAGCGCCTGGATGATCGCCAGCCAGATCGTCGGTACGCCGAGCGCCAGCGTGGGCGGTTCCTCCTGCATCAGGTCGAGCAGATCCTCCGCGTGCAGGTGCGGGCCCGGGAACACCAGCTTTGCACCCAGCATCACCGCAGCGTAGGGGATGCCCCAGGAGTTGGCGTGAAACATCGGCGTCACCGGCAGCACGACGTCGCGGCACGACAGCCCGACGTAATCCGGCAGCGCGCACGACAGGGAATGCAGCACCGTGGAGCGATGCGAATAGACCACGCCCTTGGGCTTGCCGGTGGTACCCGAGGTGTAGCACATTGCCACGGCATCGTTCTCGTCGTGCTGGCCGTAGCGCCAACCGGACGGCGCCTGCGCCAGCAACTGCTCGTAATCGTCGAAGGCGATCCCGGGGGCGGCCTCGTGGGACGCAAGCGGCGCGCCGCTGAAGGGGAATACGATCACCCGTTCGAAGCGGTGCTTGCCCGCAAACTGCCGATATAGCGGCAGCAACACGTCATCGACCACCAGGAAGCGATCGTCGGCGTGCTGCGCGATCCAGCCGATCTCGTCGGGGACCAGGCGCAGGTTCAGGGTGTGCATGACACCGCCAGCGGCCGGAATCCCGAAGTAGCATTCCAGGTGTGCATGGTGGTTCCAGCACAGCGTCGCGACCCGCTCGCCCTTGCGCAGTCCCAGTTGCTGCAGCGCTGCGGCCAGTGCCAGCGTACGCCGATGCAGTTCGGTGAAGCTGTGCCGTCGCAAGGACTTGTCTGGCAGACGCGATACCACCTCGGTGTGGGGGAACTGCGCGCCCGCGTGCTCGAGCAGGCGGTTCAGCGATAGCGGCACCGGCATCATCGTGTTGCGGATCGCGTCCATCATCAGTCTCCCCTGCACCTTGTCGATCTCATGGCAGAAACATGCCAAGCAGGTCGTTCAGGAAGCGCATCCCCAGCGGTGTCGCGCGCAACCGATGCCGCTCGTTCGCAAGCAAGCCGCGCTCGATGGCGAGCGCGCGAACGGGCGCGATCGTTGTCGGCGGCAAGCCGGTGCGCTCGGCGAACAGCGCAGCAGGCACGCCGTCGATCAGGCGCAGCG
Source organism: uncultured Limnobacter sp. (assembly GCA_964641405.1). Taxonomy (GTDB): domain Bacteria; phylum Pseudomonadota; class Gammaproteobacteria; order Burkholderiales; family Burkholderiaceae_E; genus Zeimonas. The sequence continues at coordinate 8,019 of CAZXLV010000039.1, read as the reverse complement.
CATTGAGCATGAATTCGAAGGGCGCATCGTCGCTCGACAGGGTACGCCGCTCGTCCACTATGTCGGTAGCGGCAAGCGCCGCCGTCATGTAGCGCTCGGGGTGGCGCAGCCGCGCCTCGCGCACGATGCGATCGTGAAACGAGAGCTTGCCGTGGGCGCCGGCACCGATTCCGAGGTAGTCGCCGAACGACCAATAGTTCAGGTTATGCCGGCAGCGCGCGCCAGGGCGCGCCCAGGCCGACACCTCGTAGCGAGCCAGGCCGTGCGCACCCAGCATGTCTTCGGCCAGCGCGAGCATGTCGGCGGCGGAGTCGTCGTCGGGCAGCGGCGGCGGTCGCCGTGCAAACGGCGTGCCCGCTTCCAGCGTCAGGTGATACAGCGACAGGTGCGGCGGCGCGAAGTCGAGTGCCGCCGACAGGTCGGCGCGCAGGTCCGCCAGGGCCTGGCCGGGAAGCGCATACATCAGGTCGATGTTGAACTGGGTGAAGCTGCGCGCGGCCTCCTCGATTGCCGCCCGCGCCTGGCGTGCATCGTGCACGCGACCCAGCGCGCGCAGCGCCGGGTCGGAAAAGCTCTGCACCCCGATCGACAGGCGGGTGACGCCGGCCTGCGCGTAGGCGGCGAAGCGCTGCGCCTCGAAGGTGCCCGGGTTGGCTTCCAGGCTCACTTCGGCATCGGGCGCCATGCGCACGCGGGTGCGGATCAGGGTCAGCAGGCGATCGATGCCTTGCGGCGAAAACAGGCTCGGGGTGCCACCGCCGATGAACACGGTCGAGACGGCGCGCCCCCAGATGGCGGGCAGCGCGGCCTCGAGGTCGGCCTGCAGGGCATCGAGATAGCGCGCCTCGGGCGGGGCGGCAGGATCGCCACCGCGCCACTGATGGGAGTTGAAGTCGCAATACGGACACTTGCTCAGGCACCACGGCAAGTGCACGTACAGCGATAGCGGCAAGGCCGACGAGACGGCAGGCAACGTGTCCGCGGACGACGCTGCCGCAGGCAACGTCGCCAAAGGCGGCAACGCGGTCGCCAGCGGCCCCATCGGCGCCGAACGATCGGGACCGGTGCCGGTGCTCACGGCGCCTCGATGAGCCGATCGCGCCGCAATCGCTGCACCAGCACAGCCAGCGCCTGGCCGCGGTGGCCGAGCACGTTCTTGCGCTGCGCGTCGAGTTGCGCCACCGTGCAGCCGAGTTCGGGCAGCAGGAAGTGCGGGTCATAGCCGAAGCCGCCGCTACCGCGTGCCTGATCGACGATCTCGCCGTGCCAACTGGCATCGGCCACGATCGGCTGCGGATCGTCGGGCGTGCGCAGCAGCACCAGTACGCAGTAGTAGTGGGCGCGGCGATCGTCGTGTCCGGCGAGGTCCGCGATCAGCTGGACGTTGTTGGCCGCATCGGCGTTGCCGGGGTCGGCCACCCGCGCGCGCTCGGCCACCCGCGCGCGCTCGGTCGCCCAGCGCGCCGACAGCACGCCCGGCCGACCACCGAGCGCATCGACGCACAGGCCCGAATCGTCGGCCAATGCCGGCAGGCCGGTGGCGCGGCTGGCGTGGCGCGCCTTGGACAGCGCATTCTCGACGAAGGTGGCATGGGGCTCGGCCGCTTCGCCGACCCCCAGGGCAGACTGTGCCTCGCACGCCAACCCGAGCGGGGCCAGCAAGGCCTGCAATTCGCGCAGCTTGCCGGCGTTGTTCGACGCCAGCACGAGGCGTCGCAGCTTCATTGCAGGGCGAGCGCGGCCCGCTGGGCGGCGATCAGTCGCCGGATGCCATCGGCAGCCAGTTCGACCAGGCGGTCCATCTGCGCGCGCGTGAATGGCTCGCCCTCGGCCGTACCCTGCACCTCGACGAATCCGCCCGTCCCGGTCATGACCACGTTCAGGTCGGTGTCGCAGGACGAATCCTCGGCGTAATCGAGATCGAGCACCTCGCAGCCCTGGTACAGGCCCACCGACACCGCCGCAACGAAATCACGCAGCGGACTCTCCTGCAGGGCGCCGGCAGCCATCAGGCCGCTGACCGCGTCATGCGCGGCCACGAAGGCGCCGGTGATCGCGGCCGTGCGCGTGCCGCCATCGGCCTGCAGCACGTCGCAATCGAGCGTGATGGTGCGCTCGCCGAGCCGCTGCAGGTCGAACACTGCCCGCAGGCTGCGGCCGATCAGGCGCTGGATTTCCTGCGTGCGTCCGCTCTGCCGGCCGCGCGCGGCTTCGCGATCGCCGCGGGTATGGGTGGCGCGCGGCAGCATGCCGTATTCGGCAGTGAGCCAGCCACGGCCGGCGCCGCGCAGGAACGGCGGCACCTTGTCCTCGACGCTGGCCGTGCACAGCACGCGCGTCTCGCCGAACTCGATCAGCACCGAGCCTTCGGCATGGCGGGTGAACCCGCGCGTGATGCGCACCGGGCGCAAGGCGTCGGGCGCACGCCCGCTGGGTCGGATCGACATGAACGGCTTCCAGGCAGGTGGGGCTCAGGCACCGCCGGTACGCGCGATCGCCTCGCGGATCTCGCGGATGGTGCGCTCGATCTCGTCGTCGCTCATCGCCTCGCCCGGTGCCACCTCGTCGATGAGACCGACCGCGATGGTGGTGGTGACGGCGCCCTCGGGCACGTCGCACGACGACAGGCCCGCGCCAGCCGCCTCGTCGCCTTCCCAGCTCATCGCCAGTGCGGTGGCATTGTCGGCGCCCAGCCCGGCGTTCTCCACCGAGTGGCGCACCATCCACGGCACCGCCTCGGGCACCCGTGCGCCGGCCAGCCGCTCGACGATCTCGGCCTCGCCCAGCGCCGACCACACGCCGTCGCTGCACAGCATCACGGTGTCGCCGGGCTCCAGCGCGATGCCGCCGCCGAGTTCGATGGTGGGCTCGAAGGGCGAGCCCAGGCAGTTGAGTACCTTGTTGCGCTCCGGATGGGTATCGCTGTCGCGCGGATCGAGCTGGCCCAGGTCGATCATGTTCTGCACCTTGGAATGATCGCGCGTGCGCCGCATCAGCCGCGCCGCGCGCACGAAGTAGAGTCGCGAATCGCCGGCATGTGCCCACCAGGCGTGGCCATCCTGCACCACGCAGGCGACGATGGTGGTACGCGGCGACTCGGGCAGGCGGTGCAGTTCCTGGTAGCGAATGATGTCGCGGTGGGCGCGCCGCAGCGCCCGATCGAGAAACGCCGGCGGATCGTCCAGCGCCAGTCGTGCCTCGGCCTGGAAGCACGCGCCGGCCGCCTGCAGCGAGAGTTGCGCGGCGACCTCGCCGCGCAGGTGCCCGCCCATGCCGTCGGCCACCAGCATCAGCAGGCTGTCGCGCGTGTAGCAGTAGCCCATGCGATCCTGGTTGGACGCGCGTGCGCCCACCAGGCTGTCTTGATAGATCGAAAAGCGCATCGATGCTCCGTGGATCGCTCCGCCTCAACCGGGCAGCGTCAGGCCTTCGTCGTTGCGCCGTCGCGCGCCGGCACGTCCGGCCAGCGTATCGAGCCAGCGGCCGACCGAGCCGCCTCTTGGTGCCGCGACATCGGGCACCTCGATCCGACGCAAGGTGCGCTGCAGCGCAAAGACGCTTTGCGGCCGCTCGAGTGGGTCGAGCTTCAGGCACCAGGCAACCGTGTCGAGCAGCGCGCGCGAGTAGGCGCCGGCCATTGCATCGATGGCCGCGGGCACCTTGTCTTCGAGTTCGCGCTGATCGGCCGGTTGCGGCGGCAGGCCGGCCATGCAGCCGAACATGCTCGCGCCCAGGCCATAGGCGTCGGTCCAGGGACCGAGTTGCCGGGTGCGTCGATACAGTTCGGGTGCCGCGAAACCGGGGGTGTACATCGGGAACAACTTCTGCGGCTGCGCATCGAGCGCGCGCCGCGCGGCACCGAAATCCAGCAGCAGGGGCGTGCCATCGAGGCGCAGGTAGATGTTGGCCGGCTTCAGGTCGAGGTGAAGCAGGCGATTGGCATGCACCTCGCGCAGGCCGTTCATCACCAGGTTGAAAACGCGCAGCACGTGACGCTCGGGCAGGATCGCGTTGGCCTGGCGCGCGCGGTGGCGCAGCACCGTCTCCTGCAGGCTGCGTCCGCGCTCCCAGGCCATCACCATGTAGACCGTCTCGTTGGCGCGAAAGAAGTTGACCACCCGCACCACGTTCGGGTGAAAGATGCGCGCCAGCGCCCGGCCTTCCTCGAAGAAGCAGCGCAGCCCGTTGCGAAACGTCAGTTCGCTGGCAGCGGCGATCTCCGGCACCAGCTCGCCCGCCTTGCGCTTGACCAGCGAACTCGGCAGGTACTCCTTGATCGCATACTTTTCGCCGGCGTCGTCTTCAGCCAGGTACACGATGGAAAATCCCCCGCTGGAGATCTTCCTTACAATGCGGTATCCGCCGATCTCGAGCCCCGGGGGCAGTGGCGCGTTTGTCTGGGTACCCATTGCGTCCGTTGGACTGGTCCGGCCGTCGGTTCTGGTGATCCGAGCATTCTAAAGACTTCCCGCCACAAAGACCGAACCGTGAGCAAGCCAGCCGCCGAACGGCGCCCCCTGCACAGCATGACCGGCTACGCGCAGCTTGTGCGTGACACCGCAGCCGGCCAGCTCAGCGTCGAGATCCGCAGTGTCAACTCGCGTTTCCTCGATCTTTCACTGCGCATGCCCGACGAACTGCGCGCAGCCGAACCGGCCTTGCGCGCTGCCATCACCGCGGAGGTGAGTCGCGGCAAGGTGGAATGCCGCATCGGGCTGCGCCCGCAACTGCCGGCCGGGGCGGCGCCCGCCATCGACGCACGCGTGCTTGCCCAGCTGGCGGACCTGGCTCGCCAGGTGAGCGATGCGATGCCCCAGTCGGCGCCGCCGAGCGTCGCCGAGGTGTTGCGCTGGCCGGGGATCCTCGGCGAGGCAGCCGGCGCGGAAGCGCTTGCACCCGAGTTGCTCGCCGCGGTGCACGCAGCCCTGGCCGAGTTCACCGACAGCCGCGCGCGCGAGGGCTGCAAGCTGGCCGGGTTCATGCTCGAGCGCGCCGATGCAATCGATGCCATTGTCGAACCGCTTGCGCAGCGCAGCCCCGAACTGTTGCAGGCCTGGCAGGCGAAACTCGTCGAGCGCCTGCGCGGCGCGCTCGAACAGGCCGACGCCCCGGTGCCACGCGAGGAAACCATGGCTCGCGTGCGCCAGGAAGTCACCGCCTACGGCCTGCGCATCGATATCGCGGAGGAACTGTCGCGCCTGCATGCCCACGTCGCCGAGTTGCGCCGCATCCTCGCGGCCGGCGGCCCGGTGGGCAAGCGGCTCGACTTCCTGCTGCAGGAGTTCAATCGCGAGGCCAATACGCTCGGTTCGAAAGCCGCCGCCATCGACCTGGGTGCGGCATCGATCGAACTGAAAGTGCTCATCGAGCAGATGCGCGAGCAGGTGCAGAACCTAGAGTGATGTTCCGCGAGCGGCTCCGTAAAAGAGGAAAGCCATTATTTCAATCGTTCACCCGAAACGATCAAACCCTTGGCTTGTTGCCCCACCCTATCGGCCACACGCTCGAGAATCCCCATGACCCCACGAGGCATGAAAATCATCACCAGAATAATCAAAGTGCCGTAGATCACCATACGGTACTCCGTAGCCACACGCAGGTATTCCGGCAGAAAAACCACCAGCGCCGATCCGATGACTGGCCCCCAGACAGTCCCCGCCCCTCCAATGATGACCGCCAAGATTGCGTTCAACGATATGCCCAGATGAAATGGGGTCGGGTTCACGAAGTTGATATAGTGAACGTAGAATGCCCCGGCGATACTCCCAAGAATTGCGCTGATGCCAAATGCCAGCCGCTTACTCCTTGTCGTATCGATCCCGATCGCCGCTGCCACCGCCTCGTTCTCGCGCACCGCGATTATCGCTCGCCCAACTCGGGAGCGAACAAGCCGCCCGACAAATACCACGCTCAGAACCGCCGCAATCAGTACCAAGTAGTAATAACCCTGCGGACTTCCAAACTCAAATCCCCACAGCTCCAACCCCGGGCGCGGAATGCCTTGCAGCCCCGCGTCTCCCCCTGTAAGCACCTTCCAATTGAGCATCACCGAACTAACCAACACCGCAAAAGCCATCGCAGCGATGGCGAAATAGTGCCCCTTCATCTTCAGTGATGGCCACCCGATCCACACCCCCGAGAGGAGACCGGTCAGCGACGCGGCCGCAAATCCCGTGCCAACCGGCCAACCGAGCTTGCTTGTCACGAGCGCCGATGTGTAAGCCCCAATGCCGAAAAACGTGGCCTGGCAAATCGAAACATAGCCGGCATACCCCTGGATCACATTGAGCCCTTGCGTCAATATGACCCATATCAACATTATCGTGACCAGGTGCAGGTAATACACCTTCTCTATAAGCATGGGAAGCGCTATCAAAATCGGCAACAAGACCATCCAGATCGTCAAATCGGATCTGCCGTACCGGGAACCCGACCGTAACAAGCTCATTTAGACATCCTTGCCAAACATGCCCGACGGCCTGAACCACAGCACCAGGATCAATATGACGAACCCGAAACTGCCCTTGTAGGCCGACGAGATGAGCGCCCCACCCAAGCTCTCCGTCAAGCCGATGATCAGGCCGCCCAACACGGCTCCGACAAGACTACCCATGCCGCCCAGGATCATGACGGCAAAGCCCTTGAGCACCAGTTCTTCGCCCATCGAAGGATATAGAGCAGTCAGGGATCCCACGAAAGCACCCGCAACAGCCGCCAGTGCCGATCCGATCGCAAAAACCGCCCCGGAAACCCAATCCACGTTCACCCCTACCATGGCAGCCGCATCACGATTCTGTGCCACCGCGCGAATTGCGCGACCAAGCTTCGTGCGTTGAAGCAGGACGACAAGCGCAATCAGGAGAACCAGGTTACTTCCAAGCATGTAGATTCGTAATGCGACAACGCTGACCGATCCGACGCTGACGACATCGGTATACGGCGATCGTATGAGAGTCTGCTCCGGTCCAAAAACTAGCAACGAGATGTTGTCCAAAATGAACATCAAGCCCAGTGCAATGATGAACGTGTTTATTGGCGGCGCCTCTCGCACCGGACGATAGAATAGCCTCTCGATCAATACGCCAGCGATCGCAGTTATCGGCATGGCCACCAGTATGGCAACCCAGAGATTAATGCCAAGATGCTTCATGAGAATGAGTGTCGCGTAACCCCCGAGCATCGCGACCGACCCATGGGCGAAGTGTGCGATGCCCAGAATTCCGAACACCAGGGATAGACCCAATCCAATCAGCACGTAGACACTACCAGCAGCCAGGCCGTTGACTATCTGCTGCAAGAGTTCCGGACCACCCATCGTAACCAGTCCCCCTTCATCGAAGGGGCCCTACCGACGTAGAGCCCCAACCCACCACAGCGCGCTACTTCTTCTTCACCTGCTGCGACAGGAACTTCGAAAATCCCTGCGGATCACCCGGGAGAAACTCTCTGAAGACCCAATTACCGTCTTTCCAGTCGAATGCTCCGATCGGCGCGAAACCCTGTCCATTCGAGTCGAAGAGCTTGCCGTTCAAGAGGGAATAGGGCAGCAACGCCTGCTCGGGGATTCCGATCTCGCGAATGGCGTCAGCCACCTTCCTCCAATCTGTCGTGCCGGCCTGCTTCAAACCTTCCATGAGCACCCAGAACATGTCGTAGGAGTTGGCGGTTGTCGCATCCGGCGCATGCTTGAAGCGCTTCTCGAAATCAGCCGCGAACTGCTTGCCTTTTGGCCCGAGAATGTTCGGGTCGAAAGCCACCAGATAGATTTCGGTGCCATTCTTCATCTGCTCGGGGGTGGCCACCTTCAGGAACTGCGCCGCAGTGCCGGCAGACACGCTGTATATCTTCCCTTTGTAGCCCAACTCGTTGGCCTGGCGATATACGAACGCCACTTGTTCGACGTTACCGATGGCGAACAATGCATCGAACGTCTGCGCCTTGATCTTGGTCAACTGCGTATACATGTCGCGATCAGCGCTTTGGAAGGTCTCCTCGGCAACGATCTTTCCACCTAACGCT
>CAZXLV010000038.1:0-15678 GCA_964641405.1 uncultured Limnobacter sp. | reverse complement strand
TTGCATGCGTGGGGCGCCAGATGGCCGAAAGATCGTTCGTCGAAGAGGTGAAGAAGCTGCGCCTGGGCGCGGGCGAGCTGTTCAGTGGTGAAGGCATCCTGGCGGTCACCAAGGCGCTGCTCGAATCGGGCGTGGCCTACGTGGCGGGCTACCAGGGCGCACCGATCTCCCACCTGATGGACGTGCTGGCCGATGCGCAGGACATCCTCGCCGAGTACGACATCCGCTTCGAGAACAGCGCCAACGAGGCAACCGCGGCAGCCACGCTGGCCGCATCGGTGAACTACCCGCTGCGCGGGGCGGTCACCTTCAAGGCGCCGGTGGGCATCAACGTGGCCTCCGATGCGCTGGCCAACCTGTCGTCGGGTGGCGTCACCGGCGGTGCGCTGATCATCGTCGGCGAAGACTACGGCGAAGGCTCCTCGATCATGCAGGAGCGCAGCCACGCGTTCGCGATGAAGTCGCAGATCTGGATGCTCGATCCGCGCCCGAACCTGCCGAGCATCGTGGCGGCGGTCAGGCAGGGTTTCGAATTGTCGGAGGCCAGCCGCACGCCGGTGATGCTGCAGTTGCGCATCCGCGCCTGTCACGTGCACGGAAGCTTCGTGGCCGCCGACAACCGGCGCTCGCCGTTTCCCTTGCACGTGGCGATGGAGACACCGCGCCGCGATGTCGATCGTATTGTCCTGCCGCCGGCCGCCTTTGCCCACGAGCAGGAGAAGATCGCGCAGCGTTGGCCTGCGGCCGTGCGCTTCATCGAGGAACATGGCCTGAACGAGTTCTTCGGCGCCGACAGCGACGACATCGGCATCATCGTGCAGGGGGGCAACTACAACGCGCTGGCGCGCGCGCTCGAGCGCCTGGGCGTGGCCGATGTCTATGGCAACACCAGCGTGCCCCTGTACGTGATGAACGTCGCGTATCCGGTGATCGAATCCGAGGTGCTGCGCTTTTGCGCCGGCAAGCGGGCGGTGCTGCTGGTGGAAGAGGGCCAGCCCGACTACATCGAGCAGAACCTTGCGGCGATCCTGCGCCGCCACGGCGTGGCCGCGATGCTGCACGGCAAGGACATGCTCCCGATGGCCGGCGAGTACACCACGCTGGCGGTGCTGACCGGCGTGCGCCGCTTCCTGGAGCGCTACGACCGGCTTGCAACGCCGGCGCCATCCGGGATGGGCGCGAGGAGCCCCGGGAGTGCGCTGCCGACCGGCGCGGATGCTGCGGCCCTCGCCGAAAACGTGCAGGGACGTCCGCCCGGCTTCTGTACCGGCTGTCCGGAGCGTCCGATCTTCACGGCCATGAAACTGCTCGAGCGCGAACTGGGCGAGCACCACGTGAGCGCCGACATCGGCTGCCACCTGTTCTCGATCCTGCCGCCGTTCGGTATCGGCAATACCACCATGGGCTACGGGCTGGGTGCAGCCAGCGGGGGCGCCTTCAACACGCAATCGGGAAAGCGCGCCATCAGCATCATGGGTGACGGTGGCTTCTGGCACAACGGCCTGACCAGCGGCATTGCCAATGCGGTGTTCAACCAGGGCGACAACCTGACCATCGTCATCGACAACAACTACACCGCCGCCACCGGAGGCCAGGACATCCCGTCCTCGCAGGCGAACAATCGCAGTCGCAGCACCGGCCACGCGATCGACCAGGCGGCGCGCGGCGTCGGTGTGCAGTGGGTGAAGACGGTGCGTCGCACCTACGACGTGGAAACGATGCGCGACACGCTGCGCGAGGCGCTCACCACGCCGCAAAAGGGTCCCAAGGTGCTGGTGGCGCAAAGCGAATGCATGCTCAATCGCCAGCGCCGCGAGAAGCCGCTGGCGCGCAAGGCAATCGCGGCCGGCGAGCGCGTGGTGCGCGAGCGCTTCGGCGTCGATCCGGACACCTGCACCGGCGACCATGCCTGCATCCGGCTCTCGGGCTGCCCGTCGCTGTCGATCAAGCCGAACCCGGATCCCTTGCGCGTCGATCCGGTCACCACCGTGCTCGACAGTTGCGTCGGTTGCGGCCTGTGTGGCGAGGTCGCGCACGCCGCGGTGCTGTGCCCCTCGTTCTACAAGGCGCAGATCGTGAACAATCCGCGCTGGCGCGACCGGGCGCTCGAGCGCCTGCGCGGCGCGGTGATCGGCTGGTTGCAGGCGCGCCGGGCGCGCGCGCGCCTGCGCTACGCGTTCTGACGGCGCGAACGAACCCGATGCGCGACACGCAACCGGTCAAGATCGCGATCCTCGCCATGGGCGGCGAGGGCGGCGGCGTGCTGGCGGAATGGATCGTCGATCTCGCCGAGCACAACGGCTTCCTGGCGCAGACCACGTCGGTGCCCGGGGTGGCGCAGCGCACCGGCACCACCTTGTACTACGTGGAGTTCTACTCGCAGGCGCGCGCACAGGCCGATGGCGGCACCCCGGTGCTGGCGCTGGCGCCGTTGCCGGGCGACGTCGACGTGGTGCTCGCTTCGGAACTGATGGAGGCCGGGCGCGCGGTGCAGCGGGGACTGGTGACGCGCGAACGCACTACGCTGGTCGCCTCGACCAATCGCGTCTACTCGATCGACGAAAAGATGGTGATGGGCGATGGGCGGGTCGACAGCGAGGTACTGCTGGCGCAGGTGGAGCAGGCGGCGCGTCGATTCGTCGGCTTCGACATGGCCGTTGCGGCCGAGGATGCAGGCAGCGTCATCAGTTCGGTGATGTTCGGTGCCCTGGCCGGTACCGGTGTGCTGCCGTTCGGACGCGCCCAGTTCGAGGCCACCATCGAGCGTGGCGGAGTGGGAGTGGCCGCGAGCCTGAGGGCGTTCGGACTCGCCTGCGAACGCGCGCACGCGCAGTCGCAGCTGCCGGCGGGCTCGCAGGCCTCGGGCGGCGCGCCTGCCCTGGTACGAGCTGGCACCGGTACGCCCGCTGGCGCGGTGGCGACGACAGTTGCAGGGCCGGAAGCGTCGGCAGCTACGGGGGCGCAAGACCCGGCGGCGTCGGCGCCGCCAGCATCGCCACGCTCGCCACAGTTGCGCGCGCTGCTCGAGCGGGTCGCGCGTTTCCCGGCACCGGCGCAGGACATGCTCACCGAAGGCGTGCGGCGCATGATCGACTATCAGGATCCCGCCTATGCGGCAGCCTACCTCGAGCGCATGGAGCGCGTTCGGGCTGGCCCCGCCGGAGCCGATGCATTGCTGCTTTCGGAGCTGGCGCGCTACCTGGCGCTGTGGATGTCCTGGGAGGACACCATCCGGGTGGCCGACCTGAAGACGCGTGGCTCGCGTTTCGAGCGCGTGCGCAAGGAGGTGCGCCTGGCCGAGGACCAGTTGCTGGCGATCAGCGAATACCTGCACCCGCGGGTGGAGGAAATCTGCGAGACGATGCCGGCCGCGCTCGGGCGCTGGCTGCAGGGTTCGGGCTGGCCACGGCGCGTGCTCGCACGCTTCGTGGCTCGCGGGCGCGTGATCCGTACCAGTTCGCTGCATGGCTTCCTGATGCTGTACCTCATCGCCGGCATGAAGCGCTGGCGCCGGCGCACGCTGCGCTATGCCATCGAGCAGGAGCGCATCGAGCAGTGGCTGCAGCACATCGAGCGGGCGGCCGCCACCAGCACCGAACTGGCGACCGAAATCGCGCGCTGCCAGCGCCTGATCAAGGGCTACAGCGATACCCACCAGCGCGGCCTGGCCAACTACCTGACGCTGATGGCGGCGCTCGGCCGGGCCGGAGCCGCCGCTTCACCCGCCATGCTGCGCGAACTGCGCGACGCGGCGCTGGCCGACGAGGCGGGCACCAGGCTGCGCGCCGCGCTGGAGCGCCACGCGCTGGCCTGAGCCGGGTCCACGCCGCCGCAATGGGCTGCATCAGGCCACTGTGACGTTCGGCGATCGTGCCGCGGGTAAACTGCGCTCCCAGTGAGCGCTCCCCGACCCATCCTGCAGGTATTCGGCAATCGCCGCATCGCCGCCATGCTGCTGCTCGGCTTCGCCAGCGGCCTGCCGCTGGCGCTGTCGGCGGGCACCTTGCAGGCCTGGCTCACCGTGCGCGGACTGGACATCCGCACCATCGGCTTCTTCGCGCTGGTCGGGCTGCCCTACACCTTCAAGTTCGCCTGGGCCCCGCTGGCCGATCGCTTCGAGCCGCCGCTGCTGGGGCGCCGGCGCAGTTGGCTGCTGCTCACGCAACTGGGCCTGGCTGCCGCGTGCTTCGTGATGGCGACGCTCGATCCGGGCGCTTCGGTGATGGCGGTCGGTGCTTGCGCAGTGGCGATCGCTTTCCTGTCGGCCTCGCAGGACATCGTGTTCGATGCCTATCGCACCGATTTGCTGCACGAAAGCGAGCGCGGCGCCGGGGCGGCGGTGTCGGTGCTCGGCTATCGCGTCGCCATGCTGGTGTCGGGCGGGCTGGCCCTGATCCTTGCCGATCAGTGGTTCGGCTGGCAGGGCATGTTCAGGCTCATGGGCATGCTGTTCCTGGTCATGGGCCTGGTCACGGTGTGGGCACCGCGGCCGCCGCCGGTAGCGCCGCTGAAGAGCGACGTGCGGCGCGAGTTGCTCGGCTTTGCGGCCATGCTGGCGGCCGGTGCGGGCAGCTTCTGGGTGATGCGCCAGATGCCGTGGCAGTGGCTCGGCGAAGGACGCTTCGTGGCGCTTGGCGTGGACACGCTCACCTTGCTGGTGGCCTGTGTCGTCGCGCTGCAGGCTGCCCGGCGCGCCGGCTTTCCTTCCTTTCTCGCGCCCTGGGACTCGTTCTTCAGTCGCGAGCGTGCCGTATCGCTGCTCGCCATGATCGTGCTGTACAAGCTCGGTGATGCCTTTGCGGGGAGCCTGTCGACCAGCTTCCTGATCCGGGGCGCCGGCTTCACCGTGACCGAGGTCGGCGCCGTCAACAAGGTGCTCGGCCTGCTGGCGACCATCGTTGGCGCGGTGGCGGGCGGCGCCTGGCTGGTGAAGCGCCCCCTGTACGGCTCGCTGATGCTGTTCGGAGCGTTGCAGGCGGTGTCGAATTTCGGCTATTGGCTGCTTGCCGTGCTGCCCAAGAGCTATGCCCTGATGGCCAGCGCGATCGGCTTCGAGAACCTGTGCGGCGGCATGGGCACGGCGGCTTTCGTGGCGTTCCTGATGGCGCTCACCGACCGGCGCTTCTCGGCCGCCCAGTACGCCTTGCTGTCGGCGCTGGCGGCGGTGGGGCGCGTCTACGTCGGTCCGGCCTCGGGCGTGATGGTCGAGGCCTTCGGCTGGTCGAGCTTCTTCGTCTTCACGGTGCTTGCCGCGCTGCCTGGCCTGGCGCTGCTGCGCTGGCTGCGCCCGCAGGTGATTGCCCTGGATTCGCGCCGCTGACGCTTCGTATCGATACACTCGGGTTTCCTGGAGATCAACACATGAACGAAGTCTTTGTCTGCGACGCAGTGCGCACTCCGATCGGCAGGTATGGGGGCGTGCTGTCGTCGGTGCGTCCCGATGACCTGGCGGCGATCACCCTCAAGGCGCTGCTGGCGCGCAATCCGGGACTCGATCCGGCCGCCATCGAGGAGGTGATCCTGGGTTGCGCCAACCAGGCCGGCGAGGACAACCGCAACGTGGCGCGCATGGCCTTGCTGCTGGCCGGCTTTCCGGTCGAGGTACCGGGGGCAACCGTCAACCGCCTGTGCGGTTCCGGCATGGACGCGGTGGGCACGATCGCGCGCGCCATCCGCGTGGGCGAAATGGAACTGGCCATCGCCGGCGGCGTCGAGAGCATGTCGCGTGCGCCGTTCGTGATGCCCAAGGCCGAAAGCGCCTTTTCACGCGGCAATGCGGTCTACGACAGCACCATCGGTTGGCGCTTCGTCAATCCGGTGATGAAGAAGCAGTTCGGCATCGACTCGATGCCCGAAACGGCCGAAAACGTGGCCGAGGACTACAAGGTGTCGCGCGAAGACCAGGATGCGATGGCGCTGCGCAGCCAGATGCGTGCGGCGGCAGCGCAAAACAACGGCTTTTTCGCCGAAGAGATCGTGCCGGTGGCGATTGCGCAGAAGAAGGGCGATCCGCTGCTGGTGGCGCGCGACGAGCATCCGCGCGAGACGACCATCGAGGCGCTGGCCCGGTTGCGCCCGATCGTCCGGCCCGACGGCAGCATCACCGCGGGCAACGCCTCGGGAGTCAACGATGGCGCGGCCGCCATGCTGCTGGCGAGCGAGGCTGCGGCCAGGCGCTACGGCCTGACGCCGCGCGCGCGCCTGGTCGCGATGGCCACCGCGGGCGTGGCGCCGCGCGTGAAGCGGATCGGACCGGCGCCCGCCACGCAGAAGTTGCTCGCGAGGACCGGCCGGGTGATGGGCGACATCGACGTGATCGAGTTGAACGAAGCGTTCGCAGCCCAGGGGCTGGCGGTGTTGCGCATGCTCGGCGTGCCCGACGATGCTCCACACGTGAATCCGAATGGCGGGGCGATCGCGCTCGGCCATCCGCTGGGCATGTCCGGCGCGCGCCTGGTGCTCACCGCGGTCCACCAGTTGCAGCGCACGGGCGGGCGACGCGCGCTCGCCACCATGTGCATCGGCGTGGGCCAGGGCATCGCGACCTTGATCGAGCGCATATGAGGAGCGGATTGGCTCGTTCGCGCCCTTGAAAACATCCGGCTCGGCCCCTACCTTCGATAAAACGATGCCGCAGGTGGCATCGTTGCATCGAAAGGAGCGCAGAAATGAGTCGAGTGTCCGTTTACGATCCGTTTGCGGAAGTGTTTCCGGAGCTGTTCAGGGGTTTCTTCCAGCCGAACCGCGCGCAAAGGGGGGACGCCCTGGAAATCCGCGTCGAGGTGAAGGAAGCCGACGGCAACTACACCGTCCTGGCCGAAATGCCGGGCGTGAAGAAGGAAGATATCCAGGTGCAGATCGATGGCAATCGCGTCTCGATCAGTGCCGAGGTGAAGCGTGAATCCGAGCAGAAGGAAGGCGAGCGGGTACTGCGCAGCGAACGCTACTATGGTTCGGTTGCACGCAGCTTCGCGCTGCCCACCGAACTCGACGAAGCGCGCGCCGAGGCGAAGTTCGAAAACGGCGTGCTGTCGTTGACCCTGCCCCGGAAGGCGACGCCAGCGACCAGGCGCCTGTCGATCAGCTGATCGACAGCCTGCCTGCGGCGCACCGGGCACTGCCTCAGGTGCGCCGCGCCTTCGCTTCGTAGCCGGCCTCGACGATCGCGCGCACGACCGCGTCGTCGGGCTGGCGCGAATCGGTCTGCACGACCCCGGTCGCGAGGTCAATGTCGACCTTGGCGGTCGTGTCGATGGCCTGGATCGCGGCGGTCACTGCCTTGACGCAGTGGCCGCAGGTCATACCCTTGACGTCGAAGCTGCGCATGCGAATGTCGTCCGGTTGAACTGGTGGATATCGGTGGCTTTGCGTGCGCGGCCTGCGCCGCTCGCGTCGCACAAATTGCCTGCACAGGATTGTCGGTGTCACCGGCACGGGGGTCAACCTGGCAGGCTTCCGGACGTCCTTAAGAGTTTCCTAAGACAGTCCCGGCACCATCGATTCCGTTGTTGAACGATTCGACGAAGGGAGTGACCTGTGGAAGCCTTACCCGTACGATTCACGATCGAATTGCCCGTCGAGCGCGCCGGGGCGCTGCTGCGTCGCGAGCTGGAGCGCGAAGGTTTCGTGGTGGCGGGCGCCGTCCAGCCCGAAGGTGAAGATGACGAGGGGCGGCCAGCTTCGCTGGCGCTCTATGCCTACCACGGCCCGACCATGCAGGCCGCCTCGCGCGCCGATCGGCGCGTTGGCCTGTACATGCTGTGTGCCGTCACGATTCGCGCGCAGGGCCAGAGCGGCAGCGAACTTCAGGGTGTGTCGCCAGACCAGCTGGCTGGCGTGTGGGGCGGGCGCCGGCTGGAGCAGCACGCAGTCGCGCAGCGCCAGCATTTCGAGCGCGCGCTCAGTCGCCTGGAATTCGACTATGCGCCAGGCGAAGCGGCGTCGTCACTGCGCCGGCGCGCGGCCTGAACTCGTTCGCGCCGTTCAGCCGTCGCGTCCGTCGATGCGTGGCGCAAGCAGCATCGGCGCGTACTTCGCGAAGTAGAGCGCAAACGCGAGGCTCCAGGCGCCGGCGGCGGCGATCATCCACGGCAGGTAGGCAAGCGTGCCGGCCAGCATCGGCAGCAGGCGCAGCACCACGGCCAGGTGCACCAGCAGGTAGGCCGCAATCTCGATCCTGCCGGCCTTCAGCGGCCGGCCCGTATGGCCCAGCGCGGTGCGGGTGATCATGCCGATGATGAGCCCGCCGATGGCTCCCACGGTGAGCGCGTGAATGCCCGCCGAGGGCGGGATCTTGCCTTGGCTGCCCAGCGCCAGCAGCACCAGTCCGGCCGGAATCCAGGCATACGACAGGTGCAGGATCCACAGGATCGGCGTGCCGCGTGTTGCCCACGGGTTCCATCCGGCCAGGCGTGACGCCTGCAGTGCTGCAGCCACGAAGCAGGCGCTCGCGGCGACCCTGGCTGGTGCCCCGAGCAGGACCAGCAGCAAGGCCAGCACAGTGGCCATCAGCGCGATCGCGTCCAGCGCCTGGCTGCGGAACTGGCGCACGCCGCGCAAGGCGTTGGCCGTGAACGACGGAATGACGCGCCCGCCGATCACGCAGATCAGCGCGATCACGGTGAACACGAAGAAGTGCACCGCATCCAGCGGCGAATACGACACCCGTCCGGCCACCGCGAGGTGAAACAGCGTATTGGCGAGCAGGAACGCGCTGAGCACGACCAGCACGAACAGGTTGCGATGGCTGTCCGCCTTGACCAGCACGATGCCGATCGAGATCATCGGCAGGATGATGAACGCCGCATCGAGGAGCATCGCCGCCGCGATCGGGCCGCTGTAGTTGAGCACGCGCGCGGCAAGCCAGATTGCGCACAGGCCGGCCAGCTTCCAGCCGGTGGGGGTGTCCATCCCGGTCCAGGCACGCGCGGCCGCCAGCAGGAAACCGACGATGACCGCCAGCACGAAGCCGAAGGTCATCTCGTGCGCGTGCCACAGCAGGCCCGGATACGTTTCCGGACCGGCGAGGCTGCCCGCGAACTGAGCCACCCAGAGCGGCACCGCGAGGGCAGCCAGCAGGGCGGCCAGCAGGTAGAGGGGACGAAAGCCGAGCCGGAACAGCGCGCAGCGACTGGCCGACCCCCGGCGGGGTGGTTCCTGCGGCTCGAGCAAGGGAACGAGCAGGGTGCGCGCGGGAGTGGGCTTCATGAAGCGAGCCTTCAATGCCCGTGCATCGGTGCCTGCGAGCCCCTGGCCGCCGTCAGCGGACGAACCGGGGCCTCGACCTCGATCGTCTGGCGCGCCCCGTCGGCGCTCTCGAGCACCAGTGTCAGCGGCACCTTGTCGCCGGCCTTCAGCGGAGCCTTCAGGTTCATCAACATGACGTGGTAGCCGCCCGGTTCGAGCGCGACCGCCTTGCCGGCCGGCAGGTCGAGCCCGCTGATCGGGCGCATGTGCATCACGTTGTTCTCCATCTTCATGGTGTGGATCTCGACCACGCCGGCCACCGGTGTCTGCACCCGGACCAGGCGCGTGGCCTGTGCCGAGTTCAGGATCATGAAGGCACCGCTGGCGGTCTGTTGCGGCACTGTTGCACGTACCCAGGGTTCGCTGACGACGACTTGCGCGAAGGCGGCGCCGGGCAGGGCGATGCAAAGAAGAAAGGCGCTGAGGAAGCGTTTCATGTCTGGATTCCGTTCTCGAGGGGCAGGCGCCCCGGGTGACCTTGTCACGGGGGCGGATCGTTTGCTCATCCGGCGCGAACCGGCTTCAGGCTCGAACGAATCCTGCGGCTGGCGGCGCGCGCGGCTGGGTCGGCGTGCGGACCTGGCGCTGCTGCGCCGCAAGCGAGGCGGGCACCGGCGCGGTGAAGCTTGCACGCGCGAGTGGCAGCGCATCGAAGCATGGCGACACCAAGGCGGGATGGGCGCCGGTCCAGGTGCACCAGGCGCAATGCGCGTGGGTGCCGGGCGCGGTCGGCAATTGCGACCGCCCGGGCTGCGCATCCGTGCCTGCAGCGGAGTTGTGCGCGGCCGCATCCACCGAGCACACCGAGTCGGCCAGCGAACCGGCCAACGACCCGACCAGCAGCGAACCGGCGAACCGGGACCCGGCTGAACCGGTGGCCAGTACCTGCGCGGGCAGCACCGCCTGCAGCAGGATCGCGACGCCGGCGATCCAGGCAGCAAGGCGGTGTCGGCGTCGTGGCGTCATCGGCGGATTATAGCGATCGCACTCGCGGCGGCCGTGCGTCGCAGCGGGGTGGTCCTCAGTTGCGTGCCTGCAGCGACTCGGCGACGCAGCGCGTGACCAGCGGGGTATCGGCGCCCAGGTGGAACGACAGCCGGCGCGCGCGCAGCGTCATGTCGGAGGCCGTCACCCGGTCGAAGCGGCGCAGGTGTTCGACCCAGGTTTCGTCGATGAAGTACTCGATATAACGCGCCGGATCGTTGGCGTCGCGAAACAGTTCCCACGACAGCGCGCCCTGGCGCAGTCGGCTGCGGCGGCTTTCCTGCATGACCTGCCGGAATTCATCGGCACGCGCCGGATCGATGCGGTACTCGATGGTGGTGAGGATGGGGCCGTCGTCGGGATCGATCTGCGTGCCGGCCACCGGCGGCTTCAGGGCCTGCGAGGTGCTCAGGTCCTCCTCGGCGCCGCTGCCCTCGATCCGGTGGCCGCGAGTGAGCCACGATACGGCCGTGCCGGCCAGCGCCGCCACCACGAAGCTGGTGCTCACGCTGCTCAGCGCAGCCACCTGTCCCCACACGGCGGCGCCCAGCCCGCTGCCGCCCATGACCGCCACCTGGTAGGTCGACATGCCGCGTGCGCGTACCCAGTTGGGCAGCGCGAGTTGTGCCGCGATGGCGATCGAGTTCGCCACCGTCAGCCAGGCCATGCCGCTCACCACCATCATCGGCACGGCCAGGTAGATGTTCGGTGAGTACCCCACGGCGATCATCGCGCCGGCCTGCACCCAGGAGCCGATCCGCACCAGGTCGTCGCGCGTCCAGTCACGCCGCAGGTACGGCAGCATGAACGCCGACAGGATCGCGCCGAAGCCCAGCGAGGCGAGCAGCAGCGTGAAGGTTCGTGCCGAGCCGCCCGGCATGTCGCGCGCCACCAGCGGCAGCAGCGCGATCAGCGCCGTCGACTGGGCGAAGAAGATGGTGACGCGAATCAGCACCGCATGCATGCGCGTCGATTGCCGTACGTACTGCACGCCGACGCGGATGGCGCCGAGGAAGCGCTCGCCGGGCAGCACGCTCGCCTTCTGATGGCTCTTCCAGCGCAGGATGATGAAGCCCGCCATCAACGAGAGCAGCGCGTTGAGCACGAACACGTATTCGGTGCCCACGCCGGCGATCAGTGCTCCCGCCAGCACCGGGCCGATGATGCGCGAGGCGTTGGTGGCCACGCCGTTCAGCGCCAGCGCGGCGGGCAGGCGGGTTCGCGAGACCAGTTCGGGCACGATTGCGGAGTAGACCGGCCAGCGCATCGCAAGTCCGATGCCGTTCAGGAAGGTGAGCAGCAGCAGCAGCGTCGGGTTGATCGCTCCCGAGACAATGGTCAGTGAGAGGATCGAGGCAGTGCCGGCCACCCAGAACTGGGTGGCCACGAAGTAGCGGCGCCGATCGAGGATGTCCGCCAGCGCGCCGCTGGGCAGGCCGAGCAGGAACACCGGCAAGGTGGCGGCGGTCTGCACCAGCGCGACCATCACCGGCGAGGTGGTGAGTGTCGTCATCAGCCACGCGGCCGCGACGTCGTTCATCCACATGCAGGTGTTCGCGGTGATCCAGACGATCCACAGCATCCGGAATACCGGATCCGTCAGCGGCGCCCACGTCGAAGTCACGTCTTCGGACGTGTCGGCGAGCGGCGTGTTCGGCGGCGGTGGCGGCAAGCGCGCTTCCAGGAGGCGGTCGGGCCCGGGGAGGGACGCTATTGTCGCTCAGCCGGCCACCGCCGCGTGCTTCTTGCATCGCGCCTGCGCCGATGGTCGATGGCGCCCGGTCAGGAGACCGGGAATGGCCGGCCGGCAACCGGCGTGCTCGCCACCGCCCTGTCCTGGCGAGCCATGACGCCCGCCTCCCACCCCAGGCGGCCGGCTTCGATCGCGCGCGCGAACGCGGCAGCCATCTGCGCCGGATCGCCTGCCTGGGCGACCGCCGTGTTCAACAACACGGCGTCGAAGCCGAGTTCCATGGCCAGCGCTGCGTGCGAGGGTGCGCCGATGCCTGCGTCGACCACCAGCGGCACGTCGGGCAGGCGCTCGCGCAGCGTGCGCAATGCCGACGGGTTGAGCAGGCCCTGGCCCGAGCCGATCGGTGCGCCCCAGGGCATCAGTACGCGGCAGCCCGCATCGAGCAGGCGCCGGCAGGCAATCAGGTCGTCGGTGCAGTACGGGAACACCTCGAAGCCCTCCCTGGCCAGCTGCTCGCTGGCGATCACCAGCTCCCAGGGGTCCGGCTGAAGCGTGTGCTCGTCGCCGATGACTTCGAGCTTGATCCAGCGCGTCTCGTACAGCTCGCGCGCCATCCGCGCCATGGTCACTGCTTCGCGCGCCGTACGACAGCCGGCCGTATTGGGCAACAGGCGCAGGCCGCTGGCGCGCACCATCGCCAGGAAGCCCTCGTCGCTGCCCGCGGACAGCATGCGCTTGACGCTCACCGTGACCACCTGCGCGCCCGAGGCGCTGATCGCCTCGCGCAAGCGTTGTGGCGACGGATAGCGCGCCGAGCCGATCAGGAAGCGGCTGGCGAGTTGCGTGTCGTAGACGGTGAAGGGTCCTGCAGGCATGGTTCAGCCTCCCACGATGGCCTGGAAAGTGGTCACGGCATCATTGCTGCGCAAGCGCGTGGAGCCACGCATCGTGCGCGGCACGAATTCGGCATTGACGGCAGTGGCCACCGATGCCGGATCGACGCCGCGCAGCCTCAGCAGGCCCGCCAGCGTCGTGCCGGTCGGCAGGCGCACCGACTCTCCGTTCAGCGTCACGGCGAGCCGGAAGGAAGACCGGCCTTGCAAGGGATCGGCTGTGTTCATCGGATCTCGGGCACCTGTGCAGCGAGTGCTCCGGAGATCGCTTCATCGTGGTCGGTCCGCGTGATGCGGACCCGGGCGACGAATCGCTCTTCTTTCGCCGGTGCTAGCCGGATCAAGTTCTCGGGTTCAGGCCTGTGCCTGTCTCAGCGCGTCGCGCACCCCGGAGCAGGCTACCAGTCTAGCAGCCCGTCGGACTTTGGGAAGGGGGCGCGCGGGGGCGATCGTAGTGTGAACCGCCTCCTCTAGCCCGGCAGTGCGCTGGACGGCGCGTCGGTGGTGACCAGGTGCTTGCGGGCCTTCTCCTGCAGCGCCGGCGCCATCGGCACGCTCTGGTTGGTCTCCAGGCTGGCCTGCACGGCGACACTGTCGCAGGTGGCGACCATGGCGCCGCTTTCCTCGTCGTACATCTGGTGCAGGAAGCGGAAGTACTTGTCGCCCACCGCCACGAAGCCGCTCTTGACCTGCACCAGTTCGCCGCCGGTCAGTTCGCGCAGGAACTGGAAGTTCTGGCGCACGATGGCCACCCGCAGCTTCTGCTGCTTCATGGTGCCCGGCGTCAGCCCGACCGCATGCAGCAGCAGCCAGGTCGCCTGGTCGAAGCGCGACACGTACATGCGCGAGTTCATGTGGCTGGCGGAGTCGTACTCCGAGGCCAGTACTGCGCCGCGAAAGGTGTTGATCCATCTGGTCATGATTGGCTGCCTCGCTCTCGTGCGGTCCCGGCGACCGGGACGAGGTGCTGCCCGGCCCACTCGAGGGCCCATTTCGCGGCCATCTCCTCGGGCAGCGTGCTCGAGTTGGCGTCGTGGATGAAACGTTCACCGAGGCGCTGCGCGCCCAGTTCGGCAAGCAGCTTGTCGAAGCGGATGCCGCCCATGGCGAAGGTGTCGCCGTAGGTTCCGTCACCCAGCGCGATGACCCCATAGCGGACACCGGACAGGTCGGGCCGCGACGACTCCAGGGCATCGAACAGGTCCTGCGCGTTGTCGGGCACGTTGCCGAAACCGTAGGTGGAGGTGCAGACGACGAAGACGCGGCCGGTCTCGAAGACTTCGGGCCCGAGATTGTCCATCATGGACAGCACCACCTCGTGCCCCGCGACCCGCAGCACCTGCTCCACTTCCTGCGCAACCATCTCGGCCGTTCCGGTCATCGTTCCGACCAGGATGGTGATCTCGGCCCGCACGGTGTCGGCGCCCATTCCTGTGCTCCTTGCCCTGGCATTGTCTGGCGTGCCGCAGGGTCACGCAATAATGCGCCATTGTGCGTTACAAACCGGGCGGGACTGAAATCCGGCCACACCTGGCATGAGGCATATCGCGATCATCGGCAGCGGACCTGCGGGGTGCTATCTCGCCGACCACCTGCTGCGACTGGCACCCGACGCGCGTGTCGACGTGCTCGAGCGCCTGCCGGTGCCCTTCGGACTGGTGCGCTACGGCGTTGCGCCCGATCACCAGGGTACCAAGGCGGTGGTGCGCGTACTCGACCGCGTCCTCGGTCGCGATCGGGTCGGCTTCTTCGGCAACCTCGAAATCGGCCGTGACGTGCGCCTCGACGAGTTGATGTCCCTCTACGACGCGGTGGTGCTCGCCACCGGCGCGCCCTGCGATCGCCGCCTCGCGATCCCCGGCGAATCGCTGCCGGGCGTGTTCGGCTCGGGCGCCTTCGTCGGCTGGTACAACGGCCATCCCGACTGGCGCGCCGCGCCTCCCCTGCCGGTGCGATCGGCGGTCGTGATCGGCAATGGCAACGTGGCCATCGACGTGGTGCGCATCCTCGCCAAGGGTCCCGAGGAGATGTCCGGTTCCGACCTCGACCCCGCGGTGCACGCGCAGTTGCTCGCGCATCCGATAGCGGCCATCCACATCGTCGGGCGCCGCGGCCCGGCCGATGCACGGTTCACCAGTCACGAGTTGGCCGAACTGGGCACGCTTGCGCGTGCGCGGGTCAGCGTGGAGCATGCCGGCGCACTGGTCGGCGATACCCCCGAACTCGACGTGCTGCGTGGCTTTGCGGCTTCATCGACGAGTCGCGAAGATGCGCCGGTGTCGATCGTGTTTCATTTCGAGCTCACGCCAGCGGCCTTCATCGGCGAGGAAGGCCTGGAGAGGGTGCGCTTCACGCGCCCCGACGGGAGTGCGTACGAATTGCCGGCCCAGCTGGCGGTGACCTGCATCGGCTACGAGAGCATCGCCTGCGACCAGGTCGTGCCCGCGGCGGGCGTGTTCGCCAACCAGGAGGGCCGTATCGACGAAGGGCTGTACGTCACCGGTTGGGCCAAGCGTGGGCCCTCGGGCACCATTCCGACCAACCGCAGCGAAGCGCAGCAGGTGGCACAGCGAATCGCCGCCGAAGCCATCGACCACGGGCGCGCGGGCGGCGACGGGCTGGTCGCCCTGTTGAGCGAACGTGGCGTGCAGCGGGTCGATCACGCATCCTGGCGCAAGATCGACGCGGCCGAGCAGGCGGGCGCGGTCGGTGATCGCTGCCGGCGCAAGTTCGACACCGTGGCCGGGATGCTGGAAGCGATCCGGCGCTGAGTGCCCGGCGGCTCCGTTCCGAAGTGCGGTAGCCTGCTACGGCAGCAGCGCCGTCACCGGTTCAGAAAGGGCGATCGCACCGAGTGCGGCA
>CAZXLV010000037.1:0-16233 GCA_964641405.1 uncultured Limnobacter sp. | reverse complement strand
TCCCCTCGCCACGCCAGGCGGCGCAGACGACGCGCCTGCACGCGGGCGCGCGCGCGCTCCCGAGTCCGTCATTTCACCCTTCACTCCACCCCTCGCGCCCCCCGTCATCCCGCCCGGCGCGGCACTGCTGGGGTCGCATCCCGCACCGCTGCCCGGGCGCGTGCGCACCCTGCCCGCGTGTCACGGCTCGGGCGATGCACTGCTGCTGGCCACGCTGGCACAGCGCGAGGCCGCCGGCGGACGGATGCTGGCGGTGTTTGCCGCCGCCGCCCCGGACGCCCATCGCCTGGCCGAGGAAATCCGCTGGTTTGCGCCGGGGTTGCGCGTATTGCTGCTGCCGGACTGGGAGACCCTGCCCTACGACGCGTTCTCACCGCACCAGGACCTGGTGTCCGGTCGCTTGTCGACGCTCCACGCCCTGCAAGGGGGCGACTGCGACGTGCTGCTGGTGGCCGCGACCAGCGCCCTGTACCGACTGGCGCCGCCCGCCTTCCTCGCCTCGCACACCTTCTTCTTTCACAAGGGGCAGCGCCTGGACGAAGCGCGCTTGCGCAGCCAGTTGGTGCTGGCCGGCTACGAACACGTCTCGCAGGTGGTGCGGCCGGGGGAATACTGCGTGCGCGGCGGCCTCATCGACCTGTACCCGATGGGCGCCGCGCTGCCGTATCGCCTCGACCTGTTCGGCGACGAAATCGAGTCGATCCGCACCTTCGATCCCGACAACCAGCGCAGCCTGTACCCGATCGAGCGAGTGCGCCTGCTGCCCGGGCGCGAGTTCCCCTGCGACGAGGCCGCGCGCACCGCATTCCGTGGTCGCTGGCGCGAGCGCTTCGAGGGCGATCCGTCGCGCAGCACCATCTATCGCGACATCGGCAGCGGCATCATGCCGGCCGGCATCGAGTACTGGCTGCCGCTGTTTCACGAACGCACCGCCACCCTGTTCGATTTCCTGCCGGCCGGCGCGATCGTGGTCTCGCATGGAGACGTCGAAGCGGCGGCGCGCCGCTTCGCCGAAGACACGGTGCAGCGCCACCGCTTCCTCGCGCACGATGCGCAGCGCCCCTTGTTGCGGCCCGATGAACTGTTCATCGATGCCACGCAGTTCTTTACCGAAGCACGCCGCTTCGGACGCTGGGCGCTGGCGCACGCCGCGGACAGCAACGCAGGCATGGACAGTACCCGCCGGCACGACGACGATGGCGGCACGCCGGGGGCGTTCACGCTCGCGGTCACCGACGTATCGGTGGATCGCCGTGCCGACAATCCGGTCGCGCGACTGGCAAGCTTCCTGGCGCAGTCCCCGCTGCGCACGCTGATCGTGGCCGAATCCGCGGGCCGACGTGAAACGCTCGCGCAGTTGTTCGCCGAACACGGTCTCGAGTTGACCCAGTTCGATGACTGGGCCGGCTTCACGAGCGCCGACAGCGCTGCCGCACTCGGCGTCGGCCCGCTGCAAAGCGGCTTCACGCTGCCGGGCGCGCATCTCGCGGTGCTCACCGAATCCGAATTGTTCGTCGGGACGGCCCGGCGTGCACGCCGCGGGCGGCGCGAGGCGCAGACCGATGTCGACGCCATCATCCGCGACTTGTCGGAGTTGAAGATCGGCGATCCGGTGGTGCACGCGCAGCACGGCATCGGCCGCTACCAGGGCCTGGCCGCGATGGACCTCGGTGACGGACCCACCGAGTTCCTGCACCTGAGCTACGCCGACCAGGCCACGCTGTACGTCCCGGTCTCCCAGTTGCACCTGATCGGCCGCTACAGTGGCGCCAATCCCGATGAAGCACCGCTGCACCAGCTCGGCTCCGGGCAGTGGGAGCGGGCACGCCGGCGCGCGGCGCGCCATGCACGCGACGCCGCGGCCGAGCTGCTCGACCTGTACGCGCGCCGCGCCGCCCGAACCGGTCATCGTTTCGGCTTCGATGCCCAGGACTACCAGGCGTTCGCCGACGGCTTCGCCTTCGAGGAAACGCCCGACCAGCTGGCTGCGATCCATGCCGTCACCCAGGACATGGTCTCGGGCAAGCCGATGGACCGGCTGGTGTGCGGCGATGTGGGCTTCGGCAAGACCGAGGTGGCGCTGCGCGCGGCATGGATTGCCGTGGCGGACGGCAAGCAGGTGGCGATCCTGACCCCGACCACGCTGCTGGCCGAGCAGCATTTCCGGACCTTCTCCGACCGCTTCGCCGACCTGCCGGTGAAACTGGTGGAACTGTCGCGCTTTCGCTCGTCGAAGGAAACCCGGGCGGCGATCGCCGGCATCGCCGCCGGCTCGGTCGACATCGTCATCGGCACCCACAAGCTGCTGTCACCCGAGGTGAAGTTCGCGCGCCTGGGCCTGGTCATCATCGACGAGGAACACCGCTTCGGGGTGCGCCAGAAGGAGGCCCTGAAGGCGCTGCGCGCCGAGGTCGACGTGCTCACGCTCACCGCCACGCCGATTCCCCGCACCCTGGCCATGAGCCTGGAGGGCATTCGCGATTTCTCGGTCATTGCCACCGCGCCCCAGAAGCGCCTGGCGATCAAGACCTTCGTGCGCCGCGAAACCGAGGCCGTCATTCGCGAGGCGCTGTTGCGTGAGCTCAAGCGCGGTGGCCAGGCCTACTTCCTGCACAACGAAGTCGAGACGATCGCCAACCGGCGCACGCGCCTGGCCGAACTGGTGCCCGAGGCGCGCATTGCGGTCGCGCACGGCCAGATGCCCGAACGCGAGCTCGAGCTGGTCATGCGCGACTTCCACCAGCAACGCTTCAACGTGCTCCTGTGCACGACCATCATCGAGACCGGCATCGACGTGCCCAGCGCCAACACCATCGTGATCCACCGCGCCGACCGCTTCGGGCTGGCGCAGCTGCACCAGTTGCGCGGCCGGGTCGGACGCTCGCACCACCAGGCCTATGCGTACCTGCTCACGCCCGACGAATCCGCCATGACCCGCGACGCCGGCAAGCGGCTCGAAGCCATCCAGGCCATGGAGGAACTCGGCGCCGGCTTCTACCTCGCGATGCACGACCTCGAAATCCGCGGCGCCGGCGAGGTGCTCGGCGAGTCCCAGTCCGGCGACATGATCGAGGTCGGCTTTGCGCTGTACACCGAGATGCTCGAAGAGGCGGTCAAGGCGCTGAAGGACGGCCGCGAGCCGGATCCCTCGGCGCCACTGGGCGCGACCACGGAAATCAAGCTTCACGTCCCGGCGCTGCTGCCGGCCGACTACTGCGGCGACGTGCACGAGCGGCTGATGCTGTACAAGCGGATGGCCGACTGCACGCAGCCCGAGGCGCTGGAGGCGCTGCGCGAGGAACTGGTCGATCGCTTCGGCAAGCTGCCGGAAGCCGCCCACGCCCTGTTCGATACCCACCGCCTGCGCATCGCCTCGAAGCCGCTGGGCATCGTGCGCATCGATGCGGCCAGCGAGGCCATCGTGATGCAGTTCGGACCGAACCCTCCGATCGATCCGGCGCGGATCATCGCCTTCATCCAGAGTCGGCGCGATGTCAGGCTGTCGGGCCAGGACCGGCTGCGCTTCACCATCTCGACCACTGATCTGGCCAGCCGGGTGCTGCGCATCCGGGAGATCCTGCACGGCCTGGCCGGCGAGGCGGCAAGCCGATGAGCCGCCTGGTGGTGCAGCACCCGCAGCTGACCGAGCACGCAGTGGCCGCCTTTCGTGCCGCGCTCGGGCGCGCCCCGACGCTGCACCTGCCGCAACTGGCGACCTGGGAACCGGTGAACCTCGACGGCGAACGCGTCGGGGAACTGGCCGACGCACTCGGCGTCGATGCCGAGATCGTGCCGGTCTCGACCCGGCTGTCGGACTACCGCCTGCTCACCTGCGACATGGACTCGACGCTGATCACCATCGAATGCATCGATGAGATGGCCGACTATGCCGGTCGCAAGCGCGAGGTTGCCGCGATCACCGAAGCCGCGATGCGCGGCGAGATCGCAAATTTCGCCGACAGCCTGCGTCGCCGGGTCGCCCTGCTCGAAGGCCTGCCCGAAAGCGTGCTGCAGCGTGTCCATGACGAGCGCATGCGCCTGTCGCCCGGCGCCGAGGCGCTGATCCTGGCCGCCCGCGCGGCCGGCCTGAAGATGCTGCTGGTCTCGGGTGGCTTCAGCTTTTTCTCCGAACGGCTGGCGGCGCGGCTGGGCATCGACTTTGCCCACGCCAACCGGCTCGAGATCGAGCACGGCCGCCTTACTGGACGGGTGCTTGGCGACATCGTCGACGCCGATGCCAAGCGCCGCCTGCTCGAGGAGACCTGCCGGCACATCGGTTGCACACCGTCCGAGGCGATCGTGGTCGGTGACGGTGCCAACGACCTGAAGATGATGTCGATTGCCGGGGTCTCGGTCGCCTACCGCGCCAAGCCGCAGGTGCGTACCGAAACCATGCACGCCATCAACCATTGCGGGCTCGACGCGATCCTCAACTGGTTCGTCGACCAGTTGCCCACGGCCGCGTGAGCGCGACGCCGCCGTGATGCGTGATCGGGCGCTGGCCGCCACGCTCGCAGGTTCGGCCGCACTGGTGCTCGCGATGGGCATCGGGCGCTTTGCCTACACCCCGATGCTTGCGCCGATGCTCGAGGAATCGACACTGAGCCTGTCGGGTGCCGGACTGGTGGCCTCGTCCAACTTCCTCGGTTACCTGCTCGGTGCGCTGCTTGCCACCCGCGCCTGGCTGGCGCACCGACGCGTGCTCTGGATGCGCATCGGCTTCGTGCTCAGCGTGCTGACCACCGCTGCCATGGCGTTCGACGCGGGCACGCTCGGCTGGAGCCTGGTGCGCCTGCTGGCCGGCGTGGCAAGCGCCTTCGTGCTGGTCTTCGTCTCGGGCGTCGTGCTCGAACTGGCCGCGCGCGAAGAAAGGCCGATGCTGGGCGGCATGCTCTATGCCGGCCCAGGCCTCGGCATCGCCTTGTCGGCCCTGGTGGTCTTTACTGGCCGCAAGGTCGCCCTGGACGCGGCCGAACTATGGTTGCTGTTCGCGCTCTTCTCGGCCGCACTGACGCTCATCTCCTGGCGCGCCCTCGACCTGCCCGCATCCGGCGCCAGGGTGCTGCGCGAGGAGCATGACGACCGGCGCGGCGATCGTCGCGCGCTCGACCGGCTGGTCTGGTCGTACGGCTGCCTGGGCTTCGGTTACGTGATCACCGCCACCTTCCTGGTGGTGATGGCGCGACGCTTGCCGGATGCCCCGATGCTCGAATTCTGGGGCTGGATGATTGTCGGGCTGGCCGGAGCACCCTCGAACTGGTTGTGGGCGGTGGTGGCCTCGCGCATCGGCCCCTACCACGCGATCGTGTCGGCGTTCGTGCTCGAAGCCCTCGGCGTGGCCCTGGTTGCGCTCGGCCAAGGCCCGCTCGCGGTGCTGGTGGGCGCTGCACTGCTCGGTGGAACCTTCCTGGCCATCAGCGCACTGGGGTTGGCCAGCGCGCGCGCACTCGCGCCCGATCGGCCCGACCAGACGATCGCACGAATGACGGTGGCGTTCAGCATCGGCCAGATCGTCGGCCCGGCACTCGGCGGCTGGCTGGCCGAGCGCACCGGATCGTTCGTTGCACCGTCATGGATGGCCGCCGCGGTACTGCTGATCGGTGCCGCTCTGACCGCCTCGGCCGCTCGCGGCGAGCGCACCACCGCTGCCTGAGCGAGCCGGCAGGCCTGCGGTCAGGCCGGTGCGGGGCTACTTGCGCTCGTCCTGTCCGCCGCCCGCCGGTGCGCCCCCGAACGGGAAGTTCTGGAACATGTTGCGGGTCTGCGCCTGCATCTGCACGAACAGGTTCTTGCTCTGCTCGATGTAGTTGCCCATCATCGCCTGCACCATGGGTGCCTGCATCGACATGAACTGAGCCCACAGCTCCGGATTGGGCATGCCTTTCGCGTCGTAGAAACCCTTCGACTGCTCCTGCATCTTGCCCTGGATCTCGACGAAGGCCTGCATCGTCTTTTCCAGGTAGGCGCCCATCATCCCCTGCATCGCATGTCCGTAGAAGCGGATGATCTGCGCCAGCATCACCGAGGAGAACAGCGGCGCGCCACCCGCCTCCTCCTCGAGGATGATCTGCAGCAGGATGCTGCGGGTGAGATCCTCGTTGGTCTTCGCATCGATGACCTTGAAGTCCTCGTTTTCCAGCACCAGTTGCTTGACGTCGACGAGCGTGATGTAGGCGCTCGTCTGCGTATCGTACAGGCGGCGGTTCGGATACTTCTTTATCAAGCGGGTGACATTCGCCATCGTGTGCTCCGTCAGCCCATGTGCAGTCCGCCGTTGCAGGAGAACTCCGCACCGGTGGTGAATCCGGCGTCGTCGCTCGCCAGCCAGCCGATGATCGAGGCGATCTCCTCGGCCTTGCCGAAGCGCCGGACCGGAATCGTCTGGATGATCTTCTCGCGCACGTCCTCGCGCATCGCCATCACCATGTCGGTGGCAATGTAGCCTGGCGCAACCGTGTTGACCGTGACGCCCTTGCTGGCCAGTTC
Source organism: uncultured Limnobacter sp. (assembly GCA_964641405.1). Classification (GTDB taxonomy): domain Bacteria; phylum Pseudomonadota; class Gammaproteobacteria; order Burkholderiales; family Burkholderiaceae_E; genus Zeimonas. The sequence continues at coordinate 9,747 of CAZXLV010000037.1, read as the reverse complement.
CTGCGCCAGTGCCATGCTGAACCCGTGCATGCCGGCCTTGGCCGCCGAATAGTTGGTCTGGCCGAACTGCCCCTTCTCGCCGTTGACCGACGAGATGTTGATGATGCGCCCCCAGTTGCGCTCGACCATCCCGTCGACGACCTGCTTGGTGACGTTGAACATCGAGTTCAGGTTGGTGTCGATCACCGCGCGCCAGTCGTCCAGGGACATCTTGCGAAACACCCCGTCGCGGGTGATGCCGGCATTGTTCACCAGGATGTCGACCGAGCCGATTTCGGCTTCGACCTTCTGGAATGCCGAACGCGTGGAATCCCAGTCGGAGACGTTGCCGACCGATGCGTGGAAGGTGTAGCCGAGCGCCTTTTCCTCGGCCAGCCACTTCACGTGGTCGCGCGTCGGTCCGCATCCGGCGATGACGGTGCAGCCCATGTCGTGGAAGCGACGGCAGATCGCGGTCCCGATGCCGCCCATTCCCCCCGTTACGTAGGCGATCCTCTTGCTCATGATGGTCTCCCTTTCCTTCTGCGCTGTGGTACCCGGGTCGGCCGATTCTGGCGCCGCCCCTGCCTTGCCCTTCACGACGAGCGCGGACTTCGCCTTCGAAGCCGCCTACTCGGCCTTTTCCTTGACATATTGCCCCGGCGCCGGCTCGATCGCCCGGTAGTGTGCGCCGCCCGGCTGAGCGGGGGCCGGGCGCGACCCGCCAGCAAAGCCGGCCAGCCATTGCGCCCACTCCGACCACCAGCTGCCGGGGCGCTCGGTGGCATTGGCGAACCAGTCGTCGGCGCTTTCGGGCAGCGCATCGTCGTTGCCGACCCAGTGGCTGCGCTTGCCCCTGGAAGCCGGATTGATCACCCCGGCAATATGGCCACTGGCGCCCAGCACGAAACGCAGCGGGCCCGCCAGCAGCTGGGTGGACGCGTAGGCGCCGCGCCAGGGCACGATGTGATCCTCGCGCGAACCGTAGATGAAAGTCGGCACGTCGATCTCGCCCAGGTCGATCGGCACGCCGGCGCAGATCAGCCGCCCCGGCTCGCGCAATTCGTTTTGCAGGTACATGTGCCGCAGGTACCAGCAGTACATCGGTCCGGGCAGGTTGGTGCTGTCGGCATTCCAGTAAAGCAGGTCGAAGGCCGGTGGCGCCTCGCCCTTGAGGTAGTTGCTGACGACGTAGTTCCAGACCAGGTCGTTGGGGCGCAGGGCATTGAAGGTTGCCGCCAGCTCGCGTCCGGGCATGATGCCCTTCTTGCCGATGGTCGACTCGCGATAAGCCACGAAACCCTCGTCGATGAACACGCCCAGCACACCCGGATCGGAAAAATCGAGGAAAGTGGTGAGCAGTGTCATCGACTCGATGGGGCGCTCGCCGCGCGCAGCCAGGGCCGCGGCGGCGGCGGCCAGCAAGGTGCCGCCGACACAGAAGCCGAGCACGTTGATGCGCGCCTGCCCGCAGATTTCACGCACCACCCGCACCGCATCGATGACGCCTCGCTCCAGATAGTCGTCCCAGGTGACCGTGTCCTGGTCCGCCTTGATGTTCTTCCACGACACCATGAACACCGTATGCCCTTGCGAAACCGCGTAGGCAACCAGCGAGTTCCCCGGCTGCAGGTCGAGGATGTAGAACTTGTTGATGCAAGGCGGCACCATCAGCAGCGGGCGCGCGCCAACCTGCGCCGTGGACGGTTCGTACTGGATCAACTGGAACAACTCGTTCTGGTAGACCACCGATCCGGGCGTGGTGGCAACATTGCGCCCCACCTCGAAGGCGGCCTCGTCGGTGTGCGAGATGCGGCCGCGGTTCAGGTCGGCGAGCAGGTTCTGCACCCCCTGGCGCAGGCTTTCGCCGCGGGTCTCGATCAGGCGTTGCTGCGCTTCCGGATTGGTGAGCAGGAAGTTCGCCGGCGACATCGCATCGACCCACTGCTGGGTCGCGAAGCGGATGCGCTCGCGCGACAGGGCATCGCCTTCGACCGCTTCCGCCAGCCGCTGCATGAACTCGGCATTGAGCGTGTAAAGGTTGGCGGTCCATGCGAACGGACCCTGTCGCCAGAGGTCGCCGGCGAAGCGGCGATCGCCCGTATGCGTCGGGTCGCCGTTCATCAGGCCGGCCAGTCGCTGCAGGTACTCGCCCTGGATCTGCCCGAGTCGCTCGCCCGAAAGTCGTACCGACGACGCAACCGGCGCACTGGCACCCTTGTCTTCAGCAAGCGGTCGACTGGCGGGGCGCTTGCGGGCGGCGGGCTTTACGGCGGCCTGTGCGGCGGGCTTCGCCGCGACCTTCGCGTCGGTCTTCGCTGCGGCCTTCACGGCGCGCTTGCCGACCGCCGATGACGAAGACTGCCCGGCCTTGGCAGTGGCCACAGTACGATCAGCGGGGCGCCGCGACGCTTTTGTGGTGCGCTGCCGCAAACCTGCGGACGCCTTGTTGCGTGCCACACCCGCCATCGACGCCCCCATTTTCGCAATACGAATTGTGTCTGGGCATTCTGCACTGCGGGATGATTTTGTCAACGTGAGGCGACCTGATGCTCGATCCAGATCAACGTCGCCATGCGCCCGCCACCGCCCTGCCCGCGATGCGAATAGAAGCGCCGAGGCTCCGATACGGTGCAGTACCCGCCACCACTGACCCGGGTGACACCCGCTCGCGCCAGTCGCAAGCGGGCGAGGCGATACAGATCCGCGTGCCACTTGCCGGCGCGCCCGGTCGGCGCAAGGCATGTGGCGCTGTCCGGATCCTGGTCGCAAAAGGCCCGCCACACATCCTCGCCCACCTCGAACGCGCGCGGTCCGATCGCGGGGCCCAGCCAGGCGATCACTTCGGCTTCGTGCGCGTCGAGCGTGCGCAGCGCCCGCACGCTGCGCTCGATGACCCCGCCCGCCAGTCCGCGCCAACCGGCGTGCGCCACGCCGACCGCCGCGCCACTTGCCGTGCTCAGCAACACCGGCAGGCAATCGGCAGTGAGCACCGCCAGCACCACGCCGGCCTGCGCCGTGACGGCTGCGTCGGCGCACGGCAGGCACGCATCGTCCGCGGATCCCTTGCGCTCGCCTGCAGGACGGCTTGCGCCGCGCGCGCTGTTCGCCTGCGCGACGTGCACCGCCACGCCGTGGACCTGTTGCAGCCAGCGTGGCGGTGAGGGCAGGCCGGCGGCAAGGCGCGCCCGGTTGATCGCCACTGCGCGCGCGTCGTCGCCACAGTGCAGGCCGAGGTTCAGGCCGCTGGCGGCGCCATCGACGGCGCCATACACGCCGCTGCTCACGCCGCCGCGTCGACCGGTGACGAAGGCCTTGACGCGGGCGGGCGCTTCCCAGTCCGGTTCCAGCTCGACGCAAGATGCGCAGGCCGGCGGCAGGCGGCCGCGGGCGATCATGCCTCACCCCCGGGGGGAAACGCACGCTCGGCATCCTGCAGTGCAGCCTGCAGATCGATGCCGGCGCTCCGGCACAGGCTTGCCAGGTCCTCGGGCACCGCAGCGCGCCAGATCATCGCTCGCCCGTCATGCGGGTGCGCCAGTTCCAGGCGCCAGGCGTGCAGCGCCTGGTGGGCGAAGCCGGCCCGGATTGCCCCGCCATAGAGCGTGTCGCCGACCAGCGGATGACCGATGCTGCGCAAGTGCACGCGGATCTGGTGAGTGCGCCCCGATTCGAGGCGGCATTCCAGCAGGCTGACCGACTGGCCATCGATGCTCCCGACAGCCAGTCGACGAAAAAAAGTGCGCGCCGGACGGCCGCGCGCAGCCGGCATCACCGCCATGCGCACGCGCGACACTTCGTCGCGCCCGATCGCGGCATCGATGGTGCCGCGCTGCGGGCTCAGTCCATCGGCCAGCGCGAGATAGCGTCGACCCATTCGGCGTTGCGCCAACTGTTGGGTGAGCGCGCCGAAAGCGCGCTCCGACTTTGCCACCACCAGCAATCCGCTGGTGTCGCGATCGAGTCGGTGCACGATGCCCGCGCGCGGCAGGCCCGCCAGCGCCGGGCGATGGTAGAGCAGCCCATTCATCAGGGTGCCACGCCAGTTGCCGGGTGCCGGGTGCACGACCAGGCCGGCGGGTTTGCACAACACCAGGATATCGTCGTCCTCGTCGACGATGCACAGCGCCACCGGGTCCGCGGCAAAGGCCGCATCCGCGTCGCGCGGTTGCGGCTCGACGACGATCGTCTCGATGCCGCGCAGGCGGGTCTTGGCGGGCAGTATCCGCTCGTCGCAGCGCACCGCCCCGAGCGCGATCCAGTGCTGGAGCCGCGAGCGGGAGACATCCGGCAAGCGCGCCGCGAGATAGCGATCGAGGCGCTGGCCGGCGCCGCCGCGGGCATCGAACTCGATCGCCGCCGCCGACGCCTGCTCCCGCTCGCCCTCGGGCACCCCCTGCGGGGCCTTGGCTATAATCGTGCGCATGAAAGCATTTGCATCCTGGTGCCGCGTGGCGGCCGCAGTCGCCCTGGTGTCACTGGCGGCCTGCAGCACGGCCGAGCCGCCCGACCAGACCCTCGGCTGGACCCCCGACCGATTATATGCAGAGGCCAAGGACGAACTGGGTAGCGGCAACTGGGCGGCGGCCATCAAGCTGCTGGAGAAGCTCGAGGCGCGCTACCCGTTCGGGCACTGGGCACAGCAGGCCCAGCTGGACATCGCCTGGGCGCAATTCAAGGATGGCGAACGCGCCCTGTCGCTGGCAGCCATCGACCGCTTCATGAAGCTGCACCCGAATCACCCCGCCCTCGACTACGCCCTTTACCTGAAGGGCCTGGTCAATTTCAACGAGCAGCAGGGCTTGCTGGCGACCCTCGGCAACCAGGATCTCTCCGAACGCGACCAGGCCGCTGCGCGCGAATCCTTCGACGCCTTCCGGGAACTGACCACCCGTTTCCCCGACAGCAAGTACGCAGCGGATGCCACCGCGCGGATGAAGTACCTGGTCAACGCCATGGCAAGCGGGCAGGTGCATGTTGCGCGTTACTACTACAGTCGCGGCGCCTACATCGCAGCGGCCAATCGCGCGCAGGAAGTGGTGCGCCACTACCAGCAGGCACCGGCCGTCGAGGAGGCACTGTTCCTGCTGGTGCGCTCGTACGACAGGCTCGGGCTGCCGACCATGCGCGACGATGCCGAGCGCGTCCTGCGGCGCAATTTTCCCGACAGCACCCTGCTCACCCAGGGCCTGCCCGAGGAGAACCGTCGCTGGTGGCAGATCTGGCGCTGATTTCGTCACCGCATCCGCAGGCACCAGGAGGCAATCGGCTGGCGATTGCCCTGCGCTACCCGGCCAGCCAGGCGATCGCCTCCTCGCCGTCGCGCACCAGGCGAAATGCAGGCAGGCTGCGCAACAGGCTGCGCCCATAGGACTTCGTCAGCAGTCGTTCATCGCAGATCGCCAGCACGCCACGATCGTGTTCGGAACGAATCAGCCGCCCAGCGCCCTGCTGGAGCGCAATCGCAGCCTCCGGCAACTGGATCTGCCGAAACGGGTCGCCACCGGCGCGCCGTAGCGCCTCGACCCGGGCACGCAGGATCGGGTCATCGGGAGCGGCAAACGGCAGCTTGTCGATGATCACCAATGAGAGCTGGCGGCCGACCACGTCGACACCTTCCCAGAAGCTGGCGCTGCCGATCAGCAGCGGATGGGGCGAAATGCGAAAGCGCTCGATCAGGGCCAGCCGCGAAGCCTGCCCCTGCACCAGCAACTCGATCTGCGCGGCGGCGGCGCGCGCAGCCAGCAATTCCGCCTGTCGCTCGACCATGCGCAGGCTGGTGCACAGGAGGAATGCCCGCCCGCGATTCGCCTGCACCAGCGACCACGCGGTCTCGGCCACGTGCTGCGCGAAGTCCGGCGCCGCGGGGTCGGAGCCCCCGCGCGGCACGTACAGCAGGGCGTGGTTGGCGAAATCGAAGGGGCTTTCCCAGCGCAAGGTGCGGGCCTCATCCAGGCCCATCGCCGCGGTGAAATGCTCGAAGTCTCCGGCCACCGCGAGCGTGGCCGAGGTGAAGATCCAGGCGCGCGGCGACCCGCAGCGATGGCGCCGGAAGGTTGCCGCAACCGACAGGGGCGTGGCGTGCAGCGTGAGGCCCGCCTGATGCACCTCGGCCCAGATGATATCGGTCGATGCGGCCTCGGCGTCTGCGTCGTGGCGCACGCTGCCGGCGTCGGCGGTCGCGTCATGGCACACGCTGCCGGCCTCGCCAGGCTCGAGCGCCACCAGCCATTGCAGCAGCCGCTCGCGCAGTTCGCGCGCGCGCTGCGCCAGGCGCGCCAGATCGCGGCTGCGCTCGGCCGCCAGCTCCAGCACCGCCAGCGGCAACTGGTGGGCCAGCTCATCGATGGCGGTGCATAGCGACCGGCGCGTGCGCAATTCGCGTGCATCGAGCCGGCCCGGCCGGCCTGCCGCCGCTCGCAACACCCGCAGCGCCTGCTCGATTGCCGATGCGAGCGCGCTCCAGTCGGCCGCATCGCGCGCATCGGCATGCCCGGTGCGCATCAGGTCGCGAGCGAAATCCGCCACTTGACGCGTCGAGACACTGCGGCCGAAGAATTGCGTGGCGATCCCGGGCAGTTGGTGCGCCTCATCGAAGATCAATGCGCGAGTGGTGGGCAGCAACTCCGAGATGCCCTCATCGCGCAGCGCGAGATCAGCGCAAAACAGGTGGTGATTGACCACCACCACGTCGGCCTGCTGCGCGGCCTGGCGCGCCTTGAACACGAAGCACTCGGCCAGGTCGGGGCAATCCTGGCCGAGGCAGTTCTCGCGGGTGGAGGTGGCCCGGGACCAGGCCGGCGCGTCTTCGGCGATCCCTGGCGCCTCGCTGCGGTCACCGCTGGCCGAAGTCGCCGCGAAGCGCTCGATGCGTCGCAGCACCACGATATCCTCGCGACGCTCGAAGCGCCCCTCCTGCAGGTTGCGCCGCAGATGATGGCGACACACGTAGTTCGAGCGACCTTTCAGCAGCGCGGTGGTGAGCCCGTGGGCGAGCGCTTCGCGCAAGCGCGGCAGGTCGCGCCGGTAGAGCTGGTCCTGCAAGGTCCTGGTGGCGCTGCTGATCAGCACCCGGCCGCCCGACAACAGGGCCGGCACCAGGTAGGCGAAGGTCTTGCCGGTGCCGGTGCCCGCCTCCGCCACCAGCGCTTCGGTGCGCACGATCGCATCGGCAACCGCCAGCGCCATCTCACGCTGGCCGGTACGCACCGTATAGCCTGGCTGGGCGCGCGCCAGGGCACCGCCCGCCTGGAATGCCGCATCGACTGCTGCGGCGAGCACGCTGTCGCGGGCGCCGGTGCGTGCCCCGTCACCGCGCTCCAGTGCCGCAAGCGCGGTGCGTCCCGTCTGCACCATCAAGCGGGCTCGTCGGGCACGAGCTGCATCTGCAGGAGCGTGATCGCGTCCTTGATGCGCAGCTTGCGCTTCTTCAGGCGCCGCAGTTGCAACTCGTCGAAGCGTGCCTGCGTGCCGATCGCGTCGATCATCGCGTCGAGCCCACGATGCTCCAGTTGCAACTCCGCGATGCGCTGCCGGATCACGTCGGCATCCTGGTCGGCGCCGCCGAGGTCGTCACTGAAATCATCTGTCATGGTTGCGAGTCGCTGCCGGCAAGCTGAAACGATACTCTGCCCGATCTGCGCGACTCAATCCAGCCCGGCACCAGCTCGCCCGGCGCCAGACTGCCTTGCCGGGCCGCCCGTACCCGCCGGGAGGCGGTCGGGGCGACCGCAGCGGCTCAGCGGCCCTGCTCCTGGGCCTCGGCCGCCTTGCGCTGCGCGCGTGCGTCGCGCTCGGCCTGTTCGGCCCGGCGGCGCGCATCGCGCTGGCGCGCCACGTCGCGGCGCGCCGCGGCGGCGCGGTCATGTTCGGCATTGCGCTGCGCCGCCGCGCGCACGCGCTGCTCGTAGCGGATCCGATTGGCTGCCGCCGCCGCGTCACGTCGGGCGGCCTCGCCGCGTCGGCGCGCCAGTTCCTGCTCGCGGCTCACCCGCCGCGCCTGCGCCGCCGCTGCAGCGGCGGCCCGCTGCGCCTCGCGCTCGCTGCGCTGCGCCTGCTCGTCACGATGCGCCTCGACCCGCTGCGCATGCCGGCGCGCCTGCGCGGCGCGCTCGCGCTCCCGGGCAGCCGAATCCGGGCGTGCTGCGGCATCCGCGGCACGCTCCCGGTTGGCCTCGCGTGCGGCCTCCTCGCGCAGCATGGCCCGTGCCGCCACCTCCCTGCCGTGCACGCGCTGCAAGTCGGCACGATTGCGTTTGCGCGCGGCCTCCAGGCAGTCGCTCACCAGGACACGGCGCCGACAGTCGAGCTCCTCGCGACGCAATCGGTCCTGCAGTGCGCCACGCTCGCGCCCCGCCGCAGCGAGCACCGCGCGCGCCTGGGCGGGATCCCGGATGCCGCCGGCGTCATCCGCTCCCGGCTGCTGCAGCGACGCCTGCCCTGCCGGCGGGGTCGCCGGCTGCGGCGTTGCCGTCACCTGCGCCGTCGCGGCCGTCGCCAACCCGAACAGCGCGGCGACAGCGAGACCGCGCACGAGCATCGAAGCGGCGGCACCGATCATGGGCCAGCGTCGCGGCCGACGTCCAGTCCGGGGGCGAACTGGCGACGCGGCGCCAACAGGTATTCGTGCGACTGCATCTCGACGATCCGGCTGACGGTACGCTGAAACTCGTTCGCCATCGCCCCCTCGGTATAGATCTCCTCGGGCGGGCACTCGGCGGAGACGATCAGATTGATGCGACGATCGTACAGGACGTCCACCAGCCACATGAAGCGCCGTGCTTCCGACGCCATGGCGGCACTCATGCGCGGCACGCCGGACAGGATCACGGTGTGAAACTGGCTGGCGATCTCCAGGTAATCGTTCTGCGAGCGCGGCCCGCCGCACAGGGTGCGAAAGTCGAACCAGACCACGCCACCGGCACGCCGCAGCGCACGCAGTTCGCGATGCTCGATCATCAGGCGCGCATCCTCGTCGCGGGCTTCAGCCAGGCGCACGAAGGTCTCCCGCAGGGCACGATCGGTGGCTGCTCCCAGCGGCGTCAGGTAGGCGTGCACGTCGGCCATCGAGAGGCAGCGGTAGTCGACTCCGGCCTCGACGCGCACCACGTCGAGGTTGGCTTCGAGCAATTCGACGGCCGGCAGGATCCGGTCGCGATGCAGGCCGTCGGGATACAACTGGTCCGGACGATAGTTCGACGTCATCACGAAGGTCACCCCGTGGGCAAACAGGGCGCGCAGCAACCGCTCGAGGATCATCGCATCGGCGATGTCCGAGACATGGAACTCGTCGAAGCAGATCAGGCGGTAGCGCCGCGCCGCGCGGGCGCCCACCGCATCGAGGGGATCGGGGCGACCCTTGAGATCCTGGAGCGAACGGTGCACGCCGCGCATGAACTCGTGGAAGTGCAAGCGCGTCTTGCGCACCACCGGCACCGTGGAATAGAAGCAATCCATCAGGAAGCTCTTGCCCCGGCCAACCCCGCCGTAGAGCCAGACGCCACGCGGCACCGGCGGATGGTTGATCAGCTTCTTCAGGCGGTTCGAGCGCTGCGCCTTGTAGGCGACGAACTCGTCGTACATGCGCTGCAGGCGCTCGGCCGCCGCCTGCTGCGCAGCGTCCGCTACGAATCCGCGCTCGTCCAGCGTGCGCCGGTAGGCCTCGAGAACGTTCACGCCGCGGCGAATCGTTGTGCGTGCGGCGAGGAGGCTGCCGGGCTTTGGGAAGGGGTCGCGCGATACACGCCAGGGATGCAGCGCAAGGCGTGC
>CAZXLV010000036.1:10841-16354 GCA_964641405.1 uncultured Limnobacter sp. | reverse complement strand
GGCGAAGCCAGGATGACGCGATTCTTGCCGGCGCGCTTGGCTTCGTACATGGCACCGTCGGCGCGCACCGCCACCTGCTCCAGAGGCTCGCTGCCACGCAGTTGCGTCACGCCGGCCGAGAAGGTGATCGGCACCGGCTCCGACTGGTGCACGAAGGCGTTGACTGACAGCACCTGCTGCAGGCGGCGCACCACCTCGGCCGCTTCCCGCTCACAGGCCCCCGGCAGCAGCAGGACGAATTCCTCGCCACCGTAGCGTGCGCTGCGGTCACCCGGGCGCAGGCGTTCGGCCAGCAGGCCGCCGAGATGGCGCAAGGCGTCGTCGCCCGCCTGGTGCCCGTAGGTGTCGTTGAGCCGCTTGAAATCATCCACGTCGAGCAGTACCAGCGAAAGCGCATGCGAGCGCTCCCGGCATTCGCGCACCAGCGCCTCGAACGCATACTCGAGGCCGCGGCGGTTGAGCAACCCGGTGAGGTGATCGGTCATCAGCTTGGTGCCGGTCGAGCGCAGCTCCTGCGCCAGGTGCTCGACTTCCTGCTCGAGCCGGCGCGCGCGCTCCCCGGCGGTGACGAAATCGTGCTTGGAACTTTCGAGCTCGCTGCGCATCGAACGCGTGTCCTCGATCAGCTCGTGCACGGTGCCGGCCAGCGCCGGCAGGTCGGTCGAGCGCTGGATCTGCTCGACATAGACACCCAGCCGATCGCCGAAGCGCTCGCTCGATGCGGTCAGGCCACGCAGCCATTCGATGCACTGCGCGACCATTGTCTTCATCATCTGCAGCGCATCGCGCCTCATCTTCAGCAAGCGCTCGTGCTCGTCGGCGGAGCGCTCGAGCAAGGCACGCGCCTGTTCCAGCTGGCGGCGGTCGGGCTGCCCGCCATTGGCACGCAAGGCGACGCGGATCGCATCGAACTGCTGGCGTACCCAGGCCTCGTCCTCCACCAGCCGCGGCACCGTGTCGCAGATGGTGTGCAGGAGCGCCGCCAGGTCGCTGAGCAGGCGTTGCGCACGCTGTTGCGGTTCGGCTTCACTCGGCACCCCGTCGATCGCTACCGGCAGGCCTGGCGCCACTTCGACGGCATCCGGTCGGACCGCGGCGGGCAACAGCGGCTCATCGGCGGGCGCGCTGCGCCAGCTCCCCAGCAGGCCGGCCAGCCGGTTCGCGAGCAGCGTGTCATCACCGCCGGCGCCAGCCAGCACGCGGGCCAGCGCCTGCTTCTTGCGCGCGACGGTCCAGTTGCGGTGGGCGACGTCGAGCTGGCGCAGGGCTTCCGCGAACAGCGGCCCGACAGTTGACTGCGGCGGCAGCGGCTGGGCAGCGATCGTTATCGACGTTTTCATGACGGCGCTCCCGAAATCATGACAGCGCTCCCGAAAGGATGACGGCACGCTCCGGCGTGCCGGCACTGTTCACGCCAGGCAGGGTGACCGCACCGGCGGCACGCACCCGTTCGATCACGGTCGCCAGCGCGTGCGCCGGCACGGCTGGCGCGAACAGGAAGCCCTGCATGTCGCGACAGCCCATCTCCAGCAGTGCGCGCGCCTGGGCGAGGGTTTCGACACCTTCGGCCACCAGGTGCAGGCGCAGGCTGCGCCCCAGCGCGACGATCGCACGCACCACCGCTTCGCCCTCTTGCGAAACGCCGAGCATGCGCACGAAGCTGCGATCGACCTTGAGCCGATGGATCGGCAGGCGGGTCAGGTACGACAAGGATGAATAGCCGGTGCCGAAGTCGTCCAGCGACAACTCGACACCCAGTTCCCGGAGCGCGTGCAGCGCGCCCAGCGTGCGGTCGAAATCGCGCACCGTGCAGGACTCGGTCAGCTCGATGGCCAGCATGCCCGGCGCCAGGTCATGCGTGCGAACGGCTTCGCGTACCGTGTCGGCCAGTGAAGGGCGCTCGAAATGCAGGGTCGGGATATTCACCGATACCTGCGGGATGAGCAGCCCCGCGTGGTGCCAGGCGCGCATGTCTGCGCAGGCCTGGCGGATCGCCCATTCGCCGATCGGCACGATCAGCCCACTCTCCTCGGCCAGCTCGATGAATTCCAGCGGTGGCACCAGGATGCCATCGCGCCTCCAGCGCACCAGCGCCTCGACGCCGATCGGCGTGGCGTGTGCGGCATCGATGCAGGGCTGGTAGTGCAACTCGAACTCGGCACGCTCCAGCGCCTTGTGCAACGCACCCAGCATCGCCAGGCGCGAGCTTGCGCCCGTGCCGGCCTGCGATAGCGAGCCGTACCAGTTCACGGTCTGGCTGCCCCGCAGCTTGGCGGCGGCCAGCGCGATATCGGCGCGCGACAGCAGCAAGCCGGCACTGTCGCCGTCGCCTGGATAGAGTGCAACGCCGGCGCAGCAGGACACGAAGCATTCGGCCCCCGCCACTCTGAACGGTCGCCGGAAGCCGGCGATCAGCGCATCCAGCAGCCGCTCCGCTGCAGCCATGCCGCGCACCCGTGGCAGCAGGATCGCGAACTCGTCACCGGTGAGGCGCGCCAGCACCGGCGCGCGCGTCTCGGCCGCGTCGGGCAGCTGGCTCCAGTTCAGCGCGAGATCGTGGCCGAGTCGCTCACCGATGAGGCACAGCGCCTCATCGCCGGCCACCTGGCCGAGCGATTCGTTGACGCGGGTGAAGCGATCCAGATCGAGGGCGATGATCGCCACCTGCGTGCCGCGCTCACCCGCTGTGTGGATCGCCTCTGCGCACAGCGCCATGAAGCGGTTGCGGTTCGGCAAGCCGGTCAGGGCATCGGCACTGATGAGTTGCTCGATGCGCGCCTCCGCGCGCAGGCTCTCGGTGATGTCCCGGATCACCCCGCGCAACATCGACACCCGCCCGGCGCTATTGCGCTGCGGGTCGGCCTCCACGCGCACCATCAGGAACTGGCCGGCGACGGTCCGGATCGGCAGGTCCATCACGAATGGCTGGTCGTCCGCGATCGCCGCCTGCGCGCGACGCCGCAACTCGGCGCGATGCGAGTCCGCAACCCTCAGCAGGAACTCGCTCTCGGTGATCGAAGCTCGCGGTTGCTCGAATCCGACGATGCTGAAACTGCCCGCCGAACCGCGGAACACGCGTTCGTCGAGATCGAAGTCGAAGGAGCCGACCCGGCTGGAATCGTGCAGGCGCGCCAGCCGATCCTGGCTGGCCAGCAGTTCGCCCTGCAGCTTCGCCAGCCGCAACAGATGGCCGAGCCGGGTGGCAAGCGCGACCCAGCAGGTGGACTTGATGAAGAAGTCGACCACCAGCCCATTGCAGGCGCGCTCCACGACCGCATCGACCTCGAGGCCGGTCAGCAGCAGCAGCGCGCAGTGGGCAAGGCGGGCATCGTCGCGCAAGCGCTCGCACAGGGCATGCATGTCGGCCTGCGACGCCGCGGCGTCGACCAGGATCACATCCGGCGCCTGCTCGTGGTGCTCCGACAACAGCGCGTGCACCGATTCGTAGAGATCCACCCGGAAGCCGCGTTCGCGCAGCGCCATGGCGGCGGCAAGCCGCCAGACCGCATCCGCATCGACCAGCGCAAGTGAAGCGCGCGCCTCGAGCCGCTGCTGGTCGGCATCGGAAGACCCGCCCGGGCCCTCGATCTGTCTCATTTATCCGCCGCTCCGCGTTCGATTTCGGCCGGCGGATGCGTCCATTGCCGACCATCCCTTGTTTTCGTCAGAATATTCGGTAGATTTAGCTTCGGTTCCGGTTCAACCAGCTCTCGTGCACGCTCCCGCTCCCCAAAGCGCCAGTCTCGGCCGACCGATTCTCGCCATTCCGCTCGCCATCCTGGCGGCCTGCACGCTGCTCGGCTGGTGGTTGTGGACCGCCGGCCGATCGGCGGTCGAGGCCGGCGGCGCCGACGGTAGCGGCGGCATATCGGCACCGCTGTGGATTGCCTTCGTGGTGGCGGGCGGCGCATTCATCGGCGCCTGGTGCGCGTTCGTCGCCTGGCGCGGCAGGGCGCACTCACGCTGGCGCCTCGAGCGCCTCGGCGCCGATGCCACCCGCATCGCGCTGGGCGAATACGCGTGGCAGGCCGGCGATCACGGCCGCCCGGCGCTGGTGCCGATCGCAAGCGCGCTGAACCGCCTGGCCTCCCTGCTCAGGTCGGCCGAATCGATCATCGTCGATCGCGATCGGCAACTCACCACCATGCGTGGCCTCGGCGCAGTGTCCTATTGGGAGACCGACTCCCATGCCCGCTACACGCGCCTGGAGTACGAAGCTTCCTGGCCACAGCGCCAGCGCAGCAAGCAGGTGGGCCAGATGCAGTTCGACGGCGCTCGCGCGCTCGATGCGGCGCGTTGGGACAGCGCCTGCCAGGCCATCGCGCAGCGGCGTCCCTTTCGTGACCTGCCGCTGGCGCGACGCGACGCCGACAACCGCGAAGTGCACCTGCTCGAGTCGGGCGACCCCTGGTTCGCCCACGACGGAAGCTTCATCGGCTACAGCGGAGTTGCCCGTCCCTTGCCCGTGGCAATGGCTGCGGCCGACGACGCGATCGCCCGACTGGCTCTCGAGACCAGCTCCGAGCCGACCCTGCTGATTGCGCTCGACGGCGTCATCGCCACCATCCGCCATTCCAATCCGGCCGCGCAGCAACTGTTCGAGCACAACGCGAGCGCGCTCGAGGCGCAGCGCCTCGAAGCGCTGCTGGACACCGACCAGGCAGCCGACCTGGCCGCACTCTGCGAAGCCCTCGCCCGGCAGGAACCCATGCGCCGCACGTTGGCCGTGTGCAATCGCTTCGGCGAGCGCATCGAGGTGCTGGCCCGCCTCGAACCGGTGCCGGATCGCTCCGGGTTGGCCGTGCTTGCACTCGATCCGCGCGAAGCCGAGATCGTCAGGCTGCGCAAGCATGCCGCCGACAGCGAAATGCTGCGCGAGCGACTGTCCAGGCAGACGCAGCAACTCGACCGCCTGACGCGCGAGTCGGAAGCCTTCGCCAGCAGGCTCTCGCACGACCTGCGAGCGCCACTGCACGCGGTCGGCGGTTTCGCGCGCCTGCTCGATGAGGATCAGGGGGCTCGTCTCGACGAAGCGGGGCGCGAGCACCTTGCGCACATCCTCACCGGCTGCACGCGCATGGAAAACATGATCGAGGCCGTGCTCGCCCTGTCACGAGTGGAGCGCCAGCGGGTGATCAGCACGCCGGTCGATCTGGGACGCATCGCCCGTGAAGTGCTGGAGACGCTCGCGCGTCAGGAACCGCAGCGCCGCGTCGAACTGCGGATCGGCGATGCGCTCGTGTCCCGGGGCGATCCGGTGCTGCTGCGCAACCTGCTGGAGAACCTGCTCGGCAACGCCTGGAAGTACACGGCGCAAACGGCGCAGGCCAAGATCAGCTTCGACATGAGCGTCGATGCAATGGGGCGCACCGTCTTCAGCGTCAGCGACAATGGCGTCGGTTTCGACATGCGCCACGCCGACCGGCTGTTCGGCTTGTTCCAGCGCCTGCATCCGCACGACCGTTTCCCGGGCAGCGGCGTCGGCCTGGCCACCGTCAAGCGCATCGTCGAGC
>CAZXLV010000036.1:5514-10741 GCA_964641405.1 uncultured Limnobacter sp. | reverse complement strand
GACCGTTTCCCGGGCAGCGGCGTCGGCCTGGCCACCGTCAAGCGCATCGTCGAGCATCACGGCGGCGCGATCTGGGCCGAATCGGCCCCCGGCAAGGGCAGCCGCTTCTGCTTCACGCTCGATGCCGGAATCGAATCGCCACCTGGCCTTCCGCTTGACCAGGCGGCCTGAGGCCTGTTCAACGGGACAGCCAGGTGGCGACGGCTTGACGGTGGCGCCGATTACCTTGCCAGCGCCCAATGACCCTGCCTGATCTCCAGCATCGGATAGGCGTTCACATCCAGCCCCATGTGATCGGTGCGCGACATGTTGTACCGGCCGGCGGTGAGCACCAGGCCCCTGGTCTCCTCGATGGCATCGCGCACCTTCGCCTTGTCGGTGCCGCCCACTCGCTTGACGGCGTCGAGATAGATCATCAGGGCATCGTAGGCGCAGCCGCCGAAGTGGGAGACTTCGGACTTCCACAGCGTCTCGTAGGCATTGGCATAGCCGCTGACCACCGCTTTCTGGGGATCGCCGTCCGATAGTTCACTGGCCACCAGCATGGCGGTGCAGGGCAGGCGAACGCCGTTGGCCGCCTCGCCGACCAGCCTGATGAACTCGTTCGAACAGACGGCATAGGACTGGTACAGCGGCCGTGTCATGTCCAGTTGCCGGTAGTTGCGCGTCACCACGGCCGGCCCCTGCCCTGCGCCGAACACGAACACCGCCTGGACTTCGGGCCTGGCCTTGATCCTGGTGAGTTGCGCGGTCATGTCGGTATCCTTGGCCCCGAAGGTTTCCTGGGCCACGATCTGGATGCCGTACTTCGAGGCCACCAGCTCGGCTTCCTTCTTGCCCGACTGGCCGTAGCCGCTGCTTTCACTGAACAGGGCGATCTTCGAAGTACCCCGCTTCTGCATGTCCTTGAAGACCATCTCGGACACGATACGGTCGGTCAGGGAGGTCTTGAACACCCACTTCTTGACCGGCTCGACAATGGAAATGGCACCCGCCATGGTGATGAAGGGGATTTCCGCCTGCTCGACCATGGGAATCATCGACATGGCGGCACCGCTCATCGACCCGCCGATGATGACGTCCACCTGGTCCTGGCTGATCAGGCGCTTCGTGAAGCTGTTGGCCTTGCTGACATCGCTGCCGTCGTCATAGGCAACCAGTTCCAGCTGGCGACCCAGGACGCCTCCGTGCTTGTTGATCGAGTCGACATACATCTGCAGCGTCTTCATCTGGGGGTCGCCGATGAAGCCGGCGGACCCGGTCGCCGAGACCACCGATCCGATCCTGATCGGGGCGGCAGCCTGGGCGGTCAGCGCGAAGGCGGCCAGCGCAAGGCCGGCCAGCCAGCGTTGCATGGAAGTGTTCATCGTGCATGTCTCCTCGGGTTGAAAATGTGAACTCCGGTCTGTTCGGGCCCACGGCGTCCCGGCAGGAACGCAGGCAGGCCCATGCCGAATGATCAGGATCGGGCGGTGACGCCCTCCACGCTGGCGTAGACCTCCGCCTGTGCTCCGCTCAGGGATTCGACCAGCTTCTGCACCGCGATGGTGGCGCCCTTGCCCGCCGTATTGCCGTAGATCAGCCGGGCCAGTTGACCGCCCAGGTAGGGGTGGAAGCCCAGGTCGTAGAGCGCGCGGAAATCGCGCCGTTCGATGGCTCGTCGTTCCTCCGGGCGCAGCGGATAGCGATCCAGCACTTCGGCTTCGTGAGTCGCGAAACGCGCACGCAGGCGGGGATCCCATTTCAGGTCCTGCACCAGGTCGTGCGAAGCCAGGCTGGGATCGAAGGCGGTCAGCAAGGTGGGTTCGGTGGCGATCGGCCCCGGATCGCGCACCGGGGCGGGGGTATCGACCTGGCGCGTCAAGTCCCAGAGCACCGCACCGATACCGCACTTGAAGTTGGTATGCAGCGCGTAGTCGGACTGCGAACCGAAGCGCGGACCGGTGGCCCCCGCCACGACCACCCAGGACAGGAGTTCCATCGTGCCGCCGGATCCCGCCTGTTCCATGCGGGCAATCGTCAGCTCATCGAGCATCTTTTCATGGTCGCCGGAGGCCATCAGTTCCAGGAACCAGAGATCGAAGTCCTTGTCGATGTACCAGTAGCGCGAGCCGCCAGGCTCGTGGCTGAGCCCGCCCGAGCCGAGCAGGGCCACCCGCAAGCCGGCCGGCATGTCGTGGCGGATGACCTCTGCCAGTGACTGGCCCAGCGCATGGCACTGGCGGGTGTCCGGCAGGGGCGGCACGGTGCAGTTCTGCAGGATCGGGACCACGGTGATGTCGGTCTCGTCCAGGCGCAGGTGCAGCGACGGGATCGAGACGTTGTCATCGAACTTCAGGTTGTCGCGCTGCGCATGCATGCGGTGCCCGCGCCGGTTGAGCCCCCGCAGGATCGCTTCGGCCACCGCCGGATTGCCCTTGATCCGGTAGTCGCGGCAACCCAGCCATTCCTGGTACCACTCGTACGGGCCGGTATGCTCCGGCGCCATCCCGATCAGGAAATCCGGATAGGCGCGCGGGCGACTGTTGGCCAGATGATCATTGGCGACGATGATCAGCACATCCGGCCTGGCCGCCAGCAGGTGCTGGCGCAGTCCGGCGTACATTTCGTGCACCACGTCCTGGATGTGGCCGGGCGCCGCATCCAGCAAGCCGATCAGGCCCGGCGCATGGGGAACGCCTGCCGCAAAGACGATTTCAGCCATTTTTCCACCCGGGAAGAAGTTTCAGAGGTCGAGCACGAGGCGCTCGCTCCTTGCCCGCGAGACGCACACCAGCATGGTATTGCCCGTTTCCTGCTCTTGCGGCGTCAGGCAGTAGTCGCGGTGATCGACGGCGCCTTCGCACACCCCGGTTTCACAGGTGCGACAGGTGCCTTCGCGACAGGAACTCACCACCCGGATGTCGTTCTGTTCGAGTATCTCGAGAATGGTCTTGTCGGCCGGCACCGTGAGCGAACGGCCGCTGCGGCGAAGTTCGATCATGAACTCCTTCTCATTCTCCGGAAGATGGAGCAGCTCACTGGTCGGCGCCGCGAAATATTCGAAGTGCACCGAGGCCGGATCGCGATGGCTCGCGGCCGCCTTGACGGCCGCCATCATCGGCGCCGGGCCACAGCAATAGACATGCTCGCCTTGCGGCGCACCCGCCAGCCAGGGCTCGGGATCGAAGACACCGGGCATCTGGTCGTCGGCGTGCAGATGGATGGATCCACCCTCGATCCCCTGCAGGGTTTCGAGGAAGGCGGCGCGTTGTGCGCTGCGCACCGCATAGGCCAGTCGCCACGGACGTCCCTGGGCCTGGCACCAGCGGATCATGGCGACGATCGGCGTGATGCCGATGCCACCGGCCAGGAACAGGTATTGCGTGGCCGATGTGTCCAGCGCAAAGCCGTTGGGCGGAAGGCTGACCGGCAGGGTCATGCCGCGCCGCAAGTTCTGGTGGATGAACAGCGAACCACCCTTGCTCTGCGCAGACCGCGCGATGCCGACCACATAGCGGTCGCGTTCGCGCCAGTCGTTGCACAGCGAATAGTGGCGGATCAGGCCGTTGGGCAGATCGATTCGAAGATGAGCGCCGGGCTTGAACGCCGGCAACTCGGCGCCGCCCGGTGCGCGCAGTTCGACCTGCACGACATCGCGCGCTTCGGCCTGGACGTCGGTGACCTCGAGTTGCAGCTTCGCCGTCGTCGACGACGATGCAGTGCCCGCCGCGGCGGACGTGGCGCTTCCTGGCGCCACGGTCGCCGCGCCGGGAATGCCGGGACTCTTGATGAACAGGAGCACGAGACGGCTATCCGGACTGGCCGCCAATCCGTGGCGGATGCCGGCCGGAATGAGGATCATGCTGGTCGGCTCGACGGCCAGTCGTTCTTCGCCGACCCATATTTCGCCATGACCTTCGAGAACGACCCAGATCTCGTCCTGAAGCGGATGATGATGGGTGGCCGTCGTCTGTCCCGGTTCGTAACAGACGATCTCGGACACCAGGCTGGGCACCTTGAGGATCGGCTTGCGCACCCGCAGTTGCGGGTCGTATTCGATCAGGTCTTTCAGCACGAAGCTCTGCACGACACATGTCTCCATCGTTGTTCTGGATGGCGCTGCGAACAAAAGCGCCGTGTAAACTCTAATCAACGCGCGGTGGCGCCACTAGGCGCGAAAGATGAACACCCTGTTCAGGAGGATGAACACGGCGATGGGCAAAGCCAGGCCGAGCGACCTGATAGACCTGTGCCTCGTTGTTCAATATGGCGGAATCGGCGCTGCCGCGCGCGCCATCGACCGACCCAAGTCCAGCCTCAGCCTCGCCATACGGCGCCTCGAAGACGAGCTGTCGGTTCGGCTCATGGATCGCTCGAAGCGTCATTTCCAGTTGACCGAGCGCGGGCTCGAACTCTACGGGGGCATCAGCCCGCTGCTGGCGCAACTCGATCGCGTCACCAGTGATTTCGGCATGTCCAGCGACCAGGTCCTGGGCTCGCTGCGCATTGCGGCGCCCTACGAGTTCGGCGCGCACCACCTGGCTCCGGTCGTCAAGAACCTCGTTGCACGGAATCCGCAGCTGACGATTGCCCTCGATGTGCAATATGCGCCGGTCAGGGAACTCTTCGGCAGCGGCTACGACGTTGTCTTCGTGATGACCAACGGGAACCTGTCCGATTCGGGCCTGGTCTCATGCCGGGCCTTCCTGTTGAACCGGGGGCTGTTCGCTTCACCCGCATTCCTGGAGCAGCACCCGCACATTGCGGTTCCAGCCGATCTTGCCGATGTTGCGCTGATCGCCTCGTCGCAGGACACGCCGTGGCGATTCACCGACCAGCAGGGCCAGGTATTCGACGTGCCGGTCTCCCGCTCGCATTTCATGAGTTCGAATGCCGACGTGCGCAGGCAGGCAGCGCTTGCCGGCTTCGGGGTTACGCGCGTGGTTGCCTCGTTTTGCGACCAGGCGGTTCGCTCCGGAGCCCTGCTCAGGGTGTTGCCGGAGTTCGATTGCGCACCGCTATGCGTTTACGCGGTGGTCGACGATCGGCGGCTCATGCCAGCCACGGTGAAAGCCTTGTTCGACGAACTGGAAAAGACGGCGCCGGACTTGTTCATCGAGGAACGCCGCAGGCAGGCAGTTGAATGAATCGAGCGTGAAGGTGATCTGCGCGAGCAGGCGATGAAGCTCGCCGCAGGCGCCGGCAAGGCCGGGCTCGCAAGAATCATCGAGCGGCCGGTGATCGA
>CAZXLV010000036.1:0-5414 GCA_964641405.1 uncultured Limnobacter sp. | reverse complement strand
CCGCAGGCGCCGGCAAGGCCGGGCTCGCAAGAATCATCGAGCGGCCGGTGATCGAAAAGATCCTGGGCCACCCGGGCCAGGATCCGCCGGCCCCGCCCATGGCGAGGGCAGTGGCCGCAGATCCCGGGCCCCGCCCATGGCGAGGGCAGTGGTCGCAGATCCCGGGCCCCGCTACCGGCCGCTCGGCGGTCACTCCAGGCAATGCAGGCGCTCCGGGAGCCTGCATACCTGCAGTGAAGCGTTTGAATCTTTGCCCCGGCGAGCGTGAGCCACGAGATCCTGCGCTTCCGGACCGAGGGCCACGGCAACGCCAGCAGCGCCAGGCCGACCGCGACGTTGATCGGGCCAGCGAATGTGGCCGCAACCGAATGATGCATTTTCACGCGTGGAACGCATTCCACGAGCAAAAGTGCATCATTCGGTAGCGAGCCCGAGAACTTGATTGCTGCCGACGCCGATCGTGGTTGGCGTCTGCGCCCATCCCGTCTACGCCCGTCCTAGCCCGTCCTAGCCCGTCCGTCCAGGTGCGCCTGCTAGCGAGCACGTTCATGATCGGCGCATGGCGGACCCCGAACTCCTTCACCTCGTCGCGCGCGCCGCTGCCGGCGCCCGACCCTTCGAGCATCGCGCTGCTTGCGCCGATCTGTGGGCGCGGCTCGGGCGAACCTTCGACCTCGTGGCGTGCGTGCTGATGCCGAATCACGTCCACGTGCTCGCGCCGCTCGAGCGCGACATCGCGACGAGGGCCTTCGCGCGCGTGCTCTCCGCGTTCCGCCTGCGCATGCGCGCCCTGCGCACGGCGCCCATCGAGTTCGAGTGGGAGCCGCTTCCCCGCCCCGAGAAAGTGCAGTTCGACAAACGGCATATCGCACGGACGGTGCGCTACATCCATCTGAATCCGGGCCGCGACGACCTCTGCGGCAGCCCGCTCGAATGGGAATGGAGCACGCACCGCGACTGGGTCGGCGCCGTTGCGCGCCCGTGCGTCGATCGCTCCCGATGGGCGGGCGCGATAGGATGCCGCCCCAGGTCGTGCGCGGAATGGCTGCACCAATACGTCTCGTCCGACACGTCGGTGCGCGATGCGGGCCCGCTGTCCGATCCGCGTCCGTTTCTCGCGGACGAACCCAGGGACGCATCGATCGACGCGCTCGCGACAGCCGTCGTCCTCGTGCTGCAAAGCGCAGCCGCGGCCCCTGCCGAGTTCGGTCCTGCCGAGCGCCGGCTGTTCCTGCTGTCGGCCGCGCGCTGGACCCGCTATCGGGCGCCGGAACTCGCACGACACGTGCGCCGTCACCGGACGAACACATGGCGGACGATGCGCGCGTCCGTCGGAGAGCGCGCCACGGCCCCTGGGGCGGACGAGGCGCGAGGGCTGCCCGAACTCTCGCAGGCGCTGAACGACGACGAGTTGCGCGCCATGGCGCTGGTACTGGCCGATCGTCGCCTGTCGACCCCACAACCGCGTCGTCCCGTGCCGGAACGCGCTCCGATAGGTCAGCAGCGGACCCGGTAGCGGCCACACAGGCGCGGCGCCGGACGGCTACCAAATGATGCGTTTTCGGCCGTGAAATGCGTTCCACGGCCGAAAACGCATCATTCGGTAGCGAGTGCGAGGAACGACGTCAGGCCCGTAGCCGCCGTTCCGTAGCGGGCGTGGCGTAACCGCGCGAAGCAACCCAACTAGAACACCGGATTGATGCTCAACGCCAGCATGGCAGACAGTTGACACAATGGCCTTCCGGAATCCTGCTGCAATGCATTGAAGGCATCCTGCATGACCTGCATATCGTGCTGACTGCTCGGTTGGTGGTCGATCGTGCCCGAGGCCATCAGGCGTGCAAGCACATCGCTGGTCAACAGGAAAGTGTCCTTCCCGACCAGACGCAGGAATCCGCTGGCCGAACGTCCCCCCAGGCGAGCGCCACGCTGCGCCAGCAAACGCCACAATCCGACGATGTCGGCGCCCGGCCAGTCGGCAATGAACTCACCAAAGCTGCCGCCCCGCTCCCGGCAGATGTCCAGAATGAAACGGGCGTTCCTCGGGATCGTTTCCAGTTTCGTGCGATGACGGATGATCCGGTCATCCTTCATGTGGCGATCGATTTCCGCGGGACCGAGCAACACCATTTCCCGAGGCGCGAAATTCCGGAAGGCTTCTTCGAAGGCAGGCCACTTCGCGTCGACCACCGAGTGCTGCATGCCGGCCTGAAACACGCGCCGGGTCATGGCGGAGAGATAGCGATCGTCATCCTTTCGCTTCAGCGCTTGCGGGGCAAGCGCCTTCGGCAGGAAATCCTCCATGGCGCCATCCGATGCGAAGCGTTCCCGCACCACGTCGTACAACCAGCGGTAGTCGATCGTCATGCGCCGCTCGCTTCGAGCCCGTCCCGCAACGGCGGAAACTGCCGATCATCAGGCCGACTTGCGGGCCAACAGGGTGGCAAATTGCATCAGGCCGGCTTGCGTGCCAACAGGGTGGCAAACTGCAATTGCGCCCCGTTGTGCATCGTGCCCAGGTCCTCGTTGTACTCGAGCAGTTCCCAGCCGGCGTAGGCCGCGCTCAACTGCCCCGTGCCCAGCGTGAACGGAAAGTTCATGGGGCAGGGGTGCTCGTCGGTGCTCATGGCTGCCACGATCAGATTTTGGCCGCCGGCCCTGGTGCATCGCTGCATGTCGGCGATCACGGCATCGACACGCGCCGGATCGAGAAACATCAGGGTGACGGTGCAGACGATGAAATCGTAGTCCGTCGCCAGGTGCGCCTGATTGATGTCGTAGAGGCGGGGCTCGATGTTGCCGATCCCCTCCTGCTCGATGATGGACTGCAGCATGCCGATGGCGTTCGGGTTGGCATCGACCGCGGTCACATCGAAACCGAGCATGCCCAGATACAGGGCATTGCGTCCGGGGCCACAGCCCATGTCCAGCGCCTTGCCCGGCGCGATGACGCGGCACGCCTTCACCACTTCGCTGTGCGGCGGGTTCAGGCCATATCGGGCATTCAGGTCCGACGTTTCCGGTGTTGCTGCCGTCACGCAAGTCTCCCTGGAGATGAACCAGACAATGGCGCGCTCGTTTCCTGCCCACTCGACACGAACGACCAGGTGCAATCGTACCTGTGTCTCCCGAGAGCCGTCCGCAGGACCGATGGTGGACATGGTGACGTACGAGGCAAGGTGCGTGTTCGGCGCGGAGGATGCGCAGTTGCCGGCGGGGCGCCCCGTCGCCGGCAGGGCACGTTGCCGCCGGCAGGGCGCGTTGTCGCCGGCAGGGCGTGTTTCCGCCGGAGAGCGGCGTTGCTACCGGCCGGCTGCGTCGCTGGCTGCCAAATGTTGCATTCGAAGCTGTCGAACGCATTCCACGACGGGAAACGCATCGTTCTGTAGCGAACCGACACAGCGATCAATGCGTCTGCAAGCGCTCCACCCTTGCGCGCACAACTCGCGCTGCAGGTCGGGCACGGCCAGTTCCCGCAGATGCATCCGTGCGCGCACCGAGAGCGGCGCCCGCAGCATCGCCGGGTGATGGGTGTCGCTGCCCTGGCCGGCGTACGTGTGCTGCATCGTCGACAGGTTCGTCGCGAAGCTCGCCCCCCAAGGGCGTCAAGCTGCTGCTCGTCACAACTGGCGCTCGTCGATTATTGGCGCTCGTCGATTCGGCAAGCACCAACCGGAATGGTAAAATCGGGGTTCGATAGCGACGCAATGCAGGCGACGAAGCGATGAGCCGATCGGCTGCTGGTCGAAGGCGGTTCCTGGAGTCCGGTCTCGCGCTTACCTGTTCTGTGACGGTCGGCCAGGAGGCGCAAAGCGCGGTGCTCGATCCACCGGCTGCTGTCCGACCGGCTGCTCTCCGGTCGTTTGCCGGAAGCCGCACCGTATCGAGTTTTGCCAGCGGCTTGTTGCTTGCGTACGAGGACGTGCCGCCGGCGATGCGGCGCTCGATCTACGCCAAACTCGATCGAACGGATGGCGTTCCCGGCGATCCGGTGCTCGAGCGCCGGCAGGCGCAGTTCTTTGCCCGGCTCGCCGTGCGCACGATCGCGCCGCGCGCCTTGCGCCGCGCCGGCTACTTCAGGCTCGCGGCCGCCGTTTCGAGCGAAGCGCTCGCTCCGGCGTTCGCGCAGCACCAGATCGGCAGGCAGTTCGCAGGCCGGGGTTGCCTGCCTGCACTGGCAAGCATTGCCTACGGCGCAAGCGCACACGCCGCCACGGCCTTGTTCTATGCCGGTCACGACGACATCAACGTCGCCGTTTCGACCGGAGAGTTTTGTGCGCTGGCTCTGGTGAAAGCACTTTCATACCCGGACTCCCCGGAAGCTGCGTGGATCTGGTCGTTCGCGACACACGCGATCGAAGTGGCGATCGAATAGCGGGTGCGCGCTGTACGTCTCGCCCGGATTCCGCGACACTGCGTCCTGCTGGAACGACCAGAACGACGGCGTGCAGCATCCCGGACTCGACCTCGGCGGGAGCGCCATGAGCGAGGCGCCCATCACCTATCGTGGCACGGTCTATCCCTGGCACTGCGACCACAAGTCGACCTACGAGCAGCGCCACCGCTGGTGGTACAACTTTCTGGCTGCGATCCTCATCTTCGGCGGGCTTGGCTTTCTCTACGAGGTCATCGCCTCGCGCGGCAGCTTCATCGGGCTTTGAGTTACCGCGCTGCGCGCTCCACGGCCTGCCGGGCGACTTGTGCCCGTAGTTGCTCGAGCCGAGTGATTTCGGCGCGCTTCTCGTCGCCGCTCATTTTCCGATCGGCCTCGATCTGCTTGATGCGCTGGCCGATCTTGCCCACGCTTTGCGTGGCAGCGCGGAATCCACCGGCCATCTGGAGCTTCTCGCCTTCCTCGATGCGGATTTGCTCGGCCCCTTCCCGGTCGCCGCGCTTCAGCGCATCGCGCAACGACGCATAGGCCTGTTCGGCTTCGCGCGCCTGCTCGTACATGGCGGTCACGTAGCGGCTGGATCCGGCCGGCAGTGCCTCTACGAAGTTGCCGGCCAGGAACACGTCGCGCAGGCGCATCGCCGGTCGATCGCCGCGATCCTGCATGGGGCGCAGTCCGTAGTCTGGAATTGTGGCAAGCGTCGTGCCCAGCCAGCCCGCATAGCCGCGGATGAGGAAGTCGATCTGCTTCGGGCTGAGCGGGTTGTAGTCACCCTTCGCAAGCGATGCCGGGTTGGGTAGCCCCATTGCCCCCAGCGTCCGCGCAATCGTCGTCGTGCGCTCGTCGTAGCGATCTTCCGGGCGCAGGCGCTCCAGGGTCGAGGTCTCGATCGGGCGCCCGGTGAAACTGTCCTTGTTGGCCCAAATATCGACGATCGGCTTGACGATCTGCGGCGTGGGGTCCATCGCGAAGGTGTTCGCCATCATGTCGCTCAGGCGCGCTCCGTAGCGTCGAACGCTCA
>CAZXLV010000035.1:0-16470 GCA_964641405.1 uncultured Limnobacter sp. | reverse complement strand
TTCCAGGCTGCGGGTCCTCAAGTGAAACAGGGAGCGCGATGACGGCCGGTCGAGACGAACTGCACGCCTGGATCGACGGGCACCTCGAGGGTGAACGCCTGCGCCGCTTCGAGCACCGACTCGAAACCGATGCCGCCTTGCGCGCCGAGGCTCACGCGGTGCTGCGCGACCACGAGGCGCTGCGCGCGTTCGGCAAGACGATGCTCGATGACGTGATACCGCCGCGCCTGCGCAATGCCGCATCGGGAACGGCGCCCGATGACCCGCCCACGCCCGGGCGCGTGGCGCCGCGCGACGGCGCGACGGGACACGCCGTGGCCGACCCACGAGGCATGGCCACGTGGCACACGGGCAGCGCGCGCCTGTGGCTGGCCGCCGCGGCACTGGCGACACTGTCCTGGTCGCTCGGCTGGATCTCGCACGCGCGCTTCGAGCCACCCGCGCCGCGCCTGATCGCCGCCGGCCCACCGGGCTTCGTGCGCGATGCGCTCGCAGCGCACGTCGTCTACGCGCCCGAAGTGCGCCATCCCGTCGAGGTCGCCGCCGCGCAGCATGAGCACCTGGTGCAATGGCTCTCGAAGCGACTCGGCACGGCGCTGACCGTGCCTTCACTGGAGGCGGTCGGTTGGTCGCTGGTCGGCGGCCGCCTGCTGCCCGGCACCGAAGGGGCGCGTGCCCAGTTGATGTACCAGGACGCCAGCGGCGCACGACTGACGCTCTATGTGGCCGACGCCGGTCCGAGCGCCGGCGAAACCGCCTTCCGCTACGACCGCGAGGATGGCATTTCCACCTTCTACTGGATCGACGGACGCTTCGGCTACGCGCTCACGGGACAGGCCGATCGCGCGAGGCTGCTCGCGCTTGCCGAAGAGGTCTACCGGGAACTGGCGCGCCGGCACTGAAGCTTGACGCAGGTCAACCCCTGCTTACATTGCGATCAGGCAACCATGTCATTCGACGATACTCGGCTGGTTCGAAAGTTTCCTGCCGGGAGAGCATTCATGTCGAAGCACATCGTTGCGGCCTTGCTGTGGCTGGGGACCCTGGTCGGTTCCGCCTGTGCCCAGGGCATTGTCTATGAGGTCGAGCCTGATCACAGCTTCGTCACCTTCGAAGTGGTCCACAACGGTACGTCCACCACTCGCGGGCGCTTCGATACGGTCACCGGCACGGTCATGCTGGATCCCGTCGCCCGCAGCGGGCGGGCCGATATCCGCATCGACACGGCATCGGTCAATAGCGGCTCGAAGCCCTTTGACGCGCACCTGCGCAACAAGGACTTCCTGGACGTGACGGTGTTCCCCAGCGCATCCTTTCAGGGCAGCGCCTTCACTTTCGAGGCGGACAAGGTGGTTCGCGTCGCCGGGAAACTGACACTGCTGGGAATCGCACAGGACGTCGTCCTGGAGGCCAAGCGATTCAACTGCTATCAGAACCCGCGCTCCAGGCGCGACACCTGCGGCGGCGATTTCGAGACCACCATCACCCGCAGCAAGTGGGGGATGGGCTTCGGCCTGCCAGGCATTCCCGACAGCGTGCGGGTGGTGGTGCAGATCGAGGCCATCAAGCAATAGCGCGACCGGAATGGCCTGCTGCCGGATCTGCCCACATCAGCCGCCGCCGCTCCCCGAGCGGCTGATCTCGATGAGCGCGTTCAACGCGTCGGTGACAGTGAAGATGCCGAGGAACTCGCCACTGTCCTCGTTCACGATCACGCTGCCGATCTTGCGCTCGGACATCACATAGGCGACCTCGTCCAGCGGCATTGTGGCCCTCACCGCCACCGGATCGGTGGCCATGATGTCGGCTGCGCTCACGTGGATCTTGTGTTCGGCACTCAGGCCCTGGGCCACGCGCACGTCGCGGTCGCTGAGCAGTCCCACCACCTTCTCGCCACGCACGATCGGAAGATGGCGCACGCCGTACTGCTGCATCAACTGCCGCAGCGCGTCGATCGACATGTCCTCCGTTGCCGTGACGGGGTTGGGCGTCGTGAACTCCTCGACCGGCACGTTCATTTTCATCGCCTTGCATCTCCGTTGCTGCGTCCGCCGCGGCCGGGCGCGAATCTCCATTTCACCCACCGGGATTATCGGTCGCATCCTGGTGCTCCACAAGGCAACCGGCGGACTCGGCAGGCAGTCACGGCCTGCGGCGGTTACCATTTGCACGAATTGGACCGCAAGCGCCGGGGTGCCCGGCGATCCGATTGGCCGCAAGGTGGGTGACATTACCTTCGATCCACGGTGACGACATGAGTTCCCGCCCGCAACGACCCAACTCGACTGCCCGCGACGCCTCGCAGGATCCGCGCTGGGCGGCCATACTGGCGCGCGACCCGGCAGCCGACGGGCACTTCGTCTACGGCGTCCGGACAACCGGCGTCTACGCCCGCCCGAGCAGCGCCGCGCGCCTGCCGCGGCCCGAGAACGTGGATTTCTTCGAATCGGCGCAAGCCGCCGAAGCGGCCGGCTACCGGGCCAGTCGGCGCGTCGGCGCCGACCGCAGTGCGGTGGCGGCGCGCCGGACCGACCTGGTGGCCAGCATCTGTCGCCTCATCGAGCGTACCGAGACCCCCCCGAGCCTGCACGAACTGGCCGCGCAGGTGGGGATGAGCCCGTATCACTTGCATCGCATCTTCAAGGGCGTCACCGGCCTTACTCCGCGGGCGTACGCCGTGGCCCAGCGCGCCCGGCGCATGCGCACGCAATTGACCCTCGGCCAGGGCACCATCACCGATGCGATCTACCAGGCGGGATTCAATTCCAGCAGCCGCTTCTATGAATCGTCCGATCGAGTACTCGGCATGCGGCCGACGAACTATCGTGCTGGCGGCGGCAGGGAAACGATCGCCTTTGCGCTGGGCCAATGCTCGCTGGGGGCGATCCTGGTCGCGCAAAGCGGGCGCGGCGTGTGCGCGATCATGCTGGGCGACGATCCGGATGCCTTGCTGCGCGCTCTGCAGGATCAGTTCCCGAAAGCCGAACTGATCGGCGGTGACGGCGATTTCGAGCAGCTGGTGGCGCAGGTGATCGGCTTCGTCGAGGCACCCCACATCGGGCTCGACCTGCCGCTGGATGTGCGCGGCACGGCATTCCAGGAGCGTGTCTGGCAGGCACTGCAGGAAATCCCGCCGGGCAACACCGCTACTTACACGGACATTGCGCAGCGCATTGGCCACCCCGCGGCCATACGCGCGGTCGCGCAGGCTTGTGCAGCCAACCGGTTGGCGGTGGCGATTCCATGCCATCGGGTGGTTCGTCGCGATGGCGACCTGGCCGGCTACCGTTGGGGCGTGGTGCGCAAGCGCGAGCTGCAGGCGCGCGAGCAAGTCGCGCATGCCGCAAACGTCGGGCGCACTTCACGATCGGGAGGATCCTGATGCCCCTCGCTGCTGGCAATCCAGCCGAACCGGCTTCGGTACCGATGATCCCGGCATCCAGTGCGTTGTTTCTGGACTTCGACGGCACGCTGGTCGAATTGGCGCCAACCCCCGATGCGGTGCAGGTCGACCCCGGGCTGCCCGCCGTTCTGGCCGCACTGAGCGCCCGGTTGGGCGGCGCGCTGGCGATCGTGTCGGGCCGCCGCATCGACGATCTCGACCGCTTCCTGGCACCGTTCAAGCCGGTCCTTGCCGCTGAACACGGGGCCATCCTGCGCCTTGCCGACCGACGCCTGGTGCGGGCACGGACGGTCGACCTGCGCAGTGTCGTCGAGGTCGCTGCAGCGCTGGCGCGCGCGCATCCCGGCCTGGCCCTGGAGGCCAAGTCGGCCACCGTCGCCCTGCACTATCGTGCTGCGCCGCAACTCGAACAGCTCTGTCTCGACGCGATGACAGCGGCCATCGAGCAACGGCCCGAGCTCGAACTGCTGCGGGGAAAATGCGTCGTGGAAGCGAGGCCGCTTGGCATCGACAAGGGGCGCGCCATCACCGCGCTGATGGCGCAGCCACCCTTCGCGGGACGCCGGCCGATCTTTGCGGGAGACGACACCACCGACGAGCCGGGCTTCGACGTGGTGCAGGCAGCCGGTGGCCTGGCAATCAAGGTCGGCGGCGGCGCCACGCGCGCATCGCGTGTCTGCGACTCGCCGCAGGCGATGCGGGCCTGGCTCGCCGCGGCGCTCGAGGCGTAGGGCGATGGGTCGGCTGGTCATCGTCTCGAACCGCGTCGCGGATCCGCGCAAGGCGGCCGCCGGCGGTCTTGCGGTGGCACTGGGCGAGGCGCTGCAGGCCACAGGCGGGCTGTGGTTCGGCTGGAGCGGCAGGATCGTGGAAGACGGTTCGGCCGGGGGCGAACCGTTCATCCAGCAGGCGGGCACGGTGACGCTGGCCACCGTGGACCTGCGTCGCGACGATCATGACAGCTACTACGCCGGCTACAGCAACGGCGTGCTGTGGCCGGTGTTCCACTATCGGCTCGACCTGGCTGACTTCGACGGCGACTACGCCGATGGCTACTGGCGCGTCAACCGCTTGCTCGCGCACAAGCTCCTGCCCTTGCTGCGGCCCGACGACGTGATCTGGATCCACGATTACCACCTGATACCGCTGGCCGCCGAACTGCGCGCAGTCGGCTGCGGACAGCGGATCGGCTTCTTCCTGCACATTCCGGTGCCGCCACCGCCGATCCTCGCGGCAATCCCGCAGCACGAAGCGCTGATGCGCACGTTGTTCGCCTGCGACCTACTCGGATTCCAGAGCAATACGGACCTGGGTCATTTCGTCGGCTACGCAAAGGCCGAACTCGGCGCAAGCGTGCTCGACGAACATCGACTGGAGGCGCACGGCCGGCAAGTACACGCACAGGCATTTCCGATCGGTATCGACGTCGAGCAGTTCGAACGCCTTGGCCGCGGCAAGGAGGCGCGCGAGGCCCACGCCAGCACGCGCGAGCAATATGCGCGGCGCAGGCTGCTGATCGGCGTCGACCGACTCGACTACTCCAAGGGAATCCCGCAGCGCATCCGCGCCTTCCACGAGTTGCTCGCGCGCCACCCCGAGAACCGCCACAGCGCGACCCTGATCCAGATCGCCTCGCCCAGCCGCGAAGGCGTCGAGGCATATGCCGACATCCGCAGCGAACTCGAACGCCTGTGCGGCGCGCTCAACGGCGATTTCGGCGACCTGGACTGGATACCCGTGCGCTACATCCACCGCACCGTGGCGCGCCGGCGACTGCCGGGACTGTATCGGGCCGCCTGCGTCGGCGTGGTGACACCCTTGCGCGACGGGATGAACCTGGTGGCGAAGGAATACATCGTCGCGCAGGACCCTTCGGACCCCGGCGTACTGGTGCTGTCGCGTTTCACCGGTGCAGCGGAACAACTCGTGGCGGCGTTGCTTGTGAACCCCTATGACATCCGCGGCACGGCCGAGGCGCTGCAACGGGCCCTGAGCATGCCGCTGGCCGAGCGCCAGGAACGTCACCAGGCCCTGCTGCACAACGTCCGTGAGCACGACGTGCATCGATGGTGCACCGATTTTCTCGGTGCACTCGATGCCTCGCTGCCGGATCGATTCCGGCGCCGCGCTCGGCCACCCGCGCCACACGGCGCCGCTACTGGAACGCAACCTCGGCGAAGCTCCTGAGCTTGCGGCTGTGCAGGCGCTCGAAGCCCTGCTCGCGCAGCAACTCGAGCGCGCGCACGCCGATGCGCAGGTGCTGCTCGACGCGCTCCCGATAGAATCGATCGGCCATGCCGGCCAGCTTGATCTCGCCATGCAGCGGCTTGTCGCTCACGCACAACAAGGTGCCGTAGGGAACCCGAAAGCGGAACCCGTTGCCGGCAATGGTTGCCGACTCCATGTCCAGCGCAATCGCGCGACTCTGGCTGAAGCGGCGCTCGGGGGTGCTGTTGAAGCCGTACGAAGGCAGCAGTTCCCAGTTGCGGTTGTCGGTGCTCGCCACGGTACCGGTTCGCATCAGGCGCTTGAGCTCGAAGCCGCTGAGTTGCGTGACTTGCGCCACCGCCGTCTCCAGCGCGACCTGCACTTCCGCCAGCGCCGGAATCGGCACCCACAGCGGCAGGTCCTCGTCGAGCACGCGATCCTCACGCACGTAGCCGTGCGCGAGCACGTAGTCACCCAGTTCCTGCGTGTTGCGCAAGCCGGCGCAGTGCCCCAGCATGATCCAGGCGTGCGGGCGCAGGACCGCGACGTGGTCGGTCATGGTGCGGGCATTGGCCGGACCGACGCCGATGTTGATCATGGTGATGCCGGCCCGGTCGTTGCGCACCAGGTGGTAAGCCGGCATCTGCGGCAGGCGCGGCGGCACGATGCCCCCTGCCTCATCGGTGTTCGCCGGCAGGCCGGCGCGCCGGGTCACGATGTTGCCCGGTTCGACGAATGCGTCATAGCGATGCGGACCACCGTCGGCCATCAGTTCATGGCCAAGCCTCACGAACTGGTCGATGTAGAACTGGTAGTTGGTGAACAGCACGAAGTTCTGGAAATGCTCGGGACTGGTGCCGGTGTAGTGGCGCAAGCGGTGCAGCGAGTAGTCGACCCTGGGTGCGGTGAACAGCGCCAGCGGCTGCGGCTGGCCCGCACGCGGCACATGGGTTCCGTTGGCAATGCCGTCGTCCATGGCGCCGAGGTCGGGCAGATCGAAGCGATCGCGCATCAGGCGGCGACGCTCGACGGTGAGATCGCCCTCCAGCGGGTCATCCTCGGCGACGCAGAAGTGCACCGGAATCGCCTGGTTGCTGGTGCCGACCTCGAGCGGCACGCCGTGGTTGCGGATCAGCAACTCGAACTGTTCGAGGTAGTACTGTTCGAACAGGTCGGGCCGCGTCAGGGTGGTCTCGTAGGTGCCCGCGCCCGCCACGAAGCCGAAGCTCAGGCGGGAATCGGGCCGCAGTGCCGAATCGGTTCGCACCCGCACGAAGGGATAGCAGGCGCGCAGATGGCGCCCGACCTCCTCGCCGGCGACGAAACGCCCGAGTGCCTCACGCAGCCAGCTCACGTTGGACTGGTAGATCAGGCGCACGCGCTCGTACGCGGCAGCCGCGTCGTCGAATGGCGCCGGCGCATGAAAGGCGGCTGATTCGTTCACTTGCGCATGCTCTACAAGGCTTTCCGGCTCGAACCCGAAGGGCGATCCACGCCAGGGCGCCGCGGCCCGCCGCGCAAGCTACGTCGCTCCGAGACCGGCCACCCCGCGCACGAGACGCGACGATGATGCCTAGCATAGGCGAGCCCGTGCCGGGCGTCGACCGTCGGTCCGGTACAACACGGCGATGCATGCGCGCGCACCGGCCGCGCGGTATCGTAAGCACCTTGCGTTTGCATTGTGTTGTCCGTACCTCTGCCGGTGTCGCTGTCGTTGTTGAAAAGATCCGCAATCGTCGTGCTGGCCGGCATCGTCATCGCCGTGATCGGCACCGCCGGCTACCTGATCGCCGATGAACTGCACACGCATCGCCTGCAGGCGCGATGGTTCGCCGATCTGGCCCGCGAACTGCGCTTCGAAACCGACGCCGGCCCCAGCAACGCCATCCGCTTCCCCGACCCGGGCCCCTATGACGAGCGGCTGGGCTACAGTCGCCTGCCGCAGTTCATCGATCGTCTCCAGGGCGAGGATTACCGCATCAGCGCACAGGCGCGCATGTCGCCGCGCATGATCGACCTGCACGATCGTGGCCTGTTCGCCATCTATCGCGAAAAGAACCAGGCCGGCCTCGAATTGCGCGACTGTCGCGGCCAGCCGACCTTCGTCGCACGCGTTCCGAAACGCGTCTACGAGCGTTTCGAGGCGGTGCCGTCACTGCTGGTGGACGCCTTGCTGTTCGTCGAGGATCGCGACCTGCTCGATACGCGCCAACCGGCGCGCAATCCGGCGCTCGAGTGGGATCGCCTGGCCAAGGCCGTGATGGACCAGCTCTGGCGCCTGGTCGATGGTTCGCATGCGGCGCATGGCGGCAGCACGCTGGCCACGCAGATCGAAAAATACCGCCACTCGCCGGATGGCCGCACCGAGTCGGCCAGCGACAAGCTGCGACAGATGGCTTCGGCCTCGCTGCGCGCCTATCTCGACGGCGAGGACACGCTCGCGCGACGTCGCGAGATCGTGGTGGACTACCTGGACACCGTGCCGCTGGCGGCTAAACCGGGGTTCGGTGAGGTGAACGGGATCGGCGACGGAATGTGGGCCTGGTACGGCCGGGACTTTGCCGAATTCAATCACCTGCTTGCCGACGGCTGGGACGAAGCGCCCGAGGCCGGTGCCGGCCAGGCCGAGCGTGCTGCCGCCTTCAAGCAGGCCCTGTCGCTGATGATCGCGCAGCGTCGCCCCGCCTGGTACCTGATGGGCGGCGAGTCGGACCTGTCCGAGCTCACCGACAGCTACCTGCGCTTGATGACCACGGCCGGTGTGATCGGGCCGGCGCTACGCGATGCGGCCCTCGCCATCCAGCTGCAGCGCCAGCGTCACCTGCCCACGGAACCGGCGCCCGAATTCACCGAGCGCAAGGCTGCCACCGCCGTGCGGGCACGCCTGTCGGGCCTGCTCGAGATGCCGCGCGCCTATGACCTGGACCGGCTCGACCTGGCCGTGCGCAGCACGCTCGACGGCCAGGCCCAGCGCATCGCCACCGACGTCCTGCGCGGCCTGGCCGACCCGGCCACTGCACGGGCGGCCGGGCTGTACGGCCACGGCCTGCTGGCGCCGGACGATGACCCGGGACGACTGGTGTACAGCTTCACCCTGTTCGAACGCGGTGAACACGCCAACGCCTTGCGCGTGCAGACCGACAATTTCGACCAGCCGTTCGACATCAACGACGGGGCCCGCCTGGACCTGGGTTCGACCGCCAAGCTGCGCACGCTGGTCACCTACCTGGAACTGGTGGCGGCCCTGCATTCACGCTGGCACACACTGCCCAGGGCAGAACTGGCGGCGATCGAGGTCGGTGCCAACGACGCCCTGGCGCGCTGGTCGAAGGACTACCTGCTGCGCAGCGACGATCGCACGCTGAAGGCGATGCTGGAAGAGGCCATGGAGCGCAGCTACTCGGCAAGTCCGGCCGAAGGCTTCTTCACCGGCGGCAGCGTGCACCACTTCGGCAATTTCGAAGCGGCCGACAACTCGCGCGTGCTCACCGTGCGCCAGGCGCTGGAACGCTCGGTGAACCTGGTCTTCGTCAGGCTGATGCGCGACGTGGTGCACCACCTGATGCTCGAAGCGCCGGGCTCGAGCGCAACGCTGCTGGCCGACCGGAGCAACCCGAAGCGCCAGGACTACCTGTCGCGCTTCGCCGATCGGGAAGGACGCGAGTTCATCGCGCGCTTCTATCGCAAGTACCAGGGCAAGAGCGCCGGGCAGGCCGAGGAACTGATGCTGCAGGGAGTGCGCGCCACGCCGACGCGCCTGGCCAGCATCTTCCTGGAACTGGAACCGCAGGCCGACGCCGGCATGCTCGGGGACTTCCTCGAGCAGCACCTGCCCGGCACCGAGCTATCGCCGCAGACCCTGCACAAGCTGTTCGAGAAGTACCAGCCACAGCAACTGCAGTCGCTGGCCGATCGCGGCTACCTGGCCGGCGTGCACCCACTGGAGCTGTGGCTGGTGGGCTTCCTGCGCCACCACCCCGGCGCAACGCTCGGCGAGGCCTACGCGGCCAGCGAGGCGCAACGCCAGGACGTCTACGGCTGGCTGTTCAAGACCCGCAACAAGAACGCCCAGGACGTGCGCATCCGCAGTCTCCTCGAAGTGGAGGCCTTTCTCGAATTGCAGCGCGCCTGGCATCGCCTGGGCTATCCGTTCGACGCCCTCACCCCGTCCTATGCCACCGCGCTGGGCGCTTCGGGCGACCGTCCGGCCGCGTTGGCCGAGTTGATGGGCATCCTGGTCAACGGGGGCCTGCGCATGCCGGTTGCGCGCATCGAATCACTGGCCTTCGCGCGCGCGACGCCCTATGAGACGCGCCTGGAGTACCTCGCACCGCCGCCCGAGCGCGTGCTGCCCGCGGAAGTGGCCGAAGTGGCGCGCGCGGCGCTGATCGGCGTGGTCGAGCATGGCACCGCGCGGCGCCTGGCCGGCGCGCTGAAGCAGGCCGACGGCAAGGCGGTCACGATCGGCGGCAAGACCGGCACTGGCGACCACCGCTTCGATGTCTACGGGCGTGGCGGCCAGCTGATCTCCTCGCGCGTGGTGAGTCGCTCGGCAACCTTCGTGTTCCTGATCGGTGATCGTTACTACGGCACCCTGATGGCGTACGTGCGGGAGCCTTACGCCGCGAACTACCGCTTCACCAGCGCCTTGCCGACCCAGTTGCTGAAGTCGCTCGGGCCGGCTGTGCTGGCGCTGCTCGATCAGAAACTGGCCTGCCAGGACACCATCAGGCTGCGCCCCGGTGCGCGTATCTCCTGCCCCGATACGCCCTCGGCCAGGTGCTCGTGATAGGGCTTGTCGAAGGCGTTCAGCAGCGCTGCGCGCACACGCTGTTGCCGCCATCGGTAGCTCAGCCCGAAGTCGGCGGTGGCAAAGCCGGCGCTCGCATTTTCGGTGCCGCGCGAGAACACGCTGGCAACGCGATCCTGCCGCTTGACCAGGCGCACGGCCGCGTCGGCTGTCCAGGCACCGGAGAGCACCCCTTGCCAACCGAGCGTCAACTCGTCGGCCGGCATCTGGAACAGCGGCTCGTCGAGATCCTTGTTCCAGCCGCGCACCTGCGACCAGGCCAGGCTGAGCCACTGCTGCGGGCGGAACTGCCAGCGCGCCTGCGCCTCGATACCGCGCAGGATCGCCTCGCCGATGTTCTCGGTCTGCTTCACCGGCAAACCGTTCTGTACGGTTCCGGTCACCCGGCCGGTAATGAAATCGCTGATGCGGGTGCGGTAGGCCGACAAGGTGTAGCTGACACCCCTGGCATCGCCCTTCAGGCCGAGTTCGAACTGGCTGGCCACCTCCGGGCGGATCTGCGGATTGCCCAGGTAGAAGTAGCCGTCTCCACGCGGCGAGGCTTCGAAGCGCTCGCGCATGTCTGCGGCACGGAAGGCGCGCGACAGGTTGACATAGGGGCGCAGCAGCGGCAGGACTTCCCAGATCGCCCCCAGGCTCCCCGAGTTGGCGCTGTCGGTGCGCGACAGGCCGGAGGTGCGCGCACCATTGCCGATCGAAGCCGCCTCGCCGCGCACGCTGTCGTGGCGCAAGCCGGCAAGCACTGAAAGCGACCCGAAGCGCATGTCGTCCTGGAGCCAGAGCCCGGCAGCCTCGATGCGCCCGTCATCGAAGGGATCATTGCGCACGTGGTTGTTGAACAGCGGCGGATTGTTGTTCAGGTAGCGCTCGGGCGATGCGTCCATGCGCCAGAGATTGGCGCCGAAGGACAGCAGGTGCGCGGGATGTGCCAGCCAGTCGGCCTTGAGGTCGATGCCATCGGTGGTGAAGGAGACCCGCGTATCGGTCTGGTCGCGCCCGAGCGCCGTGGCGAACGCGTTGACCTCACGCTGGACCTGCTGGCGATACAGGCGCGCATCGAAGTTGAGCGCGCGCTCGCCGGAGGCCTCGACGCGGTAGCCGAGTTCGGCCAGCAATCGCTTCTGTTCAGGTGAATGGACGATGGCCGTGCCGAGCATGGCCGGCGTGGCGGGCCGGGCCGATCCCGGGTACCAGACATCCCGGTCGACGTGCTGCTGCAGCGACAGGCGAAGTTGTTGCGCAGCGTCGATGCGGTAGCGATACTGCCCGATCAGGCTGTTCGTGTCGTAGGCGGTATGGTCCACCCTGTCGCCCGGGGCCCGGTAGTCGCCCAGTTGCGCTGCCGAGGCGCCGAGCATCAACGCATGGTCGCCGCCGGACAGGTTCAGCACGCCACCGCCGCGCAGGCCGCTGCTTGCGCTGTCGAAGGCTGTACCGGCACGGCCATGGAGCCCGGGTTCGAAGCGCGCCTGGGGCAGCAATACGTTGATGGCGCCACCGAGCGCCCCGGTTCCATAGAGGACCGAAGCCGGTCCGCGTACCACCTCGATGCGATCGGCCAGGCCGAGCGACATGAACGAGGCGATCGCACCGGCCGGTTGCGCCGAATTCATCCGCATGCCATCGACCAGCAAGACGATGCTCTCGCGGCGCAATCCGCGAATCACCGGATTCTGGCCCTGTGCACCGTCACTGGCTACCGAGATGCCGGGTTGTCCGCGCAGGGCATCACCCACGTTGCGTGCGCCCCGATCCAGCCAGTCCTGCCGGTTCACGCTGCTGGTCGAAATCGGGGTTTCGAGGTTGCTGGATTCGTAACCCTTCGCGGTGACGTTGACCTCGGACATCGTCTCGACGTCCTGGGCAGTCACCGTGGCCGCGACAAGGCAGCCGATTACGGCGCCCAGGGGGCGCACAGGCAGGAAAGACATGGAACCGCTCCGCGACGGGGCGCTACGATCGGCCAGAGCCGATGAAGCACGCGTTTATGTGTCAGCGGAGGCTATTGTAATGCGAATGATTCGCATTTGATATAGATCAAGCCTGATGGATCAGAGCAGGCCCATCTCGAGTTGCGCCGACTCGCTCATCATTTCCCGGCTCCAGGGCGGGTCCCAGACCAGGTCGACATCGACCGCGCTGACCCCGGGAATGCTCAGCAACTTGTCGCGTGCCTCGTCGGCGATCAGCGTACCCATGCCGCAGCCCGGCGCAGTGAGCGTCATGCGCACCTCGATGCGGAATTTTCCGTCTTCGGCCGGCTTGACGTCGCAGCCATAAACCAGTCCCAGGTTGACGATGTCGATCGGGATCTCGGGGTCGAAGCAACTCGACAGGTGCATCCAGGCGGCCTCCTCGACCGCCTCGGCGGTTCCCGGCGCCGCGTTGCCGACCGCCTGCAACAGTCCCTCCGACGGGTCGAGTTCCAGGCCGAGCGCATCGGCGTGACGTCCGTCGATGCGATACAGGTTGCCGTCGACCATCACGGTGAAGGTGCCGCCCAGGCGCTGGCTGATGTAACCCACCCGCCCCGCTTCGAGTGTCGTCCCGGTGCCCCAGGGCACCATCACTGCGGGGCAATCGCGGGTCAATGTCACTTCCTGAATATCGCCATGCCGGTAGCCCATTGCCACTCCTTCACTCCTTCATTCCGTCTTTGCCGCTTCACCCGCCCCTACCAGCGCGTTGTGCAGCGTGTGCCATGCCAGCGTCGCGCACTTGACCCTCACCGGGAATTCGCGCACGCCCGCCAATACCTCCAGTTTGCCGAAATCCCGGCCCTCGGGTGCGGCATCCGTGAGCAGAGCATGGAAATCATGGAACAGGGCTTCCACCGCTTCCACGGTCTGTCCCTTCACCGCCTCGGTCATCAGGGACGCCGAGGCAGTCGAAATTGCACAGCCGTGGCCGATGAAGCTCGCATCGGCCACCACGCCGTCTTCGAGGCGCACGAACAGCGTCAGCTGGTCACCGCAGAGCGGGTTGTGACCCTCGGCCATCCGGTCGGGGTCGTCCATCCGGTGAAAATTGCGCGGGCTGCGATTGTGATCGAAGATCACCTCCTGGTACAACTCGCGCAGGTCGCCGCGGCTGAAGCTCATCGCCGCGCTCCGGTGCCGAACATCTGCTGTGCGCTGCGAATCGCTGCCATCAGCGCATCGACGTCGCGCTCGTCGTTGTAGACCGCAAACGACGCTCGTGCGGTGCCCGGAATGCCGAAGTGGGTCATGACCGGCATGGCGCAGTGATGGCCGGCGCGAATCGCAACGCCCTCGGCGTCCAGGATGGTGCCGAGGTCGTGCGGATGGATGCCGTCGATCATGAACGACAGGATGCCGGCCTTGTCGGCGGCGGTACCGATCAGGCGCAGGCCTGGCACGCGCAGGGCAGCCTGGGTGGCGTACCCGAGCAAGGCATGTTCGTGGGCGGCGATGCGATCGAGGCCGATGGCCTCCACGTAGTCGAGGGCGACGCCCAGGCCGACTCCGCCAGCGATGTTGGGCGTTCCCGCCTCGAAGCGCGCCGGCGGCTCGGCCCAGGTGCTGCCCTCGAAGCTGACCGTGCGGATCATGTCGCCACCGCCCTGCCACGGCGGCATCGCCGCCAGCAGTTCGTGGCGCCCGTACAGTGCCCCGACGCCGGTCGGGCCATAGATCTTGTGCCCCGAGAACGCGTAGAAGTCGCACCCGAGCGCACGCACGTCGACCGCCTGGTGGGCCACCGCCTGCGCGCCGTCGACCAGCACGCGCGCACCGGCCGCGTGTGCGCGTTCGATCATCGCCGCGACCGGGTTCACCGTGCCCAGCGCGTTCGACACGTGAACGATCGCCACCAGGCGGGTACGCGGTCCCAGCATGGCCTCGAAGGCGCCCGCCTGCAGCTCGCCTCGTTCCGTGAGCGGCACCGCCCGAAGCAGCGCGCCGGTCTGCTCGCACAGCAGTTGCCAGGGCACGATGTTCGAGTGATGCTCCATCCCGGTGACCAGGATCTCGTCGCCCGCCTTCAGGTTGGCGCGTCCCCAACTGGCCGCGACCAGGTTGATCGCCTCGGTAGTGCCACGCGTGAACACGATCTCGTCGCTGCGGGCGGCGTTCAGGAAGCGGCGTACCCGTTCGCGCGCGCCCTCGTACAGGTCGGTGGCGTGCTGGGAGAGCCAGTGCACACCGCGATGGATATTCGCGTTCGACTCGCGATAGAAGGCGCGCTCGGCCTCGATCACCACATCGGGCTTTTGCGTGGTGGCGGCGTTGTCGAGGTAGACCAGTCGCTTGTTGCGCACGCTGCGCGCCAGGATCGGGAAGTCCCTCGCCACCTGCGCCGACAGCGAGCTGTCGGGCGCAAGCCTGGCGGCTTCACCGGTCCGCGCGTCGATCGAAGCGGCAAGCGCGCTCATGACAGTTCCTCCATGAGTTCGCCGCCCGGCAGGCGCGCACGCAGCGTGGCGGCAGCGCGCCGGCGCAAGGGCGCCAGGCCGATGCGCGCCAGCGCCTCGGTGGCAAAGGCATAGGTCAGCAGATTGCGCGCGTGCGGCTCATCGATGCCGCGCGAGCGCAGGTAGAACAGGCTTGCCTCGTCGATCTGCCCGACCGTCGCGCCGTGTGCGCACTTCACGTCATCGGCGTAGATCTCGAGTTCGGGGCGCGCATCGGCCTCGGCCTGTGCCGACAGCAGCAGGTTGTCGGTGCGCTGGATGGCGTCGGTGCGCATTGCACCCGGGGCCACCATGATGCGCCCGGCAAACACGCCGCGCGCCGAGCCATCGACGATGCCGCGGTAATACTCGCGACTGGTGCCGCGCGGCTGCCGGTGATCGATGCGCGTGTGGTGATCGACGTGGCGTCGGCCATCGACGTGGTACAGGCCGTTGAGCAGGGCCTCGCAACCTTCGCCGTCGAAGCGCGTGACGATGTCGTTGCGCGCCAGGCGCGCGCCGAACGACAGCGAGTGCGAATCGAGCACCGAACCTCGCGCCTGCGCAACTTCGATCGTTGCCAGGTGAACCGCCTGTTCGTCCTCCTGCTGCATCTTGACGTGGGTGATGCGCGCATCGGCGCCCGCGTCGATGCGCGTGACCGCGTTGCTCAGCGACGCCGAGCCGGCAGCGACGCCCACCCAGTGCTCGACGATGGTGGCCTGCGCACCCGCTTCCGCCACCACCAGGTTGCGCAGATGCGATGCGGCATTGGGCGTGGCGGCGACGAACACCAGGTGGATCGGCGCTTCCAGCGCAACGCCACGCGCAAGGTGAATGAAGGCGCCGTCGCTGGCCAGTGCCGCGTTCAGGGCGGCGGCACTGGTGCCGCCGTCGCCGCCGCCGAAGCTCTCCTGCACGCGATCGGGTCCGTCGGCCAGCGCCATCGACAAGGCGCCGACGCGCGCGCCGGCCGGCAGTGCCCGCACTTCCGACCAGGCCGGCGCGAAGTGTCCGTCGACGAACACCAGCCAGTGCCCCGAATCGTCGTCACCGCGCAGGCGAGCGACCGCCTCGCCCGCCGATGCCGCCGGCGCGGCTTCGGCGAAACCCTGCTGGGCGAGAAAGGCCAGCGAGGTGTGGCGCCAGTCGTCCATCCGGTTGGTCGGCCAGCCTGCGTCGGCGAAGCGCTCGATGGCGCGCTGGCGAAGCGCTCCCAACCAGGGCAGGGCAGCGCCTGGCAGGCTTGCCGTGCGGGCGCGAAAGACGCCCAGCCAGGTCTCGACGTCGCTCATTGCGCCGCTCCACCGCGCGCGGCGGCTGCCTTCGCGGCTGCCGACTTTGCGGCGCTGCCGGTTTCCTTCAGTTCATCGCCGATCCAGGCATAGCCGCGCTCTTCGAGTTCGAGTGCCAGTTCCGGTCCGCCCGAGTGCGCGATGCGGCCGTGCGAGAGCACGTGCACCTTGTCGGGCACGATGTAGTCGAGCAGGCGCTGGTAGTGGGTGATGACGATCATCGAGCGCTCGGGACTGCGCAGCCGGTTCACGCCGTCGGCCACGATGCGCAGCGCATCGATGTCCAGCCCCGAGTCGGTCTCGTCGAGCACCGCCAGCTTCGGTTCGAGCAGCGCCATCTGCA
>CAZXLV010000034.1:7322-16727 GCA_964641405.1 uncultured Limnobacter sp. | reverse complement strand
CGCGGGGCGCTGTTCCTGAAGAAACCGATCTGAGCTTGCGCAGCAGGCGGGCGGCATCGCCGCCTCGCCCGCGAGTAGTAGTTGTCGCCCCGATGCGAACCGATGATCCGGGGGCGACGATGGCAAGCTCCTCCTGCGGCCCCGTGGTACGGGCTTGCGAGTCAGGGTGCCGGCTCACGAGCCGGCCTGTCGCCGGACTGCGGCAGCGGCGGGTTCGGCGGCGCGCTGCGGACCGCGAGCGGGCGTCGGCGTGTGGCGTCGCGCATCCGACTTCCGCGATACACCCTGAGCACGCAGGTCGTTGATGTCGCGCAGTGCCCTGTCCGGCGAGCACTTGGCGACAGCCGCCCACTTGCTGTTGCTGAGCATGCCTTCGAAACCATCGAGCAGCCGATCGAGCAGCGTCAGCTGCCACCGCTGCCGCCGGTCCCTGGCCTGCTTGCCCGGAGGCCGCTCACGGTCCCGGCTCCAGCTTGGCCATCGAGTAGTACATCGAGAACGACCGCCCGGTCGCGTCGTCGAGCGTCATCGGGCCCTGGTAGCGCAGTTCGCGGATCGACAGCGGGCGCGTACGGGTCCGGAACGCCCGGGTGGCCGTGAGTGTGCCAGGGTCCGAGGCCAGGCAATAGCGGAACGTCCAGAGGCTTTGCGCAGACAATGCTTCGATCGATGCGTCAGCGGGGAAGCTGGCTGGGTTCGCGAAGTACAGGCGCGCGGACTCCTTCGGCTGCGGCGACGGATGCGCCGGCATCGACATTCACAGCATCCACCTGCACAACTCGTCGCCGGACATGCTCGACTTCTACGAGGAGGTAAAGCATCCCGGGCTGACGCCAACGCGGAGAAACGATCCGGAGCTGCATCGAATTGCGGAACGCGGGGCTGCTGATCGGGCCTTGCCTCACCGAACTCGCAGCTGCACGCCGAGATCGAGTGTGATACCTGTATCGTAAGGAAATGTCCCCAGAGGGTGGCGAAAGCCAAAGAGCGCGCTCGAGCGCCTTGCCGACTCCCAGGACGAACCATGAGTGCCTCCTTCGACGACCACTTTGCGCCCGTGGCGGCCCAGTACGCCGACGCACGGCCCGGCTATCCGCCCGCGCTGTTCGACTGGCTGGCCGCTCAATGCGAGCGGCATGAGTTCGCCTGGGACTGCGGCGCCGGCAGTGGCCAGGCCTCGATCGAACTGGCAAGCCGCTTTGCCCGCGTCGTGGCCAGCGACGCCAGTGCATCGCAGATCGCCCACGCCCGGCCGCATGCGGGCATCGACTATCGGGTCGCTGCCGCCGAGCACAGTGGGCTGCCCGACCAGTGCGCCGACCTGGTCACCGTCGCGCAGGCCCTGCACTGGTTCGACCTCGGGCGCTTCTACGCCGAAGTCGACCGGGTGCTGCGCCCTGGCGGCGTGATCGCGGCCTTCAGCTACGGCGTGCTGCAACTCGGGGACGAGGCGCTCGATGCGCTCGTGCAGCGCTTCTACCGCGAGCAGGCGGCGCCCTGGTGGCCGCCGCAGCGGCGCCACATCGAGAACGGCTATCGCGAACTGGCTTTCCCCTACGAGCGCATCGCCGCACCGCAATTCGCGATGAGCGCCCGGTGGCAGCTCGGACAACTGACGGGCTACATCCGCAGCTGGTCGGCGATGGCACGCTTTCGCGACGCCAACGGATACGACGCGGTCAGCCGGTTCGAACCGCAGTTGCGTGCGCAGTGGGGCGATGCCGAGCGGCGATGCACGATACGGTGGCCGCTGGCGCTGCTGGCTGGGCGCGCACGCGCCGCTCGCCGCGTATAATTGCGCTTCGGCGCGGCCAGCCGTCGCCGGTCAGTGATATGTCGTCCGCCATCGCGGACACCCCGATCGCGGGCCTCCGTGCCCGCCCCAGCGGCCTCACGCTTCACCGATCACACTGCGCCACGCAGCGCAAGCGGTTGCAGCAGGCGCCTGCCGATACGCGGGCGCCACCGGGCGCGCGACACGCTGGCGGCGCCGCAC
This sequence comes from uncultured Limnobacter sp., assembly GCA_964641405.1. Classification (GTDB taxonomy): domain Bacteria; phylum Pseudomonadota; class Gammaproteobacteria; order Burkholderiales; family Burkholderiaceae_E; genus Zeimonas. The sequence continues at coordinate 14,731 of CAZXLV010000034.1, read as the reverse complement.
CGCCGCGACGCTCGCCCTCGATCGATGACACGGCATGAATGAAGCGCACCGGAGAACAAGACGATGATCGGCCAGCCTCAATCCGAACTGTTCTTCCTGCCCGCCTGGCCGCCCGTTCCGGACGCCGTGCTGTGGGTGTCACTGACGATCGTGGTCGCAGGCCTGATCGGGGAGTTCGTCTTCCGCTGGTTCCGCCTGCCGCGCGTGATCGGCTACGCGCTGGTGGGCACCGTCGTCTCGGCACTCGGCTTCGGTCCGACCGGTACCATCCTGGCCTCCGGCTACCGGCTGATCGTCGACCTGGCGATGGCCTTGCTGTTGTTCGAAGTCGGCAGCCGCATCCGGCTGCGCTGGCTGCGCACCAATCCCTGGCTGCTCGTCACCAGTCTGGTCGAATCGGCACTGAGCTTCGCGGCGGTGTATTTCACGCTCGCCTTGTTCGGCGTCGAGACGCGCGTGGCCGTCGCGGTCGCAGCGATCGGGGTCGCATCATCGCCGGCGGTGGCAATGCGCGTGGCCTCGGAGTTCGACGCATCGGGACAGGTCACCGAACGCATGATCACGCTCACCGGCCTGAACACCTTCTACGCCGTGCTGGCAACCAAGTTCGTGTTCGGATGGCTGCACGCCGAATACGCCGGCGTGTGGCTGGGCGCGATCGCCCATCCGCTCTATCTGTTCGCGGGTTCGGCCATCGTGGCGGCACTGCTGGCGTTCTCGGTGTCGCTGATCGCGCGTCGCCTCGACCTGCGCAACGAGAACTCGGCGTTGCTGCTGCTGGGGATGATCCTGCTCGCGCTCTCGATCACCAAGATGGCCAATCTCTCGACCTTGCTGGTGCCCTTGCTGGCCGGCGTGATGCTGCGCAACACCAGCGAGCGGCCGTGGATCTGGCCACGCCACTTCGGCACCGCCGGGGGCGCACTGGTGCTGATGCTGTTCGTCATCACCGGCTCGGTGTGGTCCGTCGAGGCGCTGGTGGCGGGCGCCGGCCTCGGTTTCGCGGTGATCGTCGCGCGCCAGGTCGCCAAGATGCTGGCGAGCACTGTGCTTGCGCGGCCCAGCGGCATCTCCCTGCGACAAGGCGCGGCGCTGGGGGTCGCGCTGGCGCCCGTTTCGGGCGTTGCGCTGGTGATGATGGCCGACCTGCAGGGCCTGTATCCCCAATTTGCGGCCGAACTGACCGGCATCGTCTTCAGCGTCATTGCGGTGCTGGAGTTGATCGGCCCGATCGCGGTGCAGGCAGCGCTGCGCTACGTCAACGAAGACAACATCCGGTAACCGCACGGAGCGCCCGATGCCATTGGAACCCTTCGCCGATTCGCGCGCGCTCACCCTGGGCGTCGAACTCGAACTGCAGATCGTCAACATGCACGACTTCGACCTGACGCACGGCGCGCCCGACCTGCTGCGCCTGGTCGGGCGTCGCAAGCTGCCCGGCGAGATCAAGCCGGAGATGACCAACAGCATGATCGAGATGTCGACCGGCGTGTGCACCAACTATGCCGGCGCCCTGTCGCAACTTGCCGAGATCCGCGACGTCCTGGTCGAGTGCGCGAACAAGCTCAACATCGGGCTTTCGGGCGGCGGCACGCATCCCTTCCAGCACTGGAGCCATCGCCGCATTTTCGACACGCCGCGCTTCAACATGCTGTCCGAGCTCTACGGCTACCTGTCCAAGCAGTTCACCATCTTCGGCCAGCACGTGCACGTCGGCTGCCCGGGGCCCGATGCCGCGCTGGTGCTCCTGCACGGGCTGTCGCGCTTCATCCCGCACTTCATCGCCTTGTCGGCATCCTCGCCGTTCGTGCAGGGCACCGATACCGGTTTTCATTCGGCACGGCTGAATTCGGTGTTCGCATTCCCGCTCTCGGGTCGCGCGCCGTTCACGCTCACCTGGGAAGAGTTCGGGCGTTACTTCGACAAGATGACGCGCACCGGCGTCGTGCAGGGCATGAAGGACTTCTACTGGGACATCCGCCCCAAGCCGGAGTTCGGCACCATCGAAGTGCGCGTGCTCGATACGCCGCTCACCATCGAGAAGGCCGCTGCGCTGGCCGCCTACATCCAGTGCGTGGCACGCTGGCTCACCTTCGAGCAGGCGTTCCGGCCCACCGAGGACGACTACCTCGTGTACAGCTTCAACCGGTTCCAGGCCTGCCGCTTCGGCTTCGACGGCACCTTCGTGGATCCGCAGACCGGCGAGCATCGCACCATCCGCGACGATATCGCCAACACGCTCGCCGAGATCGAACACCACGCGATCGAACTCGGCGCAGAGGACGCCTGCCGGCGCGTACGCGATGACATCGGGGCGCTGGGGAACGACGCCACCTGGATCCGCGAGACGCATGAGCGCGAACAACTGCTCGCGGAAGTGGTGCGCCAGCAATGCCTGCGCTGGAGCCGCTGAGCAGCCATGCCCGCTCGGCCGTTGAAGATCGGCCTGTCGGCGCGCCTGATGCACAAGCCGCCGGCCGAGCTGGGATTCCGCAACCGCACCCTCCAGTACCTCGAGCAGACCATCGCGCACTGGATCATGGCCCACGGCGCGCTGGTGCTGATGATCCCGACCCTCAGCACCAGCGCCGAGTTGAGCCGGCGCGGAGTCTCGGTGCGCGCCTACGTCCGGGAGCTCGACGGACTGGTCCTGCAGGGCGGCGCGGACGTCTGTCCGCGCTCCTACGGCAAGCAACCGATGCGCGCCGAGTGGGCCGGCGACATCGAGCGCGACCGCTACGAAATGGAGTTGATGCACGAGTTCATGGTGCAGGGCAAGCCGGTGCTGGGGATCTGCCGCGGGGCGCAACTGATGAACGTGGCGCTCGGCGGCACGCTGTTCCAGGACATCGCGACCCAGTGTCCACAGGCGATCGCGCACGTCGATCCGGTGCTCTACGACGAGTTGTGCCACGAGATCAGCTTCGAAGCCGATTCGCGCATTCGCAGCCTGTACGAAAACCTCGAGGTGGCTCGCGTCACGAGCATCCACCACCAGGCCGTCGACCGGCTCGGCAGCGACCTGGTGGTCGATGCGCGCAGCACGCGCGACGGAATCATCGAAGCCATCCGGTGGCGCGGCGCCGGCTACGCGATGGGGCTTCAGTGGCATCCGGAATTCCACGATCGCGGCAAGAACCTGCTCGACAGCTCGCCGATCGTGCTGGACTTCCTGGCCGCAGCCGAGCGCATGCGCGAACCGGCCTGAAGCCGGCACGGCGAACCCTTCCCGAAGCCCGGCAAGCTCCTATGGGTGGATCAACTCCAGATCTGCCACCAGCGGACTGTGGTCGGACAAGCGTGCCCACTCGATGCCGCGCAGCACCCGTACCCGATCGACCGTGAAGCCGCGCTGGTAGATGCGATCCATGCGGAACCAGGGTGCCAGGGCCGGGAAGGTGCGAGCCGTGCGCACCATCCTCGGCAGGCGCGGACGGGCCTCGGCGGGCACCCGCGCCACCGGAAAGACGTCGCGCACGAAGTACGCCGCCCGCTGCGCCAGTTCGGTGCGCGGCCGGGCGACGTCGAACACTTCCCGCACGCCGATCTCATGGCACAGGCGGTCGGAGAGCTGGTTGCGCCAATCGTTGAAGTCGCCGGCAATGATCAGCGGCGCGTCGGGATCGACCTCCCGGCTCACCCACTCGATCAAGGCGCCCAGCTGGCGTTCGCGGCTGCGAGCGAGCAGTCCCAGGTGCACCACGAAGCAGTGCACCTCGACGTTGCCGACCTCGACCACGCAATGGAGCAGGCCGCGCTTTTCGAGCGCGTGATCGGAGATGTCGCGGTTCTCGAGGCCGATGATGGGATAACGCGACAGCAGCGCATTGCCGTGGTGGCCATGCAGATAGCTCGCGTTGAGCCCATAGGCATGCTGGAAGCTGCGCCCGAGGGTCGGCGCATGCGACAGGAAGACATCCTGGGGCTCGCTTGGCCATTTCTCGAAGCGGCTCGCATTGCGCTTGTGCATGCCCTGCACTTCCTGCAGGAAGATCAGGTCACTGCCCAGTTCGTGCAGGCGCGAGCGCAGTTCGTGGATACGCGGCACGCGGCGCAGGCCGGTGAAATCGCGCAGCACTCCCTTGTGGATGTTGTAGGTCGAGACGCGCAGCAGCGAGCGTCCCGCACTGGCAGGCGCGATCTCGCGCGGAGCGGTCGCAACGTACGACGGGGCTCGCTTGTCGGCTCGACGCCTGGTGGAAGCAACTGATTCGGTGAGCATGGACTCCATCTTTCAGCCCGGCAGGCCGGCGCGCCGCGGCAACTGGCGGATGGCCTCGGCGTTGGTCCAGGAGAAACATCGCTCGGCAGCGTGCTCCCAGGGCAGCCAATCGTAGCGCAAATGCTCGCGAGGCTCGATCCTGACCGGCAGCACGGCCGGCAGGCACAGGGCGAACACGTGCTCCGTGTTCTGCGTCACGCCGTCGGGATAGCGGTGGCGCCAGTGTGCATAGATTTCGTAGCGGTTCACCAGCTGCCAGTCGCTCAGGCGGTAACGATCGACCTCCAGGCCGGTCTCCTCGCGCACCTCGCGCCGGCAGGTCTGCACCAGCGGCTCGTCCAGGGTCTGGCGACTGCCGGTCACGGACTGCCAGAAACCGGGGTGGTCGGCTCGTTCGAGCAGCAGCACCTGCAGATCCGCACTGTGGATCACGACCAGCACCGACTCCGGAATCTTGCTGCCCGCCATGCCGCTACCCGATACGGGCCCCGGCTGGCTGCGCGCCGGCAAGCACACTGGTCACGGCTTCGCCGGCTCCGGCATGCGCAAGCGGATGTGTAGTTCGCGCAACTGGCTTTCGTCGACGCTGGAGGGCGCCTGGGTGAGCAGGTCCTGCGCACGCTGGGTCTTCGGAAAGGCGATCACGTCGCGAATCGATTCGGCCCCGGCCATCATGGTGACGATGCGATCCAGGCCGAACGCGATGCCACCGTGCGGCGGCGCGCCGTACTGCAGGGCATCGAGCAGAAAGCCGAATTTCGCGCGTGCTTCCTGCGGGCCGATCTGCAGCGCGCGAAACACCTTGCTCTGCACTTCCTCGCGGTGGATGCGCACCGAGCCACCGCCAATCTCCCAGCCGTTGAGCACCATGTCGTAGGCCTTGGCCACGCAACGGCGCGGGTCGGACTCCATGTAGTCCTCGTGGCCATCCTTGGGCGAGGTGAATGGATGGTGCACAGCCACCCAGCGCCGCGCCTCGTCGTCATGCTCGAACATCGGGAAATCGGTGACCCACAGCGGCTTCCAGCCGGGCTCGAAAAGGCCGCTGCGGCGCCCGAAGTCCGAGTGGCCGATCCGGCCACGCAGGGCGCCGATCGCATCGGCCACGATGCGGGCGCGATCGGCGCCGAAGAAGACCAGGTCGCCACTGACCGCGCCGGTGCGCTCGAGGATGGCGGCAATGGCGCCATCGTGCAGGTTCTTCACGATCGGCGACTGCAGGCCTTCGCGCCCCCTGGATTCGTCGTTGACCTTGATCCAGGCCAGGCCGCGCGCACCGTAAATCGACACGAACTGCGTGTAGGCGTCGATCTCGCTGCGCGGCATCGCGGCGCCACCGGGCACGCGCAATGCCACCACGCGGCCGTCATCGAGGTTGGCCGGCGCCGAGAACACCTTGAACTCGACATCCTTCATGACGTCGGTGAGTTCGGTGAAGCTGAGTTTCACGCGCAGGTCGGGCTTGTCGGAGCCATACAGGCGCATCGCCTCCGCGTACGGCATGGTCGGGAACGGAGCCGGCAATTCGACGCCGATCGCATTGCGGAACACGACGCGGATCATGTCCTCGAAGATGGCGCGAATCCCTGACTCGGTGAGGAACGAGGTTTCACAATCGATCTGGGTGAACTCGGGTTGGCGGTCGGCACGCAGGTCTTCGTCGCGGAAGCACTTGGTGATCTGGTAATAGCGATCGAAGCCCGCCACCATCAGCAGTTGCTTGAACAGTTGCGGCGACTGCGGCAGCGCGAAGAAGTGGCCCGGGTGCACACGCGACGGCACCAGGTAGTCGCGCGCTCCCTCCGGGGTCGATCTGGTGAGCATCGGCGTCTCGATGTCGATGAACCCCAGTGAGTCGAGGTACTTGCGCACTTCCATCGCGACACGGTAGCGCAGCATGAGGTTTTGCTGCATCGCCGGACGGCGCAGGTCGAGCACGCGGTGCGTCAGGCGGGTGGTCTCGGACAGGTTGTCGTCGTCGAGCTGGAAGGGCGGCGTCACCGAGGCATTCAGGATCTCGATCTCCTGGCACAGCACCTCGACCTCGCCGCTGCGGATATTCGGGTTCGCCGTGCCTTCCGGGCGACGGCGCACCGTGCCGACCACCTTGACGCAGTATTCGTTGCGGATTCGCTCGGCAATGCCGAACACCTGCGCACGATCGGGATCGCAGACGACCTGGGCCAGTCCCTCGCGATCGCGCAAATCGATGAAGATCACTCCGCCGTGGTCGCGCCGGCGATGAACCCAGCCGAACAGGGTCACCACCTGGTCGAGATGCCCGGTGGAAACCTGGCCGGTATAGCAACTGCGCATCATCGTCTCCGGTTCATGCCTGGTTGGTCTTTTCGAACGAAACGGGCCCGCGATCGACCGGCGCGACCACCCCCATCGAGATCACGTACTTGAGCGCCTGGTCGACGCTCATGCGCAACTCGATCGTCTCGTCCAGCGGCACCATCAGGAAAAAGCCGGAGGTCGGGTTCGGCGTCGTCGGCACATAGACCGAGATCATCTCGGCGCTCACCTGGCGGCGCACCTCATCGGCCGGCGTGCCGGTCTGGAAGGCGACGGTCCAGACACCGGGTCGCGGATACTGCACCAGCATCGCGCGGCGAAACGCCTGGCCGTTGGGCGACAGGATGGTGTCACTGACCTGCTTTACGCTCGAGTAGATCGTGCGCACGATCGGAATGCGCCCGAGCATGCCCTCCCAATAGGTGAGCAGGCGCTCGCCCACGAAGTTGCGAGCCGCCAGGCCAGTGCCCACGACCACCAGGATGGTGAGCAAGACACCCAGTCCCGGGATGTCACGCCCGAGCAGCACGTGTGGTTGCCAGTTCACCGGCAGCAATTGCAGGCTCTGGTCCATCGTCGACACGATGAGATTGAGCACCCATAGCGTGATGACCAGCGGCACCCAGATCAGCAGTCCGGTCACGAGGTACTTGCGCATCTGGATGAATTCCCCTGGATATGAGGTCAGCAGCCACGCAGGGCGCACTGCGCCTCGTCGACGAGGCGCAGCTCAGGAACCCTTCGGGCTCGACGCGCCCGGAGCAACCGGCTGCGCCGCGGTGGCGCCAGGAGCCGGCGGGGTGCCCGAACTTGCGCCTGCGCCCGCGGCGGCACCACCTTCGGTCGCCTTGCCGTCGCCCGCCTTGCCGTCGGCGGCTTTGCCGTCGGC
>CAZXLV010000034.1:0-7222 GCA_964641405.1 uncultured Limnobacter sp. | reverse complement strand
CACCTTCGGTCGCCTTGCCGTCGCCCGCCTTGCCGTCGGCGGCTTTGCCGTCGGCCGCCTTGCCTTGCGCCGGCTTGTCCTCGCTCTTCGCCGTGGCGGCGCCCTTGGCGCCGTCACGGAAATCGGTGACGTACCAGCCACTGCCCTTCAACTGGAAGGCCGGCGCGCTGAGCTTCTTGCGAAAGGAAGTTCCCCCGCACTCGGGACAAACGGTGAGAGGCGCATCGGACACTTTCTGCAGGACGTCTTTTTCGACGCCGCATTGATCGCAATGATAGGCGTAGATCGGCATGGCGCACGCAACTCGCGGGAAACGCCGTCACGAAGCAGGTCGGGGCGGCTCGGACAAGGGAAAACCTTGAATTATAACGAGAATGACGGAAAGGCACGCGCGCTCAGGCGCCAGCCTGCCGGGCCGCATCATCGAACGCGGCACGCAGCGCGGCATAGCTGTGCGTCACCGGAAACTGCGGAAATTGCCGGACGATGGACTCCGGCGGATGGATGAAGAAGCCCGCATCGGCGGCCATCAGCATGGCGGTATCGTTGTACGAGTCGCCCGCCGCCATGACGCGAAAGTTCAGGCCCTTGAGCGCCAGCACCGCCGCCCGCTTCTGCTCGGGCATGCGCAGTCGGTAGTTGCGCACGAAGCCCCCTGCGTCGACTTCGAGGCGGTGACACAGCAGGGTGGGTCGGCCGAGTTGGCGCATCAGCGGATCGGCAAACTCGTAGAAGGTGTCCGAGAGGATGAACACCTGGTAGCGCTCACGCAGCCCGTCGAGAAAGTCACGCGCGCCCTCCATCGGCCCCATGCCCTCGATCACTCGCTGGATATCGGCCAGCTTCAGTCCGTGCCGGGCGAGCAACTCGAGGCGAAAGCGCATCAGCCGGTCGTAATCGGGTTCGTCGCGCGTGGTGCGGGCAAACTCGGCTATACCGGTGCGGCGCGAGAACTCGATCCAGATCTCGGGCACCAGCACCCCTTCGAGATCGAGGCAGACGACCTGCATGTGTGCGCTCCTGGGAAGTCGTATCGGCGGGATCAGGCTGGTCGCACCGGCCTGCCGACGCCGCGTGCGGACGCCATCGTAGCGCAAGCCCGAGCGCGGTTCGCCGACCCATGCGGGTGGCGGTAGAGCGCGCCGGCGACGCAGGCGCCAGCGTCCTGCCGCATGATCGAGGTCAAGCCCTCGGGACCATCAGCGTTTAGATTGAAGGCATGACACCGATGGAGGCACGAGCGTCGCCCTACAGCCTGGACCCCTGGGGCTGGTGGCGCAGAACCGACGACCTTTGGCAATGGGGCATGCGCCTGCGTGAGCTCTGGCTGGAGGGGCTGAGCGATGACCTCACGCGCGCTCGCATCCGGCAGCAACGCGTCGCCGAATTGCTCGGGCACGCGCGCAGGCGCTCACGCTTCTACGGCGAGCACTATCGCGAGGTCGAGCCGGGTTGCACTGACCTCGCTTCGTATCCCGCGGTCAGTCGTGCGCCGCTGATGGCGCGGTTCGACGATTGGGTCACCGATACTGCGCTGCACCTTTCCGACCTGCAGGCCTTCGTTGCCGATCCTGCCCGCCTGGCCGAGCCGTACCTGGGCCGTTACACCATCTGGACCAGTTCGGGCACGAGCGGCGTACCGGGGATCTACGTCCAGGATCCCGAAGCGATGGCGGTGTACGGGGCGCTGCTCAGCGCCCGGCTCGAAATCACTCCGCCGCTCGCCGATCCCTTGCGTGCCCTGGCCGGCCCGATGCGGCTGGCCCTGGTGGCAGCAACCGGCGGGCATTTCGCCGGGGCGGTCTGGTGGGAGCGCCTGTTGCGCATCAACCCTGCGATCGGCGTCATGGCACGCGTGTTCTCCATCATGCAACCGCTGCCGGAACTGGTGGCAAGACTGAACGACTGGCAACCCGCGTTCCTGGCCAGCTACCCCACCTTGCTCGAGTTGCTGGCACGCGAGCAACTCGGCGGCCGGCTGAAGATCAGGCCGCGCGCCTTGTGGAGCGGCGGCGAGGGGCTCAGCGACACCGACCGCGGCGCGATCGGCGCCGCCTTTCACTGCGACGTGATCGAAGACTATGGCGCCTCGGAATGCATGAACATCGCGTTCGGCTGCCGGGAGGGGGGCCTGCACCTGAACGACACCTGGGTCGTCATCGAACCGGTCGACGAGCACCAGCGAGCAGTGCCTGCCGGCCACGCCTCGGCCAGCGTCCTGATCACCAACCTGGCCAACCGGGTGCAACCGGTGATCCGCTACGACCTCGGCGATTGCGTCACCTTGCTGGAGGCGCCATGCCCTTGCGGCGCGCGCCAGCCGGCACTGCGCGTGGAGGGTCGGCGCGACGACGTGCTCGAGTTGCCCGCCCGCGGCATCGGGCGGATTCGCGTGCTGCCGCTGGCCATCGAGACGGTACTGGAGGAGGAAGCCGGCATCCAGCGCTTCCAGTTGACCCAGACCGCCCCTGATGCGCTGAAGTTGCGCGTCGACGTGGGCAAATCGTGTGCGAGGCGCCAGCGTCCGGCGGCCTTGCGGGCAGCCAGCAGGGCGCTGGCGGCCTACCTGGAGCGACAGGGAGTAGCCGCCGTGAAAGTGGAGTGCGAGGCGGGCGCACCCGATGCGGATCCGGTCAGCGGCAAGCTGCGCCGGGTGCGGGTGCTGCCGGCGTCCTGAAGTCAGAACGGGATGTCATCGTCCATGTCGTCGAAGTTCGGCGCCGGTTTCTTCGGCGCGGCGGCCGTACCGCTCCCGGTGCTGCCTGCAGCACGTTGCGCGCCGCCCCCGGAGTGAGGCGCTTCGCGCGTGTAGCCGGCGTCGTCGCCCGCGCCACCGCCCGACTCGCGAGAGCCGAGCAACTGCATGGAGTCGGCGATGATCTCGGTGGTGTAGCGGTCGAGGCCTTCCTTGTCCTGCCACTTGCGGGTCTTCAGGCGGCCTTCGACGTAGACCGGGCGGCCCTTCTTCAGGTACTCGCCGGCAATCTCGGCCAGCCGGTCATAGAAAACCACGCTATGCCACTCGGTTTCCTCGCGCTTCTCGCCCGAGGCCTTGTCCTTCCAGGTGCGCGTGGTCGCGATGCGCGCGTTGCAGATCGCGCTGCCGCTGGGCGCATAGCGCGTTTCCGGATCGCGGCCGAGATTGCCGATCAGGATCACCTTGTTTACCGAAGCCATGCTGCCCCTCCAGGATTATTCGTGCCAATCGAATCAATCAGGTCGTTCCCAGGCTGCCCCGGGTCGATTGCGGCCAGCGTCGATGGCCAGCCGCAATGATCAGCCACAGCGCCATCAGGCTGGCGCAAGCCCCGAACACCGCCGACTTCCCCCAGCTTTGCTGCACCCAGCCACCCAGCAGGCCGCCGCAGAACAGGCCGAGCGACTGGGTGGTGTTGTAGATACCCAGCGCTGCGCCTTTCGCATCCGGCGGCGCCAGGCGCGAGACCAGCGACGGCAGGCTTGCTTCCAGGATATTGAACCCCACGAAGAACGCCAGCAGCAAGGCGGCAAACGGAACTAGTCCGGCTGGCTTGATCGCCAGCAACAACTGGGTGGCCATGATCAGTGCCACCGCACCGATGAAGAGCGTGCGCAGATGGCCGCGGCGCTCGCCCCAGATGAGCGGCGGCAGCATCAGCGCGAACGACAGCAGCACCACGGGGAGATAGATCTTCCAGTGCTCGGCCAGCGGCACCCCGGCGCGATCGACCAGCCAGGTGGGCAGGACCAGGAACATCGCCATCTGGACCGCATGCAGGGTGAAGATCCCGAAATTGAGCCGCAGCAGGTCGGGCTCGAGCACCACCGTCATGAACGCGGTGCGCCCGGCGCCGGGTTGCGCCGCGGCCAGCGGGGCGGCCGGCGTGACCAGCACCACGACGGCGATTGCACCCAGCGCCAGTACGCCGGTCAGCGCGAAGATGCCCGACATGCCGATCGACCGGTACAACATCGGCGCAGCCACCAGCGAAAGCGCGAAGGTGACGCCGATCGAACCGCCGATCATCGCCATCGCCTTGGTGCGCTGGCTGTCGCGCGTGCTGTCGGCGACGAACGCGGTGATCGCCGCGGAAATCGCACCGGCACCCTGCAGCGCGCGGCCGGCGATGGTCATGTAGATGTCGTGGGCGCCGGCGGCCACGAAGCTGCCCAGCGCGAACAGCAGCAACCCGAACACGATGATCGGCTTGCGCCCGAAGCGATCGGAGGCGATGCCGAACGGCACTTGCAGGAAGGCCTGCGTCAGGCCGTAGACACCCAGCGCCAGCCCGATCAGCACGGCGTCGTTGCCGCCGGGGATGGCGCGCGCATACACGGCGAACACCGGCAGGATCAGGAACAGGCCCAGCATGCGCAAGGCGAACAGCAACGCGAGCGAGACGCTCGCGCGCAGTTCTTGCGGGGTCATGGAATCGCTGGAACGGGCAGGCATCACGCGCACATCGGCAACCGGGTATATTAGCCGATTGGCCATTGCAGCCCTGCATGGACACGATCCGGATCCGGGGTGCGCGCACCCACAACCTGAAGAACGTCAGTCTCGACCTGCCGCGCAATCGCCTGGTGGTGATCACCGGCCTGTCGGGCTCCGGGAAATCGTCGCTGGCGTTCGACACCCTTTACGCCGAGGGCCAGCGCCGATACGTCGAGTCGCTATCGACGTATGCGCGCCAGTTCCTGCAGTTGATGGAAAAGCCCGACGTCGACCTGATCGAAGGCCTGTCACCCGCAATCGCAATCGAGCAGAAGGCCACCAGCCACAATCCACGCTCCACCGTCGGCACGGTCACCGAGATCCACGATTACCTGCGATTGTTGTTCGCGCGAGTCGGCACGCCGCACTGCCCGGATCACCCGGAGCAGGTGCTCGAAGCCCAAAGCGTCTCGCAGATGGTCGATACGGTGCTGGCGATGCCCGCGGGCACGCGCCTGATGATCCTGGCGCCGGTGCTGGCCAATCGCCGCGGCGAGCACCTCGAGTTGCTCGCCGGCTTGCAGGCCCAGGGCTTCGTGCGTGTGCGCGTGCGCACCGAAGGCGGCGCAGCGCGCATCGTCGAGATCGGCGCAGATGCGGGGCCGCTCGAGCGCAATCGCAAGCACTCGATCGAGGTGGTGGTGGATCGGGTGAAGGTGGCGCCGGCGATCCGCCAACGCCTGGCCGAGTCGTTCGAGACCGCGCTGCGCGTGGCCGACGGCCGCGTGCTGGCCGTCGACATCGACAGCGGCAGCGAGCAGGTGTTCTCGAGCAAGTTCGCCTGCCCGGTGTGCGGCCACGCGTTGCCGGAACTCGAGCCACGCCTGTTCTCGTTCAACAATCCCCTCGGCGCGTGCCCCGCGTGCGACGGTCTCGGGGTGGTGCCCTTCTTCGATCCCAGGCGCGTCGTGCAGTTTCCGAACCTGAGCCTCGCCTCGGGCGCGATCAAGGGCTGGGACCGGCGCAACCAGTTCTCCTTCGAACTGCTGCAGAACCTGGCCGCGTTCTACGGCTTCGACATCGACACCCCGTTCGAGTCCCTGCCCGACCGGGTGCGTCACGTGGTGCTGTATGGATCGGGTAGCGACAAGATACCGTTCACCTATGGCGGCGCAGGCGAGCGCGCGACCCTGCGCCGGCACACCTTCGAAGGCGTGATACCCAACCTGGAGCGACGCCACAGGGAAACCGATTCGGCGCAGGTGCGCGAGGAACTGGCCCGCTACCTGAATTCACGCGTGTGTCCCGCCTGCCAGGGAACGCGCTTGCGCGTTGATGCCCGCTTCGTGCGGGTGGGCACACCCGGTGCCGATCGCGCCATCTACGAGGTTTCGTCATTGACGCTGCGCGAGGCGCTGGCGTGGTTCGAATCCCTCAGGCTGCCCGGGGCGCGCCAGCCGGTCGGAGAGCGCATCGTGCGCGAGATCGTCAGCCGCCTGCACTTCCTGAACAACGTCGGGCTCGATTACCTGTCACTCGATCGCCCCGCCGAAACCCTGTCGGGCGGCGAATCGCAGCGTATCCGCCTGGCCTCGCAGATCGGTTCCGGCCTGACCGGCGTGATGTACGTGCTCGACGAACCGTCGATCGGGCTGCACCAGCGCGACAACGGCCGCCTGATCGGCACCCTGAAGCACCTGCGCGATCTGGGCAACTCGGTCCTGGTGGTCGAACACGACGAGGAGGCGATCCGCGCCGCCGACCATGTGATCGACATGGGCCCCGGTGCCGGCGAGCACGGTGGCCACGTGGTGGCGCAAGGCACGCCGGCGGCGATCGAAGCCAATCCGGCCTCGCTCACCGGGCGCTACCTCGCCGGTACGCTGCGCATCGAGGTGCCCGGGCAACTCGCGCCGCCCGGCGAACGGCGCCTGGTGATCCGCGGCGCCAGCGGCAACAACCTGAAGCAGCTGACGGTCGAGATCCCCCTCGGATTGCTGGTTTGCGTCACCGGCGTATCCGGTTCGGGCAAATCGACGCTGGTCAACGATACCCTGTACGCGGCTGCCGCGCGCACCATCAATCGCTCCTCGATCGAACCCGCCGCGCACGAGGCGATCGAAGGACTCGAGCTGCTCGACAAGGTGATCAGCGTCGACCAGAGTCCGATCGGACGCACGCCGCGCTCGAATCCGGCCACCTACACGGGCTTGTTCACGCCGATTCGCGAACTGTTCGCGGAGACGCCGGCGGCGCGCGAGCGCGGCTACGGCAGCGGGCGCTTTTCGTTCAACGTCAAGGGCGGCCGCTGCGAGGCCTGCCAGGGCGATGGCGTCATCCGCGTCGAGATGCACTTCCTGCCCGATGTCTACGTGCCCTGCGAAGTCTGCCGTGGCCGTCGCTACAACCGCGAAACGCTCGAAGTGCTCTACAAGGGCCGCAACATCGCCGAGGTGCTCGCGCTCACGATCGAGCAGGCGGCCGCGCTGTTCGCACCGGTGCCGGCCATTCATCGCAAATTGCAGACCCTGCTCGACGTGGGGCTCGGATATGTGCGCCTGGGCCAGAGCGCGACCACGCTGTCGGGCGGCGAGGCGCAGCGCGTCAAGCTCGCCGAAGAGCTTTCCAAGCGTGACACCGGGCGCACGCTCTACATCCTCGACGAGCCCACCACCGGCCTGCACTTCCACGATATCGCGCTGTTGCTGAAGGTCATCCATGCGTTGCGCGACCATGGCAATACGGTGATCGTCATCGAGCACAACCTCGACGTGATCAAGACCGCCGACTGGGTGATCGACCTCGGGC
>CAZXLV010000033.1:0-17164 GCA_964641405.1 uncultured Limnobacter sp. | reverse complement strand
GACCGCGCGCTACCTCGGCCTGACCACCGAGGACATCGGGCCGTACGCGATGCGTTCGACCACGCCCAAGGCGATCAGCAGCGTGTGCGCGGTGTTCGCCGAATCGGAGGTGATCAACCACCTGTCCAACGGCATACCGGCCGAGGACATCATGATGGGTGCCATGGTCTCGCTCGGCGGGCGCGCCATCCAGTTGATGCGTCGCATCGGACTCGAACCCGGCTACATGCTCACCGGCGGCATGACCCGCAACGTCGCCATGGTCAGCGCGCTCGAAAAGACGCTTGGCAGCCCGTTCCACGTGGCGCCAAACGGCCTGGGCCAGTTGAACGGCGCCTACGGCGCGGCCTACCTGGGCCTGCGCCGGGTCGAGAAGCTGCTGGCCGAGGGCAAGCCGATCCCACCCACCGCCGCGCAGGAAGGCGAGGCGGAAAAGAAGACGGCACGGCGCTGGTCGGCGATGGCGGCCACGCGCAAGCGCGTCGAGCCCGGCCAGGAAGGCGGCGAGGGCCCGGTCGCCGGCACGCCCGCCGCCGGGCCAACGGCGCACAAGACCGCGCCGGAACCCGCCACCACCTCGGCCGCGAGTTGAGCGGCACCCCGGCAGCCCGCAGCGGGCTGCCGGCTCCACGCACTGACACAAGGAGATCGCAATGACCCATGTCGTGACCGAAGCCTGCATCAACTGCAAGCACACCGACTGCGTCGAGGCCTGCCCGACGGACGCGTTCCACGCGGGCCCCAACTTCCTGGTGATCGACCCCGACCTGTGCATCGACTGCGGAGCATGCATTCCCGAATGCCCGGTCGAAGCCATCTACGTCGATGCCGACGTGCCGGCGACGATGCAGCAGTACATCGCCCTCAACGCCGAGTTGTCGCGCGACTGGCCGGCGATCGTGCGCAAGGAGGACCCGCTGCCCGAGGCGGCCCACTGGGCCACCGTGACCGACAAGCGCGCCGAACTGAAGCAGCCCTGATTCGCGCCACCTGCAAGGAACATCCATGGAACCGATCAACGATTACATGATGAAGGACCACCGCGACTGCGACGAGATCTTCGATCGCGCGCGCGATGCTGCGGACGCCGGCGATTGGGACACTGCTTCCCGCGCAGCGGGCAGCTTCCTCGCGCGCATCGAGCGCCACATCGAACTCGAGGAAGACCTGCTCTTCCCCGCCTTCGAAGAAAGCTCCGGTGCGTCGGCCGGCGGCCCGACCGAGACCATGCGCAGCGAGCACGTCCAGATGCGTCCTCTGTTCGAGCAGATGCGCAGTGCGCTGGCGGCGAAGAACGCGCGGCAATACGGCGAGGCCGCGCAGGCGCTGCACGAGATCCTCATGCAGCACAACATGAAGGAAGAGCAGATGATGTACCCCATGCTCGACCAGTCGCTGGGCAACGACGGCGCAACGCGCATGGTGGCGCAACTACGCGAGCGCGCGCTGTCCGAAGCGGCCTGAACCCCCGGCGTCGCGCGACGCGGCTCCTGGCAGCCTTGCGCCACCAGGAGCCGCGTACTGCATCGCGTCGACCGTCAGCGTCAGTCGTGCTTGCCGAAACCGGCAATGTCATCGGGCATCGCCTCGGTCGAGGCGACCGCATCCTTGCCCTGGACCAGCACGCGAATTTGCTCCACGACGGCCGGGTTCGCCAGCGTCGTCACGTCGCCGACGCCGCGCCCATTGGACATCGCCGCGAGTACCCGGCGCATGATCTTGCCCGATCGGGTCTTCGGCATGTCCGGCACGATGTGTATCTTGCGGGGCCGTGCGATCTTGCCGATGATGTCATCGCAGGCCTTCTCGATGCGCCTGCTGATTGCGGCCGCATCGCCCGCTCCGGGACTGAGCGAAACATAGACATCGGGGACACGTCCCTTGATCTCGTCGGCCACCGGCACCACCGCCGCCTCCGCAACGCCAGGCACGGTCAGGCAGGCGGACTCGATTTCCTTGGTGCCCAGGCGGTGACCCGAGACGTTGATGACGTCATCGACGCGACCGAGGATGCGGAAGTAGCCATCGGCGGCCTGCATCGCGCCATCGCCTGACATGTACGGCCAGTCACGCCAGTCCTTGCTCTTCGGGTTCCTGCAGTAGCGCTTGTAGTAGGTATCCACGAAGCGCTGGTCATCGCCCCAGATGGTCTGGATGATCCCCGGCCACGGATTGCGTATGCACAGGTTGCCGGCCTGTCCGGAACCCTTGGCGACTTCCTCGCCGTTGTCGTCATAGAGAACGGGGTAGATGCCGGGCATGGCGGGCCCGGCGCTGCCCGGCTTCATCGCATCGAGCGCCGGAATCGTGCTGCAGAGGAATCCGCCATTTTCGGTCTGCCACCAGGTATCCACGATGACGGCCTTGCGCTTGCCGATCTCGTTGTAGTACCAGCGCCAGGCTTCCGGCTCGATCGGTTCGCCGACGGTCGTCATGTGCTTGAACTGGAAGTTGCACTTGCGCGGCTCCTCGGGGCCCAGTCGCCGCAGCGCGCGCACCGCGGTCGGCGAGGTGTGGAAGATGTTGACCCCCAGGCGCTCGGCGATCCGCCATGGGCGCCGCACGTCCGGCCAGGTCGGCACGCCTTCGTAGATCACGCTGGTCGCCGCAAGGGCAAGCGGACCATAGACGATGTACGAGTGCCCGGTGATCCAGCCGATGTCGGCCATGCACCAGTAGGTGTCGGTCGGATGGATGTCCTGGATGTACCGGGAGGTACCGGCGACGTAAGCGAGATAGCCGCCGGTGCGGTGCTGGCAGCCTTTCGGCGTGCCGGTGGTGCCGCTGGAGTACATCAGGAACAGCGGCGCCTCCGCATCCATCGGCACCGCGTCGACGCGCTTGCCCACGTACTGCTTCAGGAGGTCATTGACGAACACGTCACGCCCCTCGACCATGGGTGTCGGCGAACTGACCTTGCCGGGGTAGCGCTGCCAGACGAGAACCGTGTCCACGTCCTGCCCCGCATCCCTGGCGGTCTTCACCGCGATGTCGGCGTTGACCTTGTGGTCGATCAGCTTGCCCGAGCGCCAGTACGCATCGATGGTGATCAGGATGCGACTGCCGGAGTCCTTGATGCGCGTACCGCACGATTGACCGGAGAATCCGCCGAAAACCTGCGAATGAATGATCCCCAGGCGCGCGCACGCCAGCATCGTGATCGGCAGGTCCAGCGTCATCGGCAGGTGCAGGGTGACGCGGTCCCCCGCCTTCAGGCCGCAATGGTCGCGCAGCAGCGCCGCCATCTCGTTGACCCGGACGTACAACTCCTGGTAAGTCATCGCGACCGGCGCATCTTCCTCGGGTTCGGAGACGAAGATGAGCGCCGCCTTGTTGCGGTACTGCGCAAGATGTCGATCGACGCAGTTGTAGCAGGCATTGAGCTTGCCGCCGGTGAACCACTTCCAGAACGGCGGCTTGCTGGTGTCGAGCACCGTCTTGTACGGTGTCGACCAGGTCAGCATGTCCGCGTATTCCCTGAAGCAATCGGGAAACCTGGCTTCGGCGAACCGCTTGCGGATGTCGGGATCCGCCATGTTCGCCTGTGCGATGAATTCCTTCGAGGGCTGGAAGTACCCTTCTTCCTTCCAGTGCACGGCAATCTGCGCTTCACTGGCTTCGGGACGCTCCCGGGTTTGAATGGTGTCTGTCATCGTCATTGACTCCTTTTCCGATGTTTCCCTGCTCGGGGCGGCATGCCGGATCGCTCAACCCACCATCGGGGCGCCGAGCGGCACGACGGTCCGGTTGAAGGTCGCGTTGGTCACCACCGCAAAGCTGGTGTACATGGCGATCAGCCCGCACAGCAGGCCCAGCCAGCCACCGGCCAGCGTCAGGCTGCGCATCGCGAACAGGCCGCCGAGGCCCAGCAGCAGGAAGGTGATCCACAACGTGAGGAATACCCACCACAGCGCCTTGTTCAGCTTGAAGGTTCCGATCCACATGTAGAGCGTGAACAGCCCCCAGCCGAGCAGCGTCACCGCGATCGTGCTGCCGGCCTGCGACAGGTCCAGGACACCATCGCCACCGAGCAGGACCAGGAACGTGAACCACCACCAGAAGGCGCCGTAACTCAGGAACGCCACCATGCCGAAAGTATTGCCTCCCTTGAATTCGAGCAGTCCTGCGAGGATCTGGATGAGACCGCCGAACGCGAACGCAAGCGGCAAGACCACCTGTTCGCCTCCCTTGGGTAGTACGCCTGCGTTGATCAAACTGAGCATCACCGTGGTGAGCCCGAAAGCGACCAGACCCAACGCGGCCGGATTCGCTTGTCTCGTTTCGTCTGCCATGACACGCCCTCCTGTGCGAAACGCGGGGCGGTTCCGTGGAGCGATGCGATCCGGCATGCCGGGCGCGACGGCTGGCCTGTTACCGCCAGCGTCGTGCTCGATAGTGCGCCCCGCTGCACGCTTGCGGCGCTGCCGCTGTATCGGCTGGCACCGGCGCGACCGGATCGAACGCATCGCCCAGGTTGTTTGTCGAACCTGTGCGCACCGTTGTCGGGCGCGCGGTCACTGTTCTTACAGGAAGTTGGCCCGCCCCGGGCGGGCCGGGAGGCTGCCGGGCTGCGGGCGCGCTACTTCAGCGGAGCGTAGGCCGGCAACTGCGGCGCTGCAACAAGCAGCGGTTCGTCCATGCTCAGCGCGAGCAGGAAGGCAAGCAGCGCCTGCTTGTCTTCGGCGCTCAGCCCCAGCGGCTGGAGCAGCGGCGTCTTGTTCGGCGCCTCGCCGCCGCCGCGGTCGTAGAAATCGATCACCTCGGCCAGCGTGGTGAACGTGCCGTTGTGCATGTAGGGCGCGGTGTACTTCAGTTCCCGCAATCCGGGCACGCGGAACTTGCCGATGTCGCGCGCGTCGTGCGTGACGTAATAGCGACCCGGGTCGCCCAGCAGGTCGTCTTCGCGCGCTTGCGGCGCGCCACTGCGTCCCTGGTGCCAGCGGCGCGTGATCTGGTGCAGCGCCGAACTGCGGAAGGCATCGGCCTGCGGCACGCCGGTGGCGTAGAACTGCTGGTCGCTCAACAGCGCGCCGTTATGGCAACGGATGCACCCGGCGCGCCCTTCGAACAGTGCGCGCCCGCGCAGCGCCTGCGCCGACAGCGCCTGGCGATCGCCGGCCAGGTAGCGCTCGAAGGGTACCCGCGCCGGATCGCTGACCACCGTGCGCTCGAAGGCCGCGATGGCGCGCCAGGCATCGCCCAGTTGCGGCCACTCGGTACCGAATACCGCGCGAAAGCGTTCGACGTACTCGGGCACGTGGCGCAGTCGCATCTCCATCATGCCCGCGTCGCCATTGCCCTCGACCGGGTTCTGCGCCGCCCCCGGCGCGTGTGCCTCCAGGTTCGGCGCCGAGCCATCCCAGGCCAGCCGCTGGTAGTGCGCCGCGTTGAGCACCGCCGGCACGTTGCGCCACTGCTTGTTGCCCGGGTAGCCGCGCGACAGGCGCCCGCCCTCGGCCCAGCCCAGTTGCGGGAAATGGCAACTCACGCAAGGCGTGCTGCCGTCGCCGGAGAGCCGGCCGTCGAAATACAGCAGTCGGCCGAGCGCGATTTTCGCGGGCGAAGTCGGGTTGTCGGTGGGTGCGACGATTGCCGGCAGCGCCGCCAGCGGCGGGTAGGAATCGGGGCTGGCCTGGGCGTGGACCGGTGCCGACGAGGACCCGGCCAGCGCAGCCATGCCGATCAACGCGCTGGCCGCCAGGCGGGCCAGCGGACGCGCGGCACGCATCGGCCAGTCGGTTCGATCGTGATCAGCGTGGGTCAAGGTTTCGTACCTCGAAGTCAGGCGGTTCCGGTTCCGCCACCCGCACCGGCTCACTGCTCATCGACAACAGGAAAGCAGCCAGTTGACGCTTCTCGGCAGCGTTCAGGCCGAGTGGCTGCAAGCCGCTGCCGGGTCCGCCGCCGCGATCGTAGAAGTCGATCACCTCGCCCAGGCTGGCAAAGACCCCGTTGTGCATGTAGGGGGCGGTGTCGCGCAGGTTGCGCAGGCTCGGCGTATCGAACTTGCCGCGATCCTCTTCGCGTCCGCTTACCGCGTAGCGTCCGAGGTCGGTGCGCACCGACATGTATTGCGGCACGGCAAGGCTGGCGTAGTAGCGCAGCATCGAGATCGACCGCAGCGGATTCGCGTGCACCTCGGGATGCTCGGGAACACCGAGCCGATGGGCCTGGCCGTCGCTTGCGAGCGGGCCGCCATGACAGCGCAGGCACCCGGCCTTGCCGACGAACAGCGCCAGGCCTGCCTTCTGCTGCGCATCGATGGCGTTGCGCTCGCCGCGCAGGTAGCGATCGAGCGGCGCGGGAGCCGACACCAGCGTGGCGACGAAGGCGCCGATGGCTGCGAACGCACCCTCCGCGTCCGGCCCGGCAGGGTCGCCGGTGATCGCGCGCCACTGGCGCAGGTACTCGGGCACCTGGCGCAGGCGCTCCTGGACCAGGCGCGCATCGGCGTTCATGAATTGCGCGCTGCCGACCATCTCGCGTGCCAGCGCAGGGAGCGCCGCGCCGACGAAGCGGCCGTCCCAGGTGAATCGCTTGCGAAACACCGCGTTCACCAGGCCCGGGGCGTTGCGGAAGTACTGCGTGCCCAGGTAGCCACGCGACAGCGCCTCGCCCTCGGCCCATCCCCGCGCCGGGATGTGGCAGCTTGCACACGCGCGGCTCCAGTCGCCCGAGAGGCGATTGTCGAAGAACAACTGGCGCCCCAGTTCGGCCATCTGCGCATCGACCTGCGGCCGCGCCGGCAGCGGGGCAAGCGGCACGCCAGGCTGCGGCGACGACGGCGTGAGCGAGCGCGACGCGAGCGGCGCTTGCGCCTGCGCGCTCGCCAGGCGCGGCTGCACGCTGCCCGCCAGCATGGCGCACGCCAGTGCGAGGGTGACGAGGCCGCCAGGCGCGCAGCCGCGGCGAGGCCGCCTGCCGGCGCAGGGGCGCGTTGCCGTCATGCTCAGCGCCTTCAGAGCGAGCCCTCGACTTCGGCGAAGGCGGCGTCGAGCGCCGCCACCAGTCGATCGATTTCGGGCGCCTGGATCACCAGCGCCGGCGACAGGATGATGTTGGACCCGGAGCACCGTACCATCGCGCCGTGGCGATAGGCCGCGCGCGCCACCCTGGCCGGCACATCGGCCGCGCGCGGGAACGGTGCACGGGTGTTGCGATCGGCCACCATCTCGATGCACACCATCAGGCCCTTGCCGCGCACCTCGCCGATACTGCGGTACTTCGCTGCCAGTTGCTGGAGCGCGTCCATCAGTCGGGCGCCCTGCTTCGCTGCGTTGCCCGGAATGTCTTCCTGCGCGAGGATGTCGAGCGTGGCCAGCGCGGCAGCGGCGGCGACCGGATGCGCGCTGTAGGTATAGCCGTGGGCGATCGAGGCCAGCGCCGAGTCGGTGCTGTCGAAGGCCTCCTTCACCGTGCGTCCGATCGCAGTGGCGCCCAGCGGCACGTAGCCCGAGGAGATGCCCTTGGCCAGGCACATCAGGTCGGCCTGCACGCCCCACAGGCGGGTGCCGAACATCGCACCGGTGCGCCCGAAGCCGGTCACCACCTCGTCGGCGATGAGCAGCACGCCGTGACGATCGCACACCTGGCGCACCAGCGGCCAGTAATTCGGCGGCGGCACGATCACTCCGCCGGCCCCCTGCACCGGTTCGGCGATGAAGGCGGCAACCGTATCGGGCCCCTGGAACTGGATTTCACGCTCGAGCAGTTGCGCGCAGATCTCGCCCAGGCGCAGCGGGTCTTCGGTGTAGGGGTTGTGGTAAGTCCACGGCGTGTCGACGTGAAAGCAACCCGGCAGCAATGGCTCGTAGGGACGCCGGAAATTGGTGTTGCCGTTGATCGACATGCCGCCGAAGTGCACCCCATGGTAGCCCTGGCGCAACGCGATGAACTTGCTGCGATCGGCCTGGCCGCGGAGCTTCCAGTACTGGCGCGCCAGCTTGAGGGCGCCTTCGACCGCATCGGAGCCACCGTTGGAGAAGAACACCGCCTCGATGCCGTCGGGCTTCATCATTTCCACCAGGCGGGTGGACAACTCGATGGCGCGCGCATGCGTGGTGCCGCGAAAGGCGTTGTAGAACGCCAGTTCGTCCATCTGCGCGACGATGGCGTCGCGCACCTCCTTGCGCCCGAAGCCGAGGTTGGCGCTCCACAGGCCGCCCACCCCGTCGACCATGCGATGACCGTCGACGTCCTCGATCCACACGCCGTCGCCGCGCACGATGATGTCCGGCGGCGTGGCGCGCATGGCACCGGGAGCGGCCATCGGATGCCACAGGTAGCGTGCGTTGTTGTCCTTGAGGTAGTGCGGATCGAACGACATCTTCGCGGCTCCCGATGCGGCCAGTGTCAGCGCGGCAACGCATCGGGCAGGCGCATGCGCGCCTGCACGGCGCGGCAGCACCCGTCCGGGTCGCGCAGGTCGAACAGTTGCGTCTGCAGGCCGCAACCGTGCGCGCCGACGATGTTGCGGAACTGGTCATCGACGAAGAGGATCTGCGCCGGCGGCAGCTTCATCGCATCGATGGCCAGCCAGTACACCGCCGGATCGGGCTTGAGCACGTTGCTGTGAGTGCCGTCGATGACCACCTCGACCTCCTTCATGATGTCGAGGCGATCCAGGAAGTCCGTGCCGTAGAACAACTCCAGCTCGTTGGACAGGATGCCCACGCGCACCTCGTGCTGCACGGCGTTGCGCACCAGCGCCAGCATCTGCGGCCGGATCGAGGCGTTCGGATCGGTGTGGCGCAACTGGTGCATCACCCGCATCATGTCCCAGCCCGGTTCGCCGACCGCCTGCCCGAGCTGCTCGGCGCGCTCGGCCCAGTAGTCGCGCTCGCTGAGTTCGTCGCGCTGCATCGCCTGCCAGAGCGGATCGGAGGCTGGATCGAGCGGTCCCATCCAGTCGAGGCTGCCGGCCGGCAGCCCGAGCACGGCCTCGGTCTCGCGATGCTTCTCGAACAGCGACCAGGTGATCACGGTGCCGAAGTCGAGCAGCAATCCGGCGGGCTTCGAATAGAACGTGCTCATGCCTGCAGGGCTTCGTCGAACGCAATGCCGGGCGGCACGAGGCCGTCGCGCACCCAGGCATCGAAGATGTTCATGGCTGCCGCGGTGAAGGCAGGATCATTGATGTGGGCCTGCACCTCGACACAGTGCACCGGCGGCGCGACGCGTGCGCGCAGTTCGTCGAGAAAGGCCGCCAGCGCCTGCGCATCGTGCAGTGCCTCGCCGGGTCGATCCCAGGCCTGGATGCCGTGGCGTGGCAGCAGCAGGGTCACCGGACCCCTCGCCTCGGCGAGGCAATTGGCGATCCGCAGCGCCGTGCGCCGGCGCTCTTCGACGCTGGCTGACACCGAGGCGATCAGCCGGTTGTGCACATGCAGCGCGCGGTCTCGATAGACCTCCGGCACCGGCTGCCAGGCCGCCAGGTCGATCATGTCGGCGGCGCCGGGGGCAACCAGTTGCGGAATGCCGGCGCGGCCCGCGGCCGTGAGCCGATCGGCACCCGAAGTCACCACCGAGCCATGCACCTGGTTGCTGACCTCCTGCAGGCTGAAGTCCATGACCGCCACGAAGCGGCGCTGCGCGGCCATCGCCTCCAGCGCGCATCCACCCATGCCGGTGGTGTGGAATGCCGCCACTTCGTAACCGCGCTCCTCGAGCGCCGGCTTGAGCCGCACCATGTAGTTCAGGCAACTCTTGCCCAATGAACTGATCGCCACCAGCGGCCGTGCCTCGTCGAGCCTGGACCTGGTGCGGCTGGCCCCGAGCACGGCGCCGCTGGCCTGGGCGAGGATCGTGCTGCACACGCTGTTCAGGCCATACAGGCCTCCGGCCCACAGCATCATCACCAGATCGGGCGCAACGCGCCCGGGTGGAATCAGGTGCGAAAACGAGATCGTGGACACCACGAACTTGGGCACGCCCAGCGGCAGCGCCGCGGCGACGTCGAGGGCGAGATCGGTGCCCATCGTGCCGCCGAGCATCAGCACGCCGTGGATGCGTCCGTCCTCGTGCAGGCGGCGCGCCAGGCGTGCCGCACCTTCGGCCATGCGGAGCATGGCGCGGTTCTCGTCGCCCTGCGCGGCCACTTCGTCGAGCGTTGCCTGCGCCGCCGCCGCGACCTCCACGTTGCTGAGGTCGGGCGCCAGCCGGGACGTACCCAGCACGCCGACGTCCATCAGCAGTACCGCGGCGCCCTGCGCTTCCAGGCACTCGCGGATGTAGCTCAATTCGTCGGATTTCGTGTCGCAGGTGCCGATCACCAGGATACAGCGGCGCTTGCCGCTGTCTTGTACGTTCATTCCGGACTCCGCGCGATCGAACACAACTTCACATCGGTGTAGCCGAGCAGGCCCTCCAGACCGCTTTCCTGCCCGAAGCCGCTTTCCTTCCAGCCACCGAAGGGAGTTTCCGGCTGCGAGACGCCAAAGTGATTGATTCCGATCATGCCCGCCTCGATCCGCTCGCCGAGCCGATGCGCGATGTCCAGATTCGAGGTGAAGCCGTAGGCGGCCAGGCCGTAGGGCAGCGCGTTGGCCAGGGCGATCGCATCGTCGAGCGCATCGAAAGGCTGCAGCAGCGCGATCGGCCCGAACGGCTCCTCGTGCATCAGGCGTGCCTGCGGCGGCACTTCGGCCAGCACCGTCGGCGCGTAGAACCAGCCTCGTTCGCCGACCCGATGGCCACCGCACAGCAGTCGCGCCCCGCAGGAGCGCGCATCATCGACCAGGCGCTGCATGTCCGCCAGCCGCCGCTCGTTGGCGAGCGGACCCATCTCGACGCCCTCGTCGAGTCCGTGGCCGATACGCACCGCGCGCGCACCGGCGGCAAACACCGCGCAGAATTCGGCGAAGCCGCTGCGGTGCACCAGGAAGCGCGTCGGCGAAGTGCACACCTGGCCGGCATTGCGGAACTTGGCGATCATCGACAACTGCGCCACGCGCGCCATGTCGGCATCCTGGCACACGATGACCGGCGCATGACCGCCCAACTCGGGCGTGTAGCGCTTGACGCCGCGAGCGGCCAGTTCGCCGAGCAGCTTGCCCACCGCCACCGATCCGGTGAACGAAACCTTGCGGATCACCGGGGAAGCAATCAGGTGCGACGAGACTTCGGCAGGCCGACCACAGACCATGTTCAGCACGCCCGGGGGCAGCCCCGCATCGTGAAAGGCGCGCACGAACTCCATGCAGGTGCCCGGCGTTTCTTCGGCCGGCTTGATGATGACGCTGCAACCTGCTGCCAGTGCGCCGCCGAGCTTGCGCGAGGGCAGATTGGCCGGAAAATTCCAGGCCGTGAAGGCCGCCACCGGCCCGACCGGCTGGCGCCCGACCACCTGCGCCAGCACCTCGCGGCTGCGCGGCGGGACCGTGCGGCCGTACAGGCGCTTGCCCTCTTCGGCCAGGAAGTCGATGATCTCCGCGCCGAGCATGACCTCGCGCAGTGCCTGGGCATGCGGCTTGCCCTGTTCCAGGGTGAGCACGGTCGCAATGCCGGCTGCACGCTCGCGCAACAAGCGGGTTGCGCGTGCGATGACTTCCTGCCGGTCCAGCGCGCTGGTGTTCTTCCAGATGGCGAAGCCGCGCTGCGCCGCTGCCAGCGCCTCGTCGAGTTCAGCGATGCCGGCCAGCGGCAGGTTGCCGAGCAGGCTCTCGCTGGCGGGATCGATCACCGCCACCTCGCCGCCCGAGGCGCTCGATCGCCAGCCGCCGTCGATGTACAGCGCAAGCGCCGGATACGATCCCACGTTGCCTCCCACTGTTACAAGGCGGTCCGGATCTCGACCCGCTTGCGCCCGAGCAGCACCGCGCCATAGCCGA
Organism: uncultured Limnobacter sp.; assembly: GCA_964641405.1. Classification (GTDB taxonomy): domain Bacteria; phylum Pseudomonadota; class Gammaproteobacteria; order Burkholderiales; family Burkholderiaceae_E; genus Zeimonas. The sequence goes on along the minus strand of CAZXLV010000033.1, from coordinate 5,336 downwards.
TCCCCGCCAGCATCCAGGCGATCCCGATCAGCAGTGCCAGGACACTCATCCCGGAGAGCACCGCCAGCACCACGGCCAGGCCGAGCACCGGCACGATCCAGTGCCGGAAAATGCGCCGCGAACGCTGGCGCAGGCCGAAGTGAACCAGCACCGACAGGTGCAGCATGGCGAAGCCGGCCAGGGCGCCGAAATTGACGATCGAAGCCAGTTCGTCGAGGCGATCGCGCATGGCGATCGCCACCACCAGCGACAGCGCCGAGGTCGCCATCATGGCAACGTGCGGAGTGCCGTACTTCGGGTGAATGCGCGCCAGCACTGCCGGCAACTGGCGGTCGCGCCCCATGGCGAACAGGACGCGCGCAACGCCGGCCTGCATCGGCACCGGGTTCGAAAAACCGTTGATCAGCGCGATGATCCAGGCCATCAGGATCGCGAACCAGGCGCCGATCGCCCATTCCGCGACTTCGAACGGCGCAGCGGCGGCGTCCTGGATCCGGATGCCGGGCATCAGGTTGCCGATGATCCACATCTCGAGCACGAAGATCGCGCCGCTGATCATCAGTGAACCGAGGATGGCGCGGCCCACCGTGCGTCCGCTCGGATCCCTGGCCTCTTCCGCGAGGGTCGAGATGGCATCGAAGCCGAGAAACGACAGGATGCAGATCGAGGTCGCGGTGAAGATGCTGCCGGCATCGAAGGCCTGCGCATCGAACACCGGCTTCATGGTGAGCGCCCCGTTGCCCTTGCCCGCGTACAGGGCGGCCACCGACAGCACCAGCAGCATCGTGAGCAGCACCGCCTGCAGCGCGAGGAAGGCGAAGTTGGCGCGCGTCGTCACCTGGATGCCGAACCAGTTGATCACCAGCGTTCCGCCCAGGGTCAGCACGATCCACACGGCGCGATCGACGTGCGGCAGCAGGGTGCCCATGGCTACCGAAGCCAGCACGTAGAGCAAGGCCGGAATGAGCAGGTAGTCGAGCAGGATCGCCCAACCGGCGACGAAGCCGGCAAAGCGGCCCAGGCCCAGGCGCGCGAAGCTGTAGACCGAGCCGGCTTGCGGCGCGGCCTCGGTCATGGTGGCGTAACTGCGCGCGGTGAAGTACATGCACAGCACGCCGAGCAGATACGCCATCACGATCAGCCCGCCCGAGGCATCCCAGACGAAACCCAGCGTCGACAGCGGCGCGATCGGCGCCGTGTAGGCCAGTCCGTAGGCGAGCAGGTCCCAGTAGCCGAGCGTTCGCTTCAGTTGCGGCGCATCGTGCGATTGCGGCACGGTCATCAGCGTCCCCTGCTTGTCAGCGACGTGCCGGCGCGGCGCCGATCACACCCGCCGCGCCGAAGAACACCGGCTTGCCGGTGCCGTCATCGACGACTGCGGACAGGTTCTGCCGGTCTTCGCGCAACTGCGCATTGAAACTGCGCCCCTGGTCGCTACTCACCAGTACCGTGCCACTGGCTCCAACCACCACCACCTTGCCGTCGGACAATTGCACGATGTCGGTGAGCGAGCGCACGGTGCCGGTTTCGACACGGCTCCAGCTGGTGCCGCCGTCGGTCGAGCGAAAGGCGTTGCCGCGCATGCCGACCACCAGCACGCTGCCGTCGCTCAGGGTGACGCCACTCCAGAACGAGCCCTTGTAGGGCACATCGAGCGCGCTCCAGGATGCACCGCCATCGCCGCTGCGAAACACGTGCCCCGACTCGGCGGCGATGAAGATGGCCCCGTGAGGGCCGGGAAAGACATCATAGAGATGCCGATCGTTGTCGTCGCCGACGGCGACTTCGAGATCCTTCCAGGTCGCGCCGCCGTCGGCGGTGGCGATGGCGCGCCCGAACGAGCCGGTGGCGATGCCGTGGCGCGCATCGGCGAACCAGACCGACAACAGTGCCAGGTCCGCGTCGGCCCGGTGCTGCAGCGACCAGGTCTCGCCGCCGTCGGTGGTATGCAACACAATGCCGCCGTGCCCGACCGCCCAGCCGCGCTCGTCGTCGACGAAGCACACGCTGGTGAGCAGCGCCTGCGTGGCCACCGATTGCGCCTGGCGCCAGGAGCGACCCTGGTCGTCCGAGAGCAGCACGACGCCGTAATCGCCAACCGCCACCAGGCGCGCGCCGGCGTGCGTGGCGGCCACCAGCGGGGCGTGCGTCGCCAGCGGCATGCGTGCCGCCAGGCGACTGGTCACGGCTCCGGCAGGCGCGCTCGGCGCGTCGCCACCCGCCACGGCGGGCGTCGGCGGCGGCGTCGCCGCCAAGGACATTGTTGCCGCAAGCGCCAGCGCCGCAAACGCCAGCGCCGCGGCGGCAGCCGACCCGATCGGACGCTTCATCGAGCCCCCGGCCGACCGGCGCTGCGCGCCAGTTCGCGTGCCTCGTCGCGCACCCGGTCGGCGTCCGCCGGCGGCACCGCAAGGCGCGCCGCGATGCGCTCGATCAGCGCCTCCTCGAACGGGCGCAAGCGCCCGTCGGCCAGCGCGACCTGCCACAGCATGCGCAGCACCTCGATGCGTTCGGCGGCATCGAATGCATCGCGCACGGTACGCGTGAAGATCCAGTCGTCCAGTGCCGCAGCCAGCGCCGTGTCGGCCAGTTCCACCAGCGGCGCGGCTGCGCCGGCATCGAGCGCGAAGCGCTCACGCGCCAGGCGCAGCACGGTCGCGCGCTCGGTCTCGCCCAGCTCGCGATCGATCTGCGATACCTCGAGCAGCAGCACCAGCACCGCGACGCGCACCCGCTCGGCGCCGAAAGGCGGACTGGCGGGCGCCGCCTGCGGTCGCGTGCGCAGGAAGGCAAGGATGCTTTCGAGCATTCCCGGAACCTCGTTCAATGGCTCAGGAACGGCGCGCGCACCGGCCCGCGCCGCGGCACCAGCACGTCGATCATCACCGCCAGCGCCGGCAGCAGGGTCATCGCCATGATCATGTTGATCATGAACATGAAGGTGAGCAGCAGCCCCATGTCGGCCTGGAACTTCAATTCGGAGAACGACCAGGTCGCCACCCCCACCGAGAGCGTGATGGCGGTGAAGATGGTCGCGTTGCCGACCTCGAACAGCGCCTGCTGGAACGCACGCGCGATGTCGACGCCCTGCGACAGGTAGAGCTGCAGCCGGTTGTAGATGTAGAAGGCATAGTCGACCCCGATCCCGACGGCCAGCACCATCACCGGCAGGGTGGCCACGGTCAGGCCGATCTCGAGCTCCTTCATGAACCAGTAGCCGAGGAAGGTCGCCAGCGTCAGCGGCACGCAGCATGCGACCATGGCGCGCCAGTCGCGGTAGGTCAGGAACACCAGCGCCACGATGGTCGCATAGACGTACAGCATCATCGGCAACTCGGTGCTCTCGAGCACCTCGTTGGTGGCGGCCTGCACGCCCACGTTGCCGCTGGCCAGCCGCACCTTGACGCCCTCGGCATGGTTTGTCGCGCGGAAGGCCTTGATGGCGCCCACCACTTCCTTCACCGTGGTGGCCTTGTGATCGGCCAGGTACAGGTGCACCGGCATCATCGAACAGCCCGAGTTGGCCAGCCCGCTGCCCTCGGGGATGAAGCTCATCGCATTGGCCAGTGCACGCGATTCGCGCGGCAGCGCCTCCCACTTGGGATTGCCCTCGTTCATGCCGGCGTTGGCCTGCTTGGCCAGCATCGACACCGAGGCCACCGAGAGCACGCCCGGCACGTTGCGCATGGCCCAGGACAACTGGTCGATGTAGGCCATCACCGGATAGCTGTAGCAACCGTCCTTGGGCGATTCGATGACCACCGTGAGCACATCCAGGCCGAGGTTGAACTCGCTCACGATGCTCTGCGCATCGCGGTTGAAGCGCGAATCGACGCGCAGTTCGGGGACACCGGGCTTGACGTCGCCAATGTGGCGTCCCTGGCTCTGGAAGTACGCCACGCCGAACAGCAGCGTGCACGCCACGGTGGCGATGGCCGCGTTGCGCGTCTCGGCGATGCGCCCGAGGAACTTCATCACTCGCTCGCGTGCCCGGCGCAGCCGCTCGATCCGCCTGACGTAGGCGTCGTCGAAGCGGAAATACGAGGCCACCACCGGCAGCATGATCAGGTTGGTGACGATCTTGTAGGCCACGCCCACGGTGGCGGTGATCGACAGTTCCTTGATCATCGGAATCGGGATCAGGAACAGCGTGCCGAAGCCGACCATCGCGGTCACCAGCGCCATCGAGCCGGGAATCAGCAGGCCGGTGAAACTGCGCCGCGCCGCCGTCATCGTGTCGGCACCGGCGCAGATCTCCTTGGAGATGTAGTTGATCTGCTGGATGCCGTGCGAGACGCCGATGGCGAACACCAGGAACGGCACCAGCACTGCGAGCGGATCGAGCCCGAAGCCCAGCAGCGTGATGGTGCCGAACTGCCATACCACCGACGCCAGCGAGCACAGCAGCGGCAGGAAGGTCATCTTCCAACTGCGCGTGTAGAGATAGACCGAGCCCGCGGTGAGCACGAAGGCGAGCAGGAAGAACAGCATGACGCTGCGCGCGCCATCGGCAATGTCGCCGATCTGCTTGGCGAAGCCGATGATCTGGATCTCGAAGCGCTCGTCCTCGAACTTGCCGCGGATGTCCCGTTCCAGCCGGTTGGCCAGGTCGAGGTAGTCGAGTTTCTTGCGCGTGCGCGGATCGGTCTCGAGCAGGTCGGCCACCACCATCGCCGCCGAGCCGTCGGTGGCCACCAGGCTGCCCATGTAGTCGCCGGCAATGGCGTTGTTGTGGATGTGCGCGATGTTGGCGGCGGTCAGCGCTTTGGGCGTGACGTCGCTGCCGATCACGTCCTCGGCCGCCAGGCCCTCGTCGGTGATCTCGACCACGCGGGTGTTCGGCGTCCACAGCGACGCCACCGTGCGCCGGTCGACCCCGGGCAGGAAGAAAACCGCCTGCGTCACGTCGTAGAGGCGCTCCAGGGCCGCCTGGTTCCAGATGTCGCCCTGGCGCGCCCTGACCACGACGATCACGCGATTGGCGCCGAAGATCTCGTCGCGATACTGGAAGAAGGTGTCGATGTACTCGTGGCCGATCGGCAGCTGCTTGTCGAAGCCGGCCGACATGCGCAGTTGCGAGGCGAAAAAACCCATCACCAGCGTGAGCAGCGCCAGAACGGCAAGCGTCGCGGCTCGATGCCAGAAAAACAGGCCTGGATCGTGCGCTCGTCGGCTTCCGTCCTGGCCTGCTTGCGCAAATGTTCAATCGCACAAACCAAGAAGCCGCCGGTGCCGCAGGCAGGGTCGAGCACGGTCTCACCGAGCTGTGGGTTGGTGACAGCGACCATGAAGCGGACGACCGAGCGCGGCGTGTAGAACTCGCCCGAGTCGCCGGC
>CAZXLV010000032.1:0-17634 GCA_964641405.1 uncultured Limnobacter sp. | reverse complement strand
CGCGCTCACTGCGTGGCGCGCTCGATGCTCGCCCAGTAGTGGTCACCCCGCAGGCTGCTAGACTTCCCGCGCACACGGAGGCTCCCCACATGATGCAAAGACTCGCACTCCTGGGCGCTGCGCTGGCCGCGCTCGGCGCGGCGCCGGCCCAGGCGGCCTGCACCACCACGATCGGCAGCGTGATGTCGCTCACCGGTTCGCTGGGCGCACTCGGCCAGGAGATCGCCAAGGGCGCGCAACTGGCCATCGCCGACCTGAACGCGGCCGGCGGCGTCAACGGCTGCCAGCTGGCGCTGTCGCTGCTCGACGACCAGACCAGCCCGTCGGTGGGGGTCGATGCCGCGCGCAAGCTGGTCGACGTGCAGCACGTGCCGGCAATCGTGGGTGCGCTCTCGAGCGGGGTGAGTGCGGCCATCCTCGCCTCGGTGACGGCTTCGGCCAGGGTGGTGGAGATCTCGCCCTCGTCGACCTCGCCCTCCTTCACCGAACTCGCCCAGCAGGGCAAGACCGGCGGCTACTGGTTTCGCACCTGCCCCTCGGACGCGCTGCAGGGCGTGGCGATGGCCAAGCTGGCGAGCGACGCGAAGCTGAAGAAGGTGGCGGTGCTGTACCTGAACAACGCCTACGGACAGGGCCTGGGCAAGGAGTTCTCGCACGCCTTCGAGAAGCTCGGCGGCGCGATCACGCAGAACGTCGCCTACAACCCGAGCCAGCCTTCGTATCGCTCCGAAGTGAACAAGGCGCTCTCGCCCAGGCCCGAGGCGGTGTTCCTGATCGGCTATCCCGGCGACGGCACCACCATCGCGCGCGAGTGGATCGCCGCAGGCGGTCCGCAGCGCTTCCTGCTGCCCGACGGATTGCAGTCGCAGGATTTCGCCAACGACGTCGGCGCACGCTACCTGAAGGACGTGCTCGGCACCGCTGCCGGCTCGGTCGAGACGCCCTCGCTCGAGACGTTCCGGAAGGGCTACCAGGCCCGTTTCGGTGCCCTTCCCGCACAGCCCTACATCCCCAACGCCTACGACGCCACGGTGCTGGTCGGCCTGGCGATGGCACGGGCCCGGGCTGCCAGCGGCACGGCGATTCGCGACAACCTGCGCCGGGTCACCGATCCCACCGGCGAGAAGGCCTACGCCGGCGTCGAGGGCCTGAAGAAGGCACTGGCACTGGCGGCCGCCGGCAAGCCGGTGCAGTACGTGGGCGCCTCCGGCGCGCTGCAATTCGACGCCAATGGCGACATCGACGCGCCGATGGTGGTGTGGAAGGTCGACGCTGCCGGCAAGGTGGTGTCGACCGCAATGATGTCGGTCGACGAGATCGGGGAGTTGCGCGCGCGCCTGCGCTGACGATGCTCGAAGTCGCGCAGCTGGTGAAGAGCTTCGGCGGCTTGCGCGCCGTCGACGGGGTTTCCTTCACGCTGCGCGAAGGCACCATCACCGGACTGATCGGCCCCAACGGCGCCGGCAAGACCACGCTCTTCGACACCATCGCCGGCGTGCACCGACCCGACAGCGGCGAGATCGTCTTTCGCGGCCGGCGCATCGACGGTCGGCCGCCGCACCGCATCTTCGCTGAGGGACTGGTGCGCACCTTCCAGATTCCGCGCCCCTTTGCCGGCATGACGGTGCTCGAGAACTGCATGCTGGTGCCCGGCGCGCAGGCCGGCGAGCGCTTCTGGAACAACTGGATGGCGCGTGCGCAGGTGCGCGCCCAGGAGCGCGCCATCCGCGAGCGGGCGATGGAGACGCTCGAATTCGTCGGGCTGGCGCACCAGTACGGAGAGTTCGCGCGCAAGCTCTCGGGCGGTCAGCAGAAGCTGCTCGAACTGGCGCGCGTGCTGATGGCCGAACCGCGCCTGATCCTGCTCGACGAACCAGGCGCGGGCGTCAATCCCACCCTGCTGGCCTCGATCGTGGAACGGCTGCGCGCCTTGCACGCGCGCGGCATCACCTTCCTGGTGATCGAGCACAACATGGACCTGGTCATGAGCCTGTGCGACCCGATCCTGGTGATGGCGCAGGGAAAGCTGCTCATGCAGGGTTCGCCCGCGGCGGTGCGCAGCGACGCACGCGTGCTGGAAGCCTACCTCGGCGGGGTGCCGGCTTGAGCGCGCCGGCGCTCGAGGTGCTGGCGCTGGTCGCCGGCTACGTGCCGGAACTCGACATCGTGCGCGGCGCCTCGCTCGAAGTGCGCGAACACGAGATCGTCACGGTGCTCGGCCCCAACGGAGCAGGCAAGTCGACGCTGATGAAGGCGATCGCAGGCCTGGTGCCGGTGCGTGCGGGCGCGATCCGCCTGTTCGGGGCCGACCTGCCGGGCGTGGCCGCGCACCGCATGGTGCGCCATGGCCTGGCGTACGTGCCGCAGGTGGGCAATGTGTTCGCACGCCTGTCGATCGAGGAGAACCTGGCGATCGGTGCCTGCGCGCGTCGCGATCGCCGCGCCATCGAGGACGACCTGGCGCAACTGTACGCCCTCTTCCCGCGCCTGGGCGAGCGCCGGCGCCAGTCCGCCGGCACGCTGTCGGGCGGCGAGCGCCAGATGGTGGCGGTGGCGCGGGCGTTGATGGCGCGCCCGCGCGTGCTGCTGCTCGACGAGCCCTCGGCGGGCCTCTCCCCCTTGATGGTGGCGGCCCTCTTCGCCAAGGTGCGCGAGGTGCGCGAGACCGGGCTGAGCATCCTCGTCGTCGAGCAGAACGCGCGCGCCGCACTGGCCATCTCCGATCGCGGCTACGTGCTCGCCGATGGCCGCGAGCGCATCGCGGGCGAGGCCCGCGCGCTGCTCGCCGACCCCGAGGTGGGCGAGTTGTACCTGGGCGCGCGGCGCGCGCTGGCATGATCGCCCAGTACGCCGCCGACGGCATCGTGCTCGGCGCCACGCTCGCGCTGGGCGCGATCGGGCTCACGCTCACCTACAACATCCTGCGCTTTGCCAACTTCGCGCACGGCGAGTTCCTCACCTTCGGGGCCTATTTCGCGCTGGTGTTCAGCGCCCTGTTCGCCGGCGGCCAGACGCTCGGCCCGTTCACCTTCGGCTGGGGCTTCCTGCAGGCGCTGGCCATCGCCATCGCTCTCACCGGCGTGCTGGCGCTGGTGCTCGACCGCTTGCTGTTTCGCGCCCTGCGACGCAGCGACATCACGGTGACGCTGGTGATTGCATCCTTCGGCGCTTCGCTGATGCTGCGCAACGTGGTGGTGTTCGTGTGGGGGTCGCGCCCCGAGTACTACTCGCGCGACATCGCGGTGCGCAGCGAGTGGCTGCCGGGCGTGTTCATGAGTGCCGACGAGGTGTTCGTGGTCGCGCTCACCGCGCTGGCCATGCTGGCGCTCGGCCTGTTCCTGTCGCGCACCCGCCTGGGCCGCGCGATGCGTGCGGTCTCCGACGATCCGGCGCTTGCGCGCGTAGCCGGCATCGACGTGCAGGCGGTGATCCGCTGGACCTGGATCATCGGTGGCGGCCTGGCGGCGGTGGCCGGGGCATTGTTCGGGCTCACCGTCCAGGTCTCCCCCGAGATGGGCTTCAACCTGATCCTGCCGATGTTCGCCGCGGCGATCCTGGGCGGCGTGGGCAGCATCCAGGGCGCGGTTCTCGGCGGACTGGTCATCGGGCTGGCTCAGTCGCTCTCGGTGCCGCTGATCGGCGCGGCCTACAAGCCGGCCGTGGCCTTCATGCTGATGTTCCTGATCCTGCTCTTTTACCCCAGGGGGATCCTCGGGGGGCGCACGTGATCGAGTCGGGCGGACTGCTCTCCTACGGGGTGTTCTTCCTCGTGCAGGCGGCGATCTTCGCGGTCGTGTGCCTGGGGCTGAACCTGCAGTGGGGCTACACCGGCCTGTTCAACATCGGGGTGGCAGGTTTCTTCCTGGTCGGCGCGTACGCCTTGGCGATCCTCTGCGGGCCCGAGTACCCGATGCGCCTGGGCGGCTTCGGGCTGCCCTTTCCGGTCGGGCTGGCGGGCGCACTCCTGGCGGCGGCGCTGGTCGCCTGGGTGGTCGGCATCCCCACGCTGCGATTGCGCGGGGACTACCTCGCCATCGTCACCATCGGTATTGCCACCACCTTGCAGCTGGTGGCGCTCAACGAGCAGTGGCTCACCGGCGGCAGCCAGGGCAGCGCCAGCATCCCGCGCCCGCTGCCGCACCTGGCCGACAGCGTGCTCGGGCGCAACCTGCTGATGCTGGCCATCGCGGCGCTGGTCGTCATTGCCATCTACGCCGCACTGGAAGCCATCGTGCGCTCGCCCTGGGGACGCGTGCTCAAGGCAATCCGCGAGGACGAAACCGCCGCCTCGTCGCTGGGCAAGCACGCCTTCGCCTTCCGGCTGCAGGCCTTCGTCATCGGCTCGGCCATCATGGGAGCGGGCGGTGCGCTCTACGCCAGCTTCATCGGCTTCGTGAGCCCGCAGGACTTCCAGCCGATGCTCACCTTCCAGGTGTGGACCATGCTGGTGGTCGGCGGCAGCGGCAACAACAAGGGTGCAGTGCTCGGGGCGCTGCTCATGTGGGCGGTGTGGACGCTCAGCGGCAGCCTCTCCCAGCAACTGTTGCCGGCCGACCTGCAGGTCAAGGGCGGCGCCGCGCAGGTCGTGCTGATCGGGCTGGTGCTGATGGCGACGCTGGTGTGGCGCCCGCGCGGCCTCGTCGGCGAGGAGGCGGTGGTATCGCGCGAAGCCGGAGTGGAGGCCACGCGCCCGTAGGAGGAGGCCGTCGCGCGTCCGGGAAGCGCCGCAGTCAGGCGAGTCCCTCGTCCGCGAGCGCCTGGCGCACGGCCGGTCGCTGTGCCACGCGTTCCATGAATGCGCCGAGCCGAGTCTGCGCCGAGATATCGAGCTTCAGCGGCACCGTCCAGCGGGTCACGGCGAACAGATAGGCATCGGCAACGGTGAAGTCGTCGCCCATCAGGTAGTCGTGCCCGGCCAGCTTCCCGTCGACCCAGGCGTAGCGCAAGGCGAGGCGGGAGCGGTTGATCGCCTTGGCCTCTTCGGGATAGGCAGGATTGAACAGGGGGCTGAACTGCTTGTGGATTTCGGCGCCGACGAAGTTGAGCCACTCCATCAGGCGATAGCGCGCCATCGTTCCCGCCGGCGGCGCAAGCCGCTTTTCGGGCACCTGGTCGGCGATCCACTGCACGATGGCCGGTCCTTCGCTGAGGCGATCGCCATCGTCGAACTCCAGCAGCGGCACATAGCCCTTGGGGTTGATCGAGTAGTAGTCGGTCCCATCGGCCAGCTTGTGCGACTTGGTGCTGGCGAGCACCGCCTCGAACGGCAGGCCGGCCTCCAGCAGCACGATGTGCGGCGACAGCGAGCAGGCGCCCGGTGAGTAATACAGCTTCATGCGCAATTCTCCTGATGGCCGCGCCGATGATAGCCCAGTGGCGCTCGCAGACACGCCAGCAGGGGCTCAGGCCGCTGCCGGCCGCGGCGGTCGCACGTCGGGCAGCAGCGCCGCCAGCAGGCCCAGCAGGGGCAGGAAGGCACACACCTGGTACACGAAGACGATGCCGAAATGGTCGGCCAGCACGCCGAGCACGGCCGCGCCGATACCGCCCAGGCCAAACGAGAACCCGTAGAAGATGCCCGACACCATGCCGATGCGATGCGGCATCATGTCTTGCGCATAGACGATGATGGCCGGAAAGGCCGAAGCCAGCACGGCGCCGATCACCACGCTGAGCCCCACGGTCCAGCCCAGGCCCACGTACGGCAGCAGCAGCGTGAACGGGGCAGTGCCGAGAATGGAAAACCAGATCACGCGCTTGCGCCCGATGCGGTCGCCGATCGGGCCGCCGACCAGGGTACCGATAGCGACGGCAACCAGGAACACCGACAGCAGGCGCGTCGCCGTCGCGACCGACAGGCCGAAGCGCTGCATCAGGTAGAACTCGTAGTAGCTGCCGATGCTGGCGAGGTAGAAGAACTTGGAAAACATCAGGGCCAGCAATACGGCGATCGTGCGCCGCACCAGCGGCGCCGGATAGCGCGGCGCATCCAGCCGCCTTTGCTTGCCGATGCGCTGCCGGATGCGCGCGCGATACCAGACGCTCACCTGCAGCAGGATCGCGATGGCAAGCAGCGCGGCCAATACGAACCAGGCCACGTGCGTGCGGCCGCGCGCCAGCACCACGATGGCGGCCAGCAGCGGCCCCAGGGCCTGGCCGAAGTTGCCGCCGATCTGGAACACCGATTGCGCCAGCCCGAATTTTCCGCCCGAGGCCATGCGCGCGACCCGTGCCGACTCCGGGTGAAACACCGAGGAGCCCAGGCCGATCAGCGCGACCGCCAGCAGCACGAGCGCGTACGCCGGCGCGACCGACAGCAACAGCAGGCCGACGAGGGTGGAACACATCCCGAGCGGCAGCGAGTACGGCATGGGCCTCTTGTCGGTGATCCAGCCCACTACCGGCTGCAGCAGTGAAGCCGTCAACTGGAAGGCCAGCGTGACCAGGCCAACCTGCAGGAAGCTGAGGTGAAAGCCGAGCTTCAGCAGCGGGTAGATGGCGAAGATCATCGACTGCATCATGTCGTTGAGCAGGTGCGAAAAGCTGATCGCGCCCAGCACGTCATAACGGGTCGCCTCGGGCTTGACCGGCGGGCGTGCCGTGATGAGCACCCCGGCTGTCGTCGCCGCGCCCGGCCCTTGCGGGTGCTCGCCGATGTTGCGCATGCTGCCGGCGCGCCGTTGCCGTCAACCGCCGGTTGCGAAGCCGGGGAACAGCGTCATGCCACCGTCGACGAAAAGTGTCGCTCCGGTCACGTAGTCGGCCGCATCGGAGGCCAGCCATACGGCTGCCTGCGCAATGTCGTCGGGTTCCCCGATGCGCTTGTAGGGCACCAGCCTCATCAGGTCGGCATAGGCATCGTCGGTATCCCAGGCGACGGTGTTGATCGGCGTGCGGATCGCACCGGGCGCGATGCTGTTGACGCGAATGAAGTGCGGCGCGAGTTCCTGGGCGATGCTTTTCATCAACAGCATGACGCCTCCCTTGGAAGCCGCGTAGTTGGCGTGCCCGGCCCAGGGGATCCTCTGGTGCACCGAACTCATGCACACGATCTTGCCGGCCGCCCGGGAAACCTCGGGCACCACGCCGCGACGCTTGAACTCGCGCGCCGCGGCACGCGTGCACAGGAACTGGCCGGTCAGGTTGACGCCGATGACGGTGTTCCACTGATCCAGGGTCATTTTGTCGAACGGAGAATCGCGCTGCAGCCCGGCATTGCTGACGCAGATGTGCAGGGTGCCGAAGTGCGCGATGGCGTCGGCGAACATGCGTTCGACCTCGTCCTCCTTGCCGACATCGGCCTTCAGCGTGATCGCCTTGCGTCCCATCGCTTCGATTTCGTGCGCCACGGCCTCGGCCGTTTCGGGGTGCACGACATAGTTGACTGCGACGTCTGCCCCGGCACGCGCCAGGCCGAGCGCGACCGCCTTGCCGATGCCGGAGTTGGCGCCGGTTACCAGCGCCGGCTGGCCAGCGAGCACCTGCTGGTAGGGCACGTGCGGCAGGCGACTTGCATCAGGCAATGCGCGGGCGGCCGGGTCCCTGGGATCGGAGGTCTTCATGGACAGGACTCCATCGAGCAGCCGATCACTTCAGGCGATTCGCGATGCGATCGGCAACACGCAGCGCGTTGGCGATGATGGTCAGGATAGGATTCACGGCGCCAATCGGTGTGCCCGCGAACCGCCCCCCGGTCCGCTGCCGATGACGATGAGGTCGTGGTGGTCGGCTGGGGACATTGCGATACTGGTCGAGAAAGCTTCGATTCCTGTTCGACGTCGGGTGCACCATGAACTTACGAAACCAGGGGCGGCTGAACCCCTTCTTCACCATCGGCCACTCGACCCGCACGGTGGACGAACTGGTGGCGCTGCTGCGCGAGGCAGGCTGCGATCTGCTGGTCGATGTGCGCAGCGTGCCGCGATCGCGCACCAACCCGCAGTTCAACGCCGACGCCCTGCCCGGTTCGCTCGCGCCGGCCGGCATCGCCTATCGGCACCTCGCCGCGCTGGGCGGGTTGCGCGCTCACCGCAAGGACGCACCGCCCTCGCCCAACACCTGGTGGGAAAACGCGAGCTTTCGCAACTACGCCGACTATGCGATGAGCGCCGCCTTTCGTGCCGGCCTGGCCGAGTTGCGCGTCCTGGGGGCAACGCACCGCTGCGCGATCATGTGCGCCGAGGCGGTGTGGTGGCGCTGCCACCGGCGCATCATCACCGACTACCTGCTGGCCGGGGGCGACTCGGTGTTCCACATCATGGGACACGGCCACATCGATGCGGCCACGCGCACGCCGGCGGCGCAGCCGCAAGCCGACGGCAAGCTGGTTTATCCGGGCGCTCCGGGTTCGCCGGGCTGATCGGGAGGCGCGCCGGTATTTGACGGTGCGGCGGTGAGCGCCTCGGCGGTCCCGGTGCTCAGGGGCGCGCCGCCGCGGCGGGGCGGCGTCAGCGGGGTCGGCGTCATGCGATTGTTCGACAGCAGGAGGTCGCGCGCACCGGCAAGATCGCCGGCGACCTGCAGCGCCAGGCGTTGCGCATCCCGCCGGCGTACTTCGCGGCACACTTCGGCGGCCTCCTCGCGGCTCACGCCCAGTTGCTCCAGCGCCGCAATGCTGAAGCTGATAGCCGATTCCAGCGTCTCCCGGATCTGGTAATCGACCCGGGCGTGGATCAGGGCGATCGCGTGCTGGCGGTCGTAGGCCCGCGCAAGCACCGGCACCAGCGGGAATTCGTGCTTGACCAGTTCGACGATCCGGGTGGTGGTCTCCTTGCGGTCGACGCAGACCAGGATCGCACTGGCGTGAGCCGCGCCGCTGGCGTGCAGCACGTCCAGGCGCGTGCCGTCGCCGTAGTAGACCTTGAAGCCGAAAGTGGCGGCGGCGCGGATCATGTCGGTATCGCTGTCGATGGTGGCGATGTCGATGCCGCGCGCCAGCAGGGCCTGGCTGGCCACCTGTCCGAAGCGCCCGAAACCGATCACCAGCACGGTGCCGCCGAGCTCGCCCGCATCCTGCGCCGCTTCGATTCCATCCATGCTTTGCGGCGCCTGCTCAGGCAGCACGGCACGCAGCGCCAGCACGAGCACCGGCGTGAGGGCAATCGACAGGATCACCGCCGCCGACATCCTGGCGTCGACGGCGGCCACGATGACCCCGCTCGCGGCAGCCGCCGAGTAGAGCACGAAGGCGAACTCGCCTCCCTGCGCCATCAGTGCCGCACGCACCAGCGCCTCACGCCGCGCTGCGCCGGTGAGGCGCGCCACGACATACACGCCGAGCGCCTTCACGGCCATGCAGGCGATCGCCCCGAGCACGATCGTCGCCCAGTCATCGAGCACCAGGCCGAGGTCGAGCGACATGCCGACACTGATGAAGAACAGGCCCAGCAGGATGCCGCGAAAGGGCTCCACATCGGCCTCGAGTTGATGGCGAAAGCTAGACTCCGAGAGCATCACGCCGGCGGTAAACGCACCGATGGCCATCGACAGGCCGCCCCACTGCATGGCCAGCGCGGCGCCGAGAACGACCAGCAAGGCCGCCGCGGTCATGACCTCGCGCGCCCGCGAGCGCGCCAACACCCGGAACAGCGGGTTCAACAGCCAGCGGCTCACCGCAACCAGGCCAACGATCGCCGCCAGCGCCACGCCCAGGGTCAGCCAGCGCGACCCGGCTACGGCCGGTGGTGCCGGCGACAGGGCTGCCACCGCGGCCAGCAGCGGCACGATCGCCAGGTCTTCGAACAGCAGGATCGACACGATGCGCTGGCCGCGTGCGGTGAGCAACTCGCCGCGCTCGTCGAGCGACTGCACCACGGTGGCGGTGGAGGTCATCACGAATCCCATCGCGGCCACGAAGGCTACTGCCGGCGCCAGGCCGGCCAGCGCACCCAGGCCGGTGAGCAGGGCGCCGCAGACGACGACTTGCAGCAATCCCAGGCCAAAGATCTGCCGTCGCAGGCTCCACAGGCGCCGCGGCTGCATTTCGAGCCCGATGACGAACAAGAACATCACCACGCCCAGTTCGGCGATCGGCAGGATGTGCTCGGGGTCGCTGAAGATGGCCAGGCCAAAGGGCCCGATCAACAGGCCGGCGGCCAGGTAGCCCAGTGCCGACCCGAGCCCGAGGCGCCTGAACAGCGGCACCGCGAGCACGCCCGCTGCCAGCAGGACCACCGCCTGCACCAGTTCCGGACTCGTGTGGACGGGCATCAGGGCCTGTTCACACCAGCGCCGCGCAGCGCTTCGGATCCATCATCGGCATCATCGGCATCATCGGACTCGAGCGCGCTGCGGATTCGGCTTGCAGATCGGCGTTGCCGGCAAGAATACGCCGGCAGCGCGTCATTGTGGACACCGCTTGCCTGGCCGACAATACGTGCGATCCCACTCCAGCGAGACGACGATGGACTTCGGCTACAGCCCCAGGGTCGAGGAACTGCGCCAGCGCGTGCGCCGGTTCCTGGACGATCACATCGTGCCGCGCATCCGCCAATGGCGCGACGAAGTCCATGCCAGGCAATATCCGGTGTCGTTCATGGGCGACCTCAAGGCGCTGGCGAAGTCCGAGGGGCTGTGGAACCTGTTCCTGCCCCACTTGAAGGACGACCAACCCGGCACGCGCCTGAGCAACCTGGAATATGCGCCGCTGGCGGAGATCATGGGGCGCGTCGCCTGGGCCTCGGAAGTGTTCAACTGCAGCGCGCCCGACACCGGCAACATGGAACTGCTGCATCTGTTCGCGACACCGGCACAACGCGAGCAATGGCTGCTGCCCTTGCTGAACGGCGAGATCCGTTCGGCATTTGCCATGACCGAGCCCGACGTGCCGTCTTCGGATGCGACCAACATCACCACCTCGATCGCCCGCGTGGGTGATTCGTACGCGATCAATGGCCGCAAATGGTTCATCACCAATGCCGCCCATCCCGATTGCCGCATCTTCATCGTGATGGGCAAGACCGATCCCGATGCCGCGCGGCACCAGCAGCAAAGCATGGTGCTGGTGCCCCGGGATACGCCCGGCCTCGAAGTCGTGCGCAACATCGACATCATCAACCACCATGCGCCCGAGGGCCACTGCGAAGTGCTTTTTCGCGATGTGCGCGTGCCGGTCGGCAATCTGCTGGGTGAACCCGGCAGTGGCTTCGCGCTGGCACAGGCGCGCCTCGGTCCGGGCCGCATTCATCACTGCATGCGCTCGATCGGCGCCGCCGAACTCGCCCTCGAACTGATGGTCGAACGTTCGCAGGAGCGCAAGGCATTCGGACGCTACCTGCACCAGCACGGCACGGTCGGCGAGTGGATCGCGCGCTCGCGCATCGAGATCGACCAGGCCCGCCTGCTGGTGCTCAAGGCAGCCTGGATGATCGACAAGGTCGGCGCCAGGGCCGCGCGCAAGGAGATCTCGATGATCAAGGCGCTGGTTCCCGGCGTTCACACCGCCGTGTGCGATCGCGCGATGCAGACCTTCGGCGCCATGGGCATCAGCCCCGATACGCCGTTGGCCGACCTGTGGACCTGGGGACGCGCCCTGCGCTTCGTCGACGGGCCGGACGAGGTGCACCTGCAGTCGATCGCCCGCATGGAGGTCGGCGCCAGCCAGCCGACGCTGGGAGCGAGCGCCGCCTACCTCACGCCGCCGTCGTCCTGAGAGTGCCGGCTGGCGGCCGACCCGTCGTGCGCGGGCGGCACCGCCAGCTTCATCACGCGCGCGGCAACTCGCCCGCCAGGTAACGTTGCCGGTATTCCTCGAACGGCATGTTGTCGCTCGCCTCGATGCGCCGCTGCTCGCGGCGCGAGTCCTCGGCCATCGTCGCGTAGCGCGCTGCGATCTGCGGCGCCAGCGGCAGGCCGAGCAAGCGGCTGCGCGTCTGGTGCGAATGCGCCAGGGCAAAACGCGGGAATGAGTCATCGAAGCGTTCGGCCATTTCACGCAGGGTGCGCGCCGAAGGCGTCAGCGAGGAATCATCCAGCGCCGCACGCGCCGCCGCCAGGGCGTCGCGGTGTGGCGTACCAGCGCCCGAGGCGCCAGCCGCATCCAGTGCATCCGCAATCGGCTCGCATTCGCCGAGCAGCACCCTGCCCCACTGCGCCAGGCCGATCTGCTCGCGTCCGCGCTGCAGGCGCAGGGTCGGGTCACGACCGTGCTGCGCAACGGTGTGCTGGTTGCGCGACATGGCGACGATCTCGTCGGGGGTATCGGGCGGGCTGTCGTCGAGCAGGCAGTGCAGCAGGAATACGTCCAGGAAGCGGGTCGTGGCGAGCGAGATGCCGACCGGTTCGAGCGGATTGAGGTCCAGGCAGCGCACTTCGACGTACTCGACCCCACGTTCGGCCAGCGCGTGCAAGGGCCGTTCGCCCGGGCGGATGATGCGCTTGGGGCGAATGGTGCCGTAGAACTCGTTCTCGATCTGGATCAGGGTGGTGGCGAGTTGCCGATACAGGCCGCCGCCGTCATGGACGCCGATGCGCTCGTAAGGCGGGTAGGGTTCGCTCATTGCCCGCTGGAGCGAAGCGGCATAGCGCTCCAGGCTGTTGAAACTCACCGCGAGCGCCGCCTGTGCATCGCTCTGGTAGCCCAGCGGGCCCATTCGCAGCGAGGTGGCCGCCGGCAGGTACAGGCTGTCCACGCCCAGCGGTTGCAGGTCGTGCGCCTGCCCGTCGAGGAAGGTGCGGCACACCGCGGGCGAGGCACCGAACAGGTACAGCAGCAGCCAGGAGTGGCGCCGGAAGTTGCGGATCAGCGCGAAGTACGCAGCGGTGCGGAAGTCCTGCTCGCTGCCGCCGTCGCCATCGGCGCGCTGCAGGCCGGGCCAGGCCGAGGGCGGCAGGGAAAAGTTGTAGTGGATGCCGGAAATGGTCTGCATGCGCCGGCCATAGCGATGCGACAGGCCTTGCCGGTACACGGTCTTGGCACGACCCACGTTCGACGATCCGTAGCGCCCGAGCGGGATGCGCTCCTCGGGTGGCAGCTTGCAGGGCATGCTGGCGACCCAGAGCATCTCGTCGTGGAGTTCGCGGTACACCACCTGGTGAATTTCGATGAGTTCGGCCAGGCATCCCGGCGCGTCGGCATGAACGTCGGTGATCATCTCCAGTTGCGATTCGCTGAAATCGGTGGTGATGCGCGGATGCGCCAGCGCCGAGCCGAGCCCACCCGGATGCGGGGTCTCGGCCAGGGAGCCGTCCAGGCGTGCACGCAGGCTCTCCTTCTCGATACCTCGCATCAGGCCGCGCAGGGTATCGGGGGCGAGTTGATGCAGGCGTTGCTGCAAGCGGGTCAAACGGGCCTCTCCGGAAGGGGCGAAACGGGCGATCTTACGCTGCCCGGCCTTTATTGGCGTTCAGTTTGCGCGTATCGTGCCCGCCGAGCACGATATTGCGAGAAAGGGATCCATGGACTGGCGGCCGCGCATCCTGAGGGAGTTCTACGCCGGATTCGTGCGCGCGCGCGCCATGACGCGCCATTTCCGGCGCCGCCCGTTCGCGTTTTTCGAGGCGGTCTTTCGCAGCGCGGGCAGTCGCGACGTCGCACCCGCCCTCACCCGCGCGCTGGTGCAGGCGGCGCACCGCGATCGCGACGAACTGTTGGCGAGCCTCGCCAGCAGCGGCGAAGGACTGTCCCGATCACAGGCCGACGAGATCCGCGAGCGTATCGGTCCCAACGAGATCGCACACGAAAAGCCGCAGCCGTGGTGGGCGCACCTGTGGCACTGCTATCGCAATCCGTTCAACCTGCTGCTGACCCTGCTGGCGACCGTCTCCTGGCTCACCCACGACCTCAAGAGCACGGCCGTCATTGCGACCATGGTGGTGCTTTCGACCCTGCTGCGCTTCTGGCAGGAAGGCGAGTCGAACCGGGCGGCCGACAAGCTGAAGGAGATGGTGAGCAACACCGCCACCGTGCTGCGCGCGCCCGAGCGCATCGAGTTGCCGATCCGCGAACTGGTACCCGGTGACGTGCTGGCGCTGTCGGCCGGCGACATGATTCCGGCCGACCTGCGCGTGCTCTCGGCCAAGGACCTGTTCGTCAGCCAGGCTTCGATGACCGGCGAATCGATGCCGGTGGAGAAGTTCGAGCAACCGCGCAATCTTGCGGCAACGCAGGCGACCGAACTGGACAACATCCTGCTGATGGGGACCAACGTGGTGTCGGGCTCGGCCCTGGCGGTGACCATCGCCACCGGCGACCGCAGCTTCTTCGGCGCGCTGGCGCAGCGTGTCACGGTCGTGGACCGCACGCCGACCGCCTTCCAGGCCGGCATCAACCGCGTCAGCTGGCTGCTGATCCGCTTCATGTTGGTGATGGCGCCGCTGGTGCTGCTGATCAACGGATTCGCCAAGGGTGACTGGGTGGAGGCCACCCTGTTCGCCCTCTCGGTGGCGGTCGGGCTCACCCCCGAGATGCTGCCGATGATCGTCACCTCCACGCTGGCCAAGGGAGCCGTGACGATGTCGCGTCACCGCGTCATCGTCAAGCGGCTGGATGCCATCCAGAACTTCGGCGCCATGGACGTGCTGTGCGCCGACAAGACCGGCACGCTGACCCAGGACAAGATCTTCCTGGCGCAGCACATCGACGTCTTCGGCGACGAGTCCGATGCGGTGCTCGAATACGCCTATCTCAACAGCCACTACCAGACCGGACTGCGCAACCTGCTCGACGTGGCGGTGCTGGAGCATGTGGAGGTGCACCGCGAACTGGACGTGGCCAGGGCATTTCGCAAGGTCGACGAGATTCCATTCGACTTCGTGCGCCGCCGCATGTCGGTGGTGGTGGCCAGGCACGACGAGCACCACCTGCTCATCTGCAAGGGCGCGGTCGACGAGATGCTCGATGTCTGCACGCGGGTGCGCCACGGCGAACTCGACGAGCCGATCAGCGCGGACGTGCATACCCGCCTGCGCGAAGTGACCAGCGCGCTCAACGAGGACGGCCTGCGGGTGGTCGCCGTGGCCGTCCGGGAACTGCCGCCGACGCGGCACGTGTACGGCGTGGCCGACGAGACCGACATGACGCTGATCGGCTATATCGCGTTTCTCGATCCGCCCAAGGAATCGACCGCGCCGGCCCTGAAGGCGCTCGCCGAGCACGGCATCGCGGTCAAGATCCTCACCGGCGACAACGACCTGGTCACCGCCAAGGTCTGCCGCGAGGTCGGCCTGCCGACCGACGGCGTGATGCTGGGCAGCGAGGTCGAGGCGATGGACGATCGACGCCTCGGCGAGGCGGTCGAGGCGCACAACGTGTTCGCCCGGCTCACGCCGGCGCAGAAGGAGCGCATCGTGCGCGCGCTCAGGGCGAACCGGCACATCGTGGGCTTCATGGGCGACGGCATCAACGATGCGCCGGCCCTGCGCGCCGCCGACATCGGCATCTCGGTCGACTCGGCAGTGGACATCGCCAAGGAGGCCGCCGACATCATCCTGCTCGAAAAGAGCCTGATGGTGCTCGAAGAAGGAGTGCTCGAAGGCCGCAAGATCTTCACCAACATGCTCAAGTACATCAAGATGACGGCCAGTTCGAACTTCGGCAACGTCCTGTCCGTGGTGGTGGCGAGCATCTTCCTGCCCTTCCTGCCCATGTTGCCGATGCAGTTGCTGGTGCAGAACCTGCTCTACGACATCTCGCAGGTCGCGATTCCCTTCGACAACGTCGATCCCGAGCAGTTGCAGCAACCGCAGCGCTGGCGCCCCGACGACATCGGCCGCTTCATGCTGTATTTCGGGCCGATCAGCTCGGTGTTCGACATCATCACGTTCTGGCTGATGTGGAACGTGTTCGGCGCCAACGCCATCGAGCGCCAGACGCTGTTCCAGTCGGGCTGGTTCGTGGTGGGCCTGCTCACCCAGACGATGATCGTGCACATGATCCGCACCCGCAAGGTTCCGTTCCTGCAAAGTCGCGCGGCCACGCCGCTGATCGCCACCACGATCGCGATCGTTGCGCTCGGCATCTTCCTGCCGATGGGCCCGCTGACGCACTACTTCAAGATGCAGGCGCTGCCGCCGCTGTTCTTCGCGATCCTGCCACTGATCCTGCTGGGCTACATGGCCCTCACCCAGGCCATGAAGGGCTACTACGCGCGCCGCTTCGGTTGGCAGTAGCGCCGGTTCGGGGAGCGGGGCCATTTGCTTGACCTCGATCAGGAAGCCTGGCGGCAAGCTGGTTAGACTGGGATGCGTTGCAGGGCTTCATCTACCGGAACGCAGACCATGAGCAAGGACCTCGACCAGCAGGTTGCCATCGTGACCGGTGCCGCCTCGGGCATCGGCCGCGCCGTCGCCCTTGCCTACGCGGGCGCCGGCGCGCGCGTGGTGGTGTCCGACATTTCGGAAGCGGGCGGGCACGAAACCGTGGCGCAGATCGCGGCAGCCGGCGGTGAATCGGTGTTCGTGCGCGCCGACGCGTCCAGTGCCGCCGACAACCAACGGCTGGTCGCCGAGGCCGTGAAGCGCTACGGCGCCCTGCACCTGAGTTGCAACAACGCGGGCGTCGGTGGTGACGGTTGCGACGTCGGCGAGTATCCGCTCGAGGAATGGCAGCGCATCATCGGCATCAACCTGTCGGGCGTCTTCTACGGCATGCGTTACCAGATCCCGGCAATGCTCGCCAGCGGCGGCGGCGCCATCGTCAACATGGCCTCGATCCTCTCGCAGGTAGGCTTTCGCGGTCACGCCGCCTATGTCGCGGCCAAGCACGGCCTGGTCGGGCTGAGCCGCACCGCCGCCCTCGAGTACGCTGCGCGCGGCATCCGCATCAACTCGGTGGGGCCGGCCTTCATCGACACACCGCTGCTCGCCAACCTGCCGCCCGAAGCGCGCCAGGGCCTGGTCGGGCTGCACCCGATGGGCCGACTGGGTAGCTCGCCGGAAGTCGCCGAACTGGTGCTGTGGCTGAGTTCGCGCAGGGCCTCGTTCGTCACCGGCGGCTACTACCCGGTCGACGGCGGCTACCTGTCGCAGTAGATCCCGGGCACACCGGCCGCATCGTCGACCTATCGCCTGGGGAGCCACCAGGCTACCGGCACCAGCAGCAGCCAGGAGTACATGGCCCAGGCGGGGTCGAAGAAGGCCAACGGGATCGAGAGCAGGAATACCACCGGCAGCGCCAGTGAACGCAGGCGTTCGTGCCGGTAGCGCTCGAGCACCTCGCCCCCCGGCGCCAGCCATGCCTGCTGGCGCCCGATGTGCAGCCACAGCACGGCCAGCAGCGTCGATGCCGCGACGATGGTCAGCGCATAAAGCACGACCGCATCGCGATTGGCGTGCTCGCTCAGGATCGCGGTAGGAAAGGGAATGAAGGCAACGAACATCAGGAACAGCAGGTTCAACCACAGCCCGCGCGTGTCCAGGCGAGCGACGAGGTGCAGTTTGCCGTGATGCGCCACCCACAACTGGCCGATCACCAGGAAGCTGATCACGTAGCCCAGCAGTTTCGGCGCGATGTCGGCCAGTGCCGACCACTGGAACGGCGCCTCGCCCGGCGGCAGGCGGACGTCGATGATCAGCAGGGTGGCCGCGATCGAGAACAGGCCGTCGCTCAGGGCGGCAAGGCGCTCCGTTGCATAGGTGACCGGGTGCCCGAGGGCTGCGGCTCGCTTCATGGTCGCGCAAGCATAGCGCGAGTGCCGG
>CAZXLV010000031.1:0-17756 GCA_964641405.1 uncultured Limnobacter sp. | reverse complement strand
CGCGCAGCTTCGAGCGCATCCACCGCTCCAACCTGGTCGGCATGGGCGTGCTGCCCCTGCAGTTCAGGGCTGGCGAGAGCTGGGAGACGCATGGCATCCGCGGCGACGAACGCTTCGACATCGAGGTGCCGGCCCGGCTCGAGCCGCAGCAGGCGATCGGCATGACGATCACCCGCAACGACGGGACATCGACGCGGGTCAGTCTGCTGTCGCGCATCGACACGCCGATCGAGGTGGACTACTTCCTGCACGGAGGCATCCTCCCCTACGTGCTGCGCGAGTTGCTCGCCGCCTGAACCAGCGCGCCGCACGGCCGACCGGCCGTGCGGCGCGCTCCCGGGCGGCGCCGGTCATCGGGCCGTCGATCCGCCGGTCGACAGGGTGGATTACACTTCGCCTCGCAGCCAACCGCCCGCCACGTGCACACGTCCGACATCGCTTCGCGCGCCGATCCCGAGGAGCATGGCAACCTGCCGGTCTTTCCGCGGCTGCTGCTCTCGGCCGGCGCCGCTTTCGTGTTGTGCCTGCTGGCGAAGCTGATCTCGCTCGACACTTCCGGCCTGCTGCTGATCTGGCCCGGCGGCGGCGTCGCCTTTGCATTCGCATGGCGCTACGGGCTGCGCTGGGTGCTGCCGCCGGCCGTCGGCGCGGGGCTGTGGGCCTGGCTGGAGTTCGCCGCTCCCGGGGTGGTGGTCGGCGCCGTGCTCGCCAGCGCCGTCGGTCCTGCCGCGGCAGTCGCCCTGCTGCACCGGCTCAGCGACTGGAAACCTGCCGATTACCGGCTCGAGGCGGCAGTGCGCCTGGTGGGCGTGGTGGTCCTGCTGGCCGCTCCCGTGGACGCCCTGCTCGCCACCGTCGGCCTGCAACTGAATGGCCTCGTCGCCAGCGCGCATCCGGCGCATCAGTTCATGGTCTGGTGGCTGATCGACTCGCTGGGCATGCTGCTGATCGCGCCGGCACTGCTGGCCTGGCTCGGCGCCGCCACCCGCGAGGCGGCCAGCGAGCCGCGACAGCAGCCCTTGCTGGACGCACCCGCCTTCCTGCTGACGATGCTGGTGGTGGCCACCAGCATCATGGTGTCGGTGTTCGGCCAGCCAAGCTACGCCTACGCGCTGATGTTCCTGTATTTCCCGATCGTGGCCTGGATTGCGATCCGGATGAGCGAGCGCGCCACCGCGCTGTCGCTGGTGGTGACTACCGTACCGCTGCTGATCGCGCGTGCGCACCAGGTCAGCCAGGCGCACGACGATGCCTTCCGCGCCCTGGAGGCCTCGGTGCTCGCGTTCTCGGCGATCATCGTCGCGATCATGCTGCAGGCGATCGCCAGCGATCGACGCATGGCGCTGGCGCGCGTGGCGCAGCAGGCACGCCAGGACATGTCGACCGGATTGCTCAACGATCGCGGACTGATCGCCGAGATCGGCGAGCGGCTGGCCCTGCCCAGTCGGGCACACCACGGGCTGATCGGCGTGCACCTGTCCAACTTCGACACGCTCAACGACCTGTGCGGCACCATGCAGGCGCTGCAACTGGAGCAGGCTGCCGCCGCGCTGCTGATGCAGCAACCGGGTGCGCAGGCGGCGGCACGCCTGTCGGCAGGCCGCTTCGCGCTGCTGATCGAGGCCGAGTCGGTGGCGCAGGTGCGCGCGGTTGCCCGTGAGCTCTATTCGCAACTCAATGGCCAGTTGTTCAAGACCGAGCACGGCAGCGTGCGGCTGCAATTGTGCGTCGGCGGCCTGCTGATCGACCAGCACGCCCTGATCAACAGCGAAGACTGCCTGATGGCACTGTCGGACGCGATGACCATCGCTGCCAGCGTGCGCGACCCGCAATTGTTCGTCGAACCCCTGTCGCAGACGATGATCGACGCGCGCCGTGCACACCAGGGCAAGATCGAGCATATCCGCGAGGCCATCCGCGAGAAGCGCTTCGAACTGCACGCGCAGCCGATGATCGATCCGGAGGCGCCGCCCGGCATGCTGTCCTACGAGGTGCTGATCCGCCTGCTCGATCGCGACGGCTCGCTGATCCGGCCCCCCGAGTTCCTGTCGCTTGCGGTCCAGGCCCAGATGACGCCGATGATGGATCGCGGCGTCATTCGCTGGATCTTCTCCTGGCTGGCCGAGCACCCGGACGCGCTGGCGCGCACCTGGAAATGCTCGATCAACCTCTCCGGCCTGACCATGGGCGATGGCACCATCGCCGGCTTCATCCGCGAGCAGCGCGCGCTGTACGCGATTCCTGCCGACAAGATCGTGTTCGAGATCACCGAAAGCGAAGCGATCCGCAACCCGGCTGCGGCCTCGCGACTGGTCGATGACCTCAAGGCCGAGGGCTTCGGCATCGCGCTGGACGACTTCGGCACCGGCCTGGCCACCTTCGAATATCTCAAGCGCTTCCCGCTCGACTACCTCAAGATCGACGGTTCGTTCATTCGCAACCTGGTCATCAATCCGATCGACGAAGAAATCGTGATGTCGACCGTGCGCGTTGCGCGTCGCCTGAACATCCGCACCGTGGCCGAACACGTGCACAATCAACTCACCCTGGATCGCCTGACCGAGATCGGCGTCGATTTCATCCAGGGCGACTGGATCGGCGCAGCCGCGCCGATCGCGCAATTGTTTGCCGAGCCGCCCGTGCGAGCCGAGCGCGCGCCGCTCTGAAGTGGCGCGGACACCAGCATGAGCGTGAGTGCCGTGCTCGCGGTGTTCGGCGGGGCCGGCTTCGGCGCCCTGCTTCGCTGGTTCTTCGCCAGCTGGCTCAATCCGCTGTTTCCGGTCATCCCCCTGGGCACCCTGGCCGCCAACCTGGTCGGCGGCCTGCTGGTGGGGTTCGCCACTGCCTTCTTCGGGCACAACAGCGCGCTGGCACCGGAGTGGCGTTTGCTGGTCATCACCGGCTTCCTGGGCGGACTCACCACCTTCTCGACCTTTTCCGCCGAGGTCGTGACGCTGATCGGGCGGCAGGAACATACTCTGGCATTGGCAACCGTCGGCATGCACCTGGCCGGCTCGCTCCTTCTCACGGCGACCGGCATCCTGCTCGGCAACGCCCTCTTCGTGAGGTCGTGAGATGAACGGCAGCTACCTGAAGTTCTACGTCCACGAGAAGCGCCACGTGCACCACCGGCCGGCCTGGCTGTGGCTGCTCGACAAGGCGAAGGAGATGGGCATCGCCGGCGGCTGCGCGTATCGCACCATGGCCGGCTACGGCCACCACGGCGTGATGCACGAAGACCATTTTTTCGAGTTGCAGGGTGACCTGCCGATCGAGGTCAGCTTCGCGCTCGGCGACGAGCAGGCCGAACGCCTGCTGCAGGCCTTGCGCGACGAGAAGCTGGCACTGTTCTACGTGCGCTTGGCGGCGCAATTCGGCACGCTCGACAGCGAAGCGGCCGGCCCCTGAGCCGCGCGCCCACCACTACCAGACGACGAAGTTCAGGTACCAGGCGGCGCCGAACAGCGCCAGCGGCAGGGTGTAAAGGCCGAGCGCCAGCGCGCGGCGCGCCGGCGACGCATCGGAGCGGCCGACGATGCGCGCACCCAGCCAGGCCGACCACGACAGCGCGCCGATCACCAGCAGCGCGCGCGTGGCGCCGATGCCGGACCAGACCCAGCCCTCGGCTCGCAGTTGCGTCAGCGTGTTCATCGACAGCCCGAGAAAGAGGCCCGCACCGGCGATCGGCACCAGGCCCAGCGACAGCGATTTCCAGTCGTAGCGCGCGCGTCCGGCGACGCGCGCGGCGCCAAGCAGCGCCAGCCAGCTGGCGCCACCCACCAGCACGGCATACGCGCCGATGTAGGCGAGGATCGCGATACCGTCGAGCCAGGTGAACACGTCACTGGCGGCCGGATAGTGCGTCAGCAGCCACCATGGCGCATCCTGCTGCAGCAAGCCGAACGATTCATGTTCCACCAGCCACTGCACGGCCCATTGGCGCATCGCCACGAACCATGGGCTGATCGTCCACTGGAACGCGCCCAGCGCGAGGCCGAGCATGCCGAACACGAGCAACACCGCCGATCCGGTGCCGATCTGGCGCGGTCGGGTGGCGAGGATCTCCCGGTTGGGCGGGCGGGCGGCAAGCGCCACCGCATCGCGGTGGCCGCTGCAGCGTCCGCAGGAATGACAATTGGAGGCGCTCGTCATGTGCCGCACATCGATCAGCGGCGCGCAGTCGATGCGCGTTTCGCGTCCGGCGTGGCGCTGCCATGCCTGCGGGTCGACGGCAAAATGCACCGGTGCCACCTTGGCCAGCAGGCCGAACACTCCACTGACGGGACACAGGTAGCGACACCAGACGCGGCTGTTGCGCCCGTAGACCAGCCCCACCGCGATGGCGGCGACGGTGGACCCACCGAGGATCAGCAGCGTCGCCTTCGGGTATTCGTAGACGCTGATCAGTTGCCCGTACAGCGTGGTGCAGGCGAAGGCCACGAAGGGCCATCCGCTCCAGCGAATCCAGCGCGGAATGCTGCGGCCCAGGCCATGCCGGCTGGCGAACTCCGTGAGCGCGCCTTCCGGGCAGAACACGCCGCACCACATCCGCCCGATCAGGAACATGCTCAGGATCACGAACGGCCACCAGATGCCCCAGAACGCGAACTGCGCGAACAGGGTCAGGTTCGACACGATGGTGGCGCCGGCCGGCGGCAGCGGCAGGAAGGCCGGTACGATGATCAGCGTCAGGTAGAAGACCACGATCACCCACTGCACGGCCAGGATCGCGCGTCGATGGCGCTGCATCGCGTCACCGAGGCGTACCAGCACGCCGCTGCGGGCGGGTCGCGCGGCTGCCGTCGGGGCCAGCCGGGCGATCGGCGAGGCGTGGGCCTGCCCGTTCACGTGGCCACCCTCGCGGGCCGAGGCCCGCCCGCGCGCCGCAGGGCAAGGCTGACCAGCGCCCAGTAGCCCAGATACGCGATCAGCAAGGTCTCCGAGGGGCGCGCCCGATAGCCGAGGAAGTCGGCCAGCACCCGCCCGATGCCGCTGCCGTCGTCGAGCAGCGACGAGGTATCCCAGACCGGATCGATCAGCGGCGAGAGCCAGTCCATGCCGATCGCATGATCGATGCCACTGGCCAGCAGGGACGCCGCAATCAGCAACAGCAGGATCTCGCTGACCCGGAACAGCGTCCGGTAGTTCAGGAAGCGCGCGCCACGCGCCACCAGCCAGGCGGTTGCCATGGCGAGCAGGAAGCCGGCTGCCGCGGCGGCAGCCTGTGCCAGCAGGTGCCCGCCCGCGGATTCGAAACCCAGGCCATACAGGAACACGACCGTCTCGGCGCCCTCGCGTGCGACGGCAAGCGCGGTGACCAGGAAGATCCCGAGCGCGCCCGATGCGCGACCCGCACGCGCTTCGAGTTCACGGCGCATCGCCCGGCCGTGCCGGCGCATCCACAGCACCATCTGCACGATCAATGCCGAGGCGACGAACAGCATTGCGAGCTGGAACACTTCCAGTGCGCGTCCCTGCAACTGGCTTTGCACGGCGAAGGTCGCCAGGCCGAGCAGCACAGCCAGCGAGATCCCGCCAGCCACGCCCGACCACAGCCAGCGTCGCAGCCCGGCCGGCTCGGGTTGGCGGGCGATCCAGGCCAGCAATACCCCGATGACCAGCATCGCCTCGAGGCTTTCACGCCAGACGATGATCAGCGCATTCACGGCCGGGCTGCCTTATCGCGCGACCAGTTCCATTGCCGCCGTGGCGGGATGAAACTCGTCGATGAAGCGGTACGTGCCCGGACGCAGCGGATGAATCACGACGAAGGAACGCGCGCCGGGCGCCAGCACCTTTTCGACACGCAGTTCGAGATTCTCGAACTCGCACGGACCGGGGCCCTCGTTGTGCAGCGACAGCTTGATCTTGACGCCGGCCGGAACCTCCAGCCGGGACGGTTCGATGCGCCCCTGGCGAATCGAGATCTCGAAGGCCGGCAGCGACTGCGCCATTGCAACGCCCGCCCACAGCAGCAGCGCGGGCGCCACGAAGCGGTTGATCGCCCGCATCACCGTCAGAACCCGAAGCGCACGCGCAGGCCGACGATGGTTCCCGCCGACGCGCCCGCCCTGCCACCGGCGCGCTGGATCCACTGCAGATCGGGGGTGATCTCGACGCGGTCATTCAAGCGCATGTTGTAATACAGCTCGGCAATGCGCTCGACGCCGGATGCGGCGTAGCCGACCAGCGAACCATCGGCGGTGGCCTGGCGGTAGGCGTTGCTGGTGTGCAGGAACGCGAGCGCGAAGCCGACCGTGTCGGCGGCACGGCGCCACGCGCTGCCGCCGATCTGCGCGCCCAGCGTGAGCGCGCGATCGAAGCTGCCATGTCCGCTGACTCGTTGGCCATAACGGCCGAACAGGGTGATTTCCTCGTCGAAGCGCTGGTCGATCGACGCTCCCCAGCCGGCATGCGTGGCGACGCTTCCATCGAAGTCGATCGCACGCCCGTTGTGCCAGGCGTAGAGGCGATAGTTGCCCGGCAAGCCGTTGATCATCCGCGTCGCCGTATTCACCTGCCCGATCAGGAACGGACGCCCGGGCGAGCCTGAAAAATCGGTGGCCGGCCCGGAGCCGAACACGCCCAGCGACGCGCCCCAGATGTGCGCCTTGTCGGTCTCGTCGACATACGCCAGGCGCGCGCCGGGGCTGAAGCCGTAGATATCGGCACCTACGTCGCCGCCCGAATCGAGCAGCGGATTGTGCACGAAGACGTTGTTCAGGAACTGCCGCGTTTCGTCGTCGGCCACCGCGTTCTGGTCGAAGAACACGAACGGGTCGATCTTGCCCGCATTCAGGACCAGCCGCTGCCGGGAAAGCGGCTTGAATCCGCCGATCGGCAAGGGCACATCGAGCTGGTACCAGGCCTGCGCGAGGATCGCGAACGAGGAATCCGGATCGGTCACGCCGGCCACCCGGAAGCTGGTGGTGTTGGCAGTGCTGGTGTAGGTCGGCCGCAGGGCGATGCCGTCACCCTGGCCGAGGCGCACCTGGGTATAGACCGAACCTTCGGCGTCACCCCACTTGCCGCCCGGCAGCGTGACGGAGATGTCACCGCGGTAGCTCAGTCGCGACTCGGCCTCGCCCGAGGCCGAACCCCTGGCGCTCACGCGCTGCGCGACGCTGACCAGGTTGGCACTGACCGTGATGCCCTCGAGCGCCTCGATCTCGCGAGCCTGCTTCTGCATCGACGAACTGCGGACTTCGAGCGCCTTCAGCCGCGTGACCAGCTCCGGTTCATTGGCACTGATCCGCTCGGTGCCCAGCGCCTCCTCGGCCTTCGCCTGTGCCTGTTCCAGCGCCTCCAGGCGCTGTTCGATGCGCGCGTCCGCCGCCGGCTGCCCGGCAGTGACGGCGGCTTGCCCGAGCGCACCCGTGCGTGTCGATGGTGCAGCACCGGAGGCGCCTCGCGACAATTCGAGCAGCTTCTTTTCCAGCGCCTGGTTGCGCTGCTCGAGCTGCTCGACGCGCTCCATCAAGCGGCGCAACTGGGTCGCAACCGCTGTTTCCGCATCGGCTGCCAGCGCGCTGCCACCCCATCCGCCGAATGCGATCGCATAGGCCAGGCCCAGCATGGGCGCATTGCGCGGGCGACTGCCGGAACTCGGCCGCATGCTCAATAGCCTCCCTTCTTGCCGATACCCGCGTAGGTGAACTCCCATTCGACCGAAAAGGGCTTGAACCATGGACGCACGCCGGTGGCGCGATCGGTGTGGCGCCCGAAATACTGCGACAGCGGGTTCCCGGCGGCGTTAGGCGCCGAAATCGTGTAGCGCAGCTTGTACTTGCCGGGCCCCTGCAGCTTGATGTTGTCGCCATAGTGCGGTCCGTCGCTGGCGACCATCGCCATGAACTGGCCGCTGATGGTGTCGCTCGATCCGACCTTGGTGATCTGGTAGGCGATCTGCAGGAAAGGGATCCACGCACCTTCCGGAAAGCCGTTGACGTTGCCGCCGAGCGCATGGATGTCGGCTTCCATGTGCACGTCCGACTCCGAGGCCTTGCGCATGTGGCCTTCCGGCTCCATCTCGATCGGCTGCAGGTAGACCGCGGCAATCTCCATCCCGGCCAGGTTCTGCGGCATCCCGATCGGATACTCGAGTGCGTGGGCGCTGGACATGCCACCCAGCAAGAGCAGACCGAGAAGCGGCCCGGCCGCGCGCGCACAGTGCATGTATGGCTCCTTTCCCAGGGGGTCTAATACGAACGAGAACGACTCGCGTTCGCGATGATGTTCCTGGCGCAGCCAAAAAGCAAGCGCGCCCTCAGGCGCAATCAGGGGTCGGCAGACCCAGGGCCATCCCGAAAGTTCAGTCAGCGGCGCCGGCCAGCAACTGGCGCAGCATGTACTGCAGGATGCCGCCGTGCTGGTAGTAGGCAGCCTCGACCGGAGTGTCGATGCGCACGCGCGCCTCGAACTCGCGCGTTCGACCTTGCGCATTGCGCGCCGTGACCCTTGCGCTGGCCGGCACCCGCTCGCCACCGGCCAGCCCGCGGATTTCGAAGGTCTCCTCGCCGGAGAGTCCGAGCGATCCGGCATTCTGGCCGTCGGCAAATTGCAGCGGCAGTACACCCATGCCGATCAGGTTGGAGCGGTGGATCCGCTCGTAACTCTCGGCCAGCACGGCGCGCACGCCAAGCAGAACGGTGCCCTTGGCGGCCCAGTCGCGCGATGAACCCGAGCCGTATTCCTTGCCGGCCAGGATGAGCAGCGGCGTGCCCGCCTTCGCATAGTTCATCGCAGCATCGAAGATGGTGCTGACCGGTGCATCGGCCTGGGTGAAGTCGCGGGTGAAGCCCCCCTCTACGCCCGGCGCAAGCTGGTTGCGCAGGCGGATATTGGCAAAGGTGCCCCGGATCATCACTTCGTGATTGCCGCGCCGCGAGCCGTAGGAGTTGAAGTCCTTGCGCGCTACGCCGTGTTGCGCGAGGTAAATGCCGGCGGGGGAATCGACGGCAATCGCACCGGCCGGGCTGATGTGGTCGGTGGTGACCGAATCGCCCAGCCGGGCCAGCACGCGCGCACCGACGATGTCGGCCAGTGCCGGGGGTTCATGCGCCATCTCATCGAAGTACGGCGGCTTGCGCACGTAGGTCGACGCCGCTTGCCACTGGAAGGTATCGCCCGCCGGCACGTCCATTCCCTGCCAGCGCTCATCGCCGGCATACACGTCCGCGTAACCATCGGCAAACATCTGCGCTTCGAGGTTGGCGCTGATCGTCTGTTCGATCTCCTGCGGCGAGGGCCAGATGTCGCGCAGATGGACCGGCTTGCCATCGCTGCCGGTACCCAGCGACTCGCGCAGCAGGTTGACGTGCATGCTGCCGACCAGCGCATACGCCACCACCAGCGGCGGCGACGCAAGGAAGTTCATCCGTGTCTGCGGGTGAATGCGACCCTCGAAGTTGCGGTTGCCCGACAGCACCGAGCAGACGGTGAGGTCGTTCGCGCGCACCGCGGCACCAACCTCCGGGATCAGCGGGCCGGAGTTGCCGATGCAGGTCGTGCATCCGTAACCGACCAGGTTGAAGCCCAGCGCGTCCAGGTATTGGGTGAGGCCGGCACGCTCGAAATAGTCGGTGACCACCCGCGAGCCCGGCGCCAGCGAGGTCTTGACCCAGGGTTTGCTCGACAGGCCGCGCCTGACCGCGTTGCGCGCCAGCAGCGCCGCAGCGATCATCACCGACGGATTCGAAGTGTTGGTGCAGGACGTGATGGCGGCAATCACCACGTGGCCATGGTCGATCTCGCAGGTACGACCGTCGGCCAGCGTTACCGCCACCGGATTGCGCTTCCAGTCGTGCTCGCTGCCGCACTCGCACGGAGCGTGCGGGCCGTCGTCCGGGTGTGCCTGACTCACCGCGACCGGATCGCTGGCCGGAAACGACTCACCGGAAGCCTCGTCCAGGCCCACTGCAAGCGCCTCGCTCTGCGAGCGCCCCGCCAGCAGGGCACTGACCGCATGTGGCGCGATGCGCAGCGGAATGCGGTCGTGCGGGCGCTTCGGACCGGCAATGGATGGCTCGAGCCTGCCCAGGTCGAGTTCGATCGTTTGCGAATAGACCGCTTCGTGCGCAGCGTCGTGCCACAGGCCCTGTTGCCTGGCGTAGGCTTCGACCAGGCGGATCCGATGCTCGGGACGGCCGGTCAGCCGCAGGTAGTCCAGGGTCACCTGGTCGATGGGGAAGATGGCGCAGGTGGCCCCATATTCAGGACTCATGTTGCCGAGCGTGGCGCGATTGGCCAGCGGTACCCTGGCTACGCCGGGCCCGTAGAACTCCACGAACTTGCCGACCACGCCCGTGCGACGCAGCAGCTCGGCCACCGTCAGCACCAGATCGGTCGCGGTGATCCCGGGCTGGAACTCGCCGGTGAGCTTCAGACCCACCACCTGGGGCAGCAGCATGCTCATCGGCTGACCCAGCATCGCCGCTTCGGCTTCGATGCCCCCCACGCCCCAGCCCAGCACCCCCAGGCCGTTCACCATCGGCGTGTGCGAATCGGTGCCCACCAGGGTGTCCGGGTAGGCGAGCATGCCGTCCGGCCCGTCACGGGTGAACACGACCCGCGCCAGGTATTCGAGGTTGACCTGATGGCAGATGCCGGTGTCGGGAGGCACCACCCTGAAATCCGCGAATGCCTGCTGGCCCCAGCGCAGCAACTGGTAGCGTTCGGCATTGCGCTCGAACTCCAGCGCCGCATTGGTGGCAAACGCATCGGGCCGACCGAAGACGTCGGCAATGACCGAGTGATCGATCACCAGTTCGGTGGGGATCAGCGGATTGATGCGCTGCGCATCACCGCCCAGCGCGCTCATGGCGTCGCGCATCGCCACCAGATCCACGATGCAGGGCACGCCGGTGAAATCCTGCATCAGCACGCGGGCCGGCGTGAACTGGATTTCCTGATGCGACACGGCATCCGGCTTCCACCCCGCCAGCGCACTGATCTGGTCCGCGGTGACCAGCCGGCCATCCTCGTTGCGCAGCAGGTTTTCCAGCAGCACTTTCAGGCTGTAGGGCAGTCGCTGCGCGCCATCGATGCGATCCAGGCGGTGGATTGCGTAGACCGTACCGTCGACCGTGAGTCGATCGCGTGTGCCAAAGCTGTTGACCGTCATCACTTGCTCCCGAGTCGTTGGCGTCCTGCCTGCCGGATCCAGCCATCCATGCGCGTTCGCTGCCGGCCTGTCAATAACAGCGTTCAGAGCATGAGGGTCGAACTGCAGCGTCTTCACTTACCGCGTGCGCCCCGACCTGGGGCGAGCCCGGATGCCCGGGCAAGCTCCGGAGTGACGCTCCCGAATCGAATGAGCACTGCTAAGGTGTTGATTTCCATACAGGGGAGATCGCCGTGAAGATCGATCGCTTCATGCAGGGATACAAGACTGCCTGGGAGAACAAGGACGAAACGATGTTCTGCGCACTGTTCACCCGCGATGGCGAATACCGCAATACGCCCTTCGCCGTGCAGCGCGGCACGGCACAACTGGCCGAGTACTGGCGTCGCGTCAAGTTGCAGGAGGACGTACGTGTCGACTACGAAGTACTCGCGAGCACCGCCGACGACGGAATCGCGCACTGGCACGTCACCTACCAGGTCGCCTCGGAGGAACTGTTCCGGATCTGGGCGCAGTCCACCGGGACGAACCTCCCGGCCCGAAAGGCAGGCGATCCGCTGCCGCGCATGGTGCTCGATGGCATCCTGAAGGCCCGCTTCGGCAGCGACGGACTCTGCGCGAAATGCGAAATCTGGTGGCACAGCATGCCGCAGCCGTGATGAGGGGCGGCCTGCAAGGCCGTCCTGCCCAGCACGCAAGCGTCGCTGAGCAACGAGCGGCGCCAGGCCGGGGCGCCTCGGGGTGCAACTTCAGTGCGCCGTCGCCGCCGCCGGCGCTCGACGCGCCGCGCGCGTGCGTGCCCGCTCGCGATGCAGCACGAACAGCCCGGCCGCGACCAGCAGGGCAATGCCGCCCCATGCAAGCAGGTTCGGCACGTCGCCCCAGACGAGGAAACCGAGCACGATCGCATACAGCACGCCGGTATAGCGAAACGGCGCCACCAGCGACATCTCGCCGTGGCGCATCGCATCGACGATCAGCGCGTATGCACCCATCAGGAAGGTTGCGGCGAGCGCGAGCAGGCCGAGTTCGCGCGGGCCGAATGGGCGCCAGCCCTGGAAGAGAGACAACGCCCCGGCAACCAGCGTCACCGCAACCGTCGTCGTCAGCGTGATCAGCGCCGCGGGCACCTCGCCGGCAATGCGACGCGTGAGCAGGTCGCGCACCGCCTGCAGCAACGCGGACACGAGACACACCAGGGCGTACCCGTTGAAGTCGCCCAGCCCCGGCTGGACGACGAGCACGACTCCGGCAAAGCCTGCGCCGACCGCAGCCCAGTGC
This sequence comes from uncultured Limnobacter sp., assembly GCA_964641405.1. Taxonomy (GTDB): domain Bacteria; phylum Pseudomonadota; class Gammaproteobacteria; order Burkholderiales; family Burkholderiaceae_E; genus Zeimonas. The sequence goes on along the minus strand of CAZXLV010000031.1, from coordinate 5,353 downwards.
GCCAGGCCGACCCGCTCGCCCAGGAACGCGACGGCGAGCACGACGATGAAGAGCGGTGCCGACAGGTTGATCGCCGCCGCGTTGGCGAGCGGCAGATGGAACAACGCGCTCAGGTAGAGCACGGTGGCCGCCGATTCGGCCAGCGCGCGCGGGATCACACCCGGCGCAACGGCCTGGCGAATGCGCGCACCCGCGCCGCTCAGGTGCAAGGCCGCCAGCACGATCGCGGTCGCAAGCACGCCGCGCAGGAAGATCAGCTGCGTCGCGGGCATCGACGCGCCGACCAACTTCACGACGGTGTCGTTGGCAACGAAGCAGGCCATCGCGCCGGCCATGCTCAGTATGCCCCGGCGGTTGGCGGCAAAGGTGGGATTCACGATGGGACCGATCGAAAGGAAGCGTGATTGTCCCCGCTTCCACCCGCGTATGGTTTGAGCTGCATCATTCGCGCGCGGGCGACCGGGTACGCTCGTGCTGCGCACCGAGGCTGCCCTCGTCGATACCACGCGGTAAGATCGTTCGATGATCGAGCCCCCTCCTGCGCCTGCAGCAAGCCTGCTCGCTGCCACCGCCGAGCACCGTCGCCTCGCCGACGGCACGCCCGGCGACGGCAACTGGAAGCGCTGGGGCTCCTACCTGAGCGAGCGCCAGTGGGGCACGGTACGCGAGGACTACAGCCCGCATGGCAATGCGTGGGAGTACTTCCCGCATGACATGGCACGCAGCCGCGCCTATCGATGGGGCGAAGATGGAATCGCCGGCGTGTGCGACGACCAGCAGCGCCTGTGCCTCGCGCTGGCCCTGTGGAACGGCCGGGATCCGATCCTGAAGGAGCGCCTGTTCGGCTTGACCAACGCCGAAGGCAACCACGGCGAGGACGTCAAGGAGCTCTATTACTACCTGGATGCCACGCCGACGCATTCATACATGCGGATGCTCTACAAGTATCCGCAGCGCGAGTTCCCCTATGGCCGGCTGGTCGAGGAGAACCGTCGCCGTGGCAAGGGCCAGCCCGAATTCGAACTGGTCGACACCGGCATTTTCGACGACGGTCGCTACTTCGATGTCTCGGTGGAATATGCCAAGGCGGCTCCGAGCGACATCCTGATGCGGATCACCGTTCACAATCGCGCCACGGAGGCGGCGTCGATCGAGGTCTTGCCGCAACTCTGGTTTCGCAATACCTGGTCGTGGCGCGGCGCTCCGACCCGGCCGCGGCTGAACTCGCTCGGGCAGGCGGCGATCAGCGCTCGTCATCCCGACCTGGGCGCCTACGTCCTGCACTGCGAGGGAAGCCCCGCGCTGCTGTTTTGCGACAACGAAACCAACTTCCGGCGGGTGTTCGGAACCGCTCCGGCAAGCGGCCACTTCAAGGATGCCTTCCATGAGTTCGTGGTCGGCGGGCGCCACGAGGCGGTCAGCAGCGAGCAGTCCGGCACCAAGGCGGCTGCGCACTACCGGCTCCGCGTGCCCGCAGGCGAGGCCTTGCAGCTGCGCTTGCGCCTGGTGCACGGTGGCCAGTCCCCGCAGGCCTTTGCCGACTTCGATGCCATCGTCGCACTCCGGCAGCGGGAAGCCGACGAGTTCTACGCGGCGCTGCAAGCCGGCATCGCCGATCCCGATCAGCGTTGCGTGCAGCGCCAGGCTTTCGCCGGCATGCTGTGGAGCAAGCAGTTCTATCACTACGACGTGCCGCAATGGCTCGATGGCGATCCGGCGCAGCCCCTGCCGCCGCCGGAGCGACTCGAGGGCCGCAACGACGACTGGCGACACCTGAACAACGCCGACGTCCTGTCGATGCCCGACAAGTGGGAGTACCCCTGGTATGCCGCCTGGGATCTCGCCTTTCACTGCATCCCGCTGGCGCTGATCGACCCCGCCTTTGCCAAGTCGCAACTGGTGACGCTGGGGCGCGCGTGGTACATGCACCCCAACGGCCAGCTGCCCGCCTACGAGTGGGCCCTGGGTGACGTCAACCCGCCGGTGCACGCGTGGTCGGCATGGCGGGTCTTCGAGATCGACCGCAGGCAGCGCGGCGACCACGGCGACCTCGCGTTCCTGGAGCGCATCCTGCACAAGCTGATGCTGAACTTCACCTGGTGGGTCAACCGCAAGGACATCGACGGCAGCAACATCTTTCAGGGCGGCTTCCTGGGCATGGACAACGTCGGGGTATTCGACCGCGACGCACCGCTGCCCACGGGCGGCCACATCAACCAGTCCGATGGCACCAGCTGGATGGCAATGTACAGCCTGAACCTGATGCGCATTGCGCTCGAGCTGGCACAGCACAACCCGGTCTACGAGGACATTGCAACCAAGTTCTTCGAACACTTCATGCAGATTGCCGGTGCGATGAGCAACATGTCCGGCGCGGGGCTCGGTCTCTGGGACGAGCAGGATGCGTTCTTCTACGACGTGCTGCAGATGCCCGACGGCACGCGCGTTCCGCTGCGGCTGCGCTCGATGGTGGGCCTGGTACCCTTGTTCGCCGTGGAAACCCTCGATGCCGCCCTGCTCGACAAGGTGCCCGATTTTCGCCGGCGACTGAACTGGTTCCTGAAGTATCGACCCGAACTGGCGAGCCTGGTTTCACACTGGCAGGAACCCGGACACAGCGATCGCCGGCTGCTCTCGCTGCTGCGCAAGCACCGCATGAAATGCCTGCTGCGACGCATGCTCGACGAAAGCGAATTCCTCTCCGACTACGGGGTGCGCTCGCTGTCGCGACACTATCGGGACGCCCCTTACGTCTTTTCGAGCGGCGGCCGGTCATTCAGCGTGAGCTACCAGCCCGCCGAGTCGAGTTCCGGGGTGTTCGGCGGCAATTCGAACTGGCGCGGGCCGATCTGGTTTCCGGTCAACTTCCTGATCATCGAATCCTTGCAGAAGTTCCACTACTACTACGGCGATGATTTCCGCATCGAGTGTCCCACCGGCTCGGGCAAGTTCCTGACCCTGGACGGCGTGGCCGGGGAGTTGACGCGTCGCCTGACGCGCCTGTTCCTCCGCGATGGGCAGGGCTTGCGGCCGGACCTGCTCCAGCACGGGAAACTGGCCAGCGATCCGCATTTCCGCGACTGCGTGCTGTTCCACGAATACTTCGACGGCGACAATGGCTGCGGTCTGGGCGCCGCGCACCAGACCGGCTGGACCGGCCTCATTGCCAAGCTGCTGCAACCGCGCAAGCCACTTCACTGAGGGGCGAATGGAAGCGTCCCTGCGCCAGGAGTGGCTGGAAGCGGACGGCCTCGGTGGCTATGCATCGGGAAGCGCCGCCGGCATCCGCACCCGTCGCTATCATGCGCTGCTGCTCGTGGCCACGACGCCACCGTCTGGACGAATGGTTCTGGTCAACGGCTTCGAGGCCTGGGTCACCACCCCGGCCGGCACGTTTCCGATTTCATCGCAGGCGTACCGTCCGGATGTCATCCATCCGGACGGCATGCACCGGATCGCGCGCTTCGAGGCCGATCCCTGGCCGCACTGGAGCTTTCAGCTCGAAGACGGGACGGCGCTCGAGCAGGAAATCTGCGTTGCGCCCGGTTCCCCGTGCACGACCATCGTGGCCTGGCGCCTGTCCAGGCCTGCGCCCGACGTCACCCTCTCCGTGCGGCCATTGCTGTCGGGCCGCGACCAGCATGCCCTGCATCGTGAAAACAGCAGCTTCCGCTTCGATGCTGCCGTTTCGGACGGCGCGGTGCGCTGGCAACCCTATCCCGGCGTGCCGGGTATCGTCGCCGGGACGAACGGCAGCTATGACCACCGGCCCGATTGGTACCGCAATTTCCTCTATGCGGAGGAGCAGGCACGTGGCCTGGACTTCGTGGAGGATCTCGCCTCGCCCGGCATCTTCACCTGGAGCCTCTCGCGCGGCGAAGCGTTCTGGCTGCTGCGCGCAGATGCAATCCCCGATCCGGCACCTTGCTCGAGCGAGTCCGTGACGAGCAGCGCGACACGCTGGCGCGCCGCCGAGCGACAACGCCGTGAGGCCTTGCGCAGCACGCAGGCGCCGCAACACGATGCGGCCAAGCCTGCATCGGGCCCACGCGCCCGCCTGCTGCGCGCGGCAGGCGACTACCTGGTGCAACGGGGTGCGGGCCGGACGATCATCGCCGGCTATCCCTGGTTCACGGACTGGGGCCGCGACACCTTCATCGCGCTGCGCGGCCTGTGCCTGGCCACGGGACGACTCGACGAAGCGCGCAACATCCTTCTGCAATGGGCCGGCGCGGTATCGGAAGGGATGCTGCCGAACCGCTTTCCCGAAGCGGGCGAGAGCCCGGTGTACAACTCGGTCGATGCCTCGCTCTGGTTCATCGTGGCCGTGCACGACTTCTTCGCCGCGGCCAGGGCAAGCGGGCGACCCGTGACAGCCATCGCCCGGAGCACCCTGGTTGCGGCAATCGATGCCATCCTCGACGGCTACCAGAGCGGCACGCGTTACCACATCCGGTGTGACGCAGATGGCCTGCTGGCGGCAGGCGAACCGGGCCTGCAGCTGACCTGGATGGACGCCAGGGTGGGCGGCCGGGTGATCACGCCGCGCATCGGCAAGCCGGTGGAGATCCAGGCCCTGTGGCTCAACGCCCTGAAGATCGCCGGGGCGCTGTCCGGAGACGGGACGGGCGCGCGCGCCGCCCTGTTCGGGCGCGGCTTGCAGGCCTTCGAGGAGCGCTTCTGGAACGACGCCGACGGCTGCCTCTACGACGTCGTCGACGTCGATCACCGGCGCGGGAGCGTGGACCCCTCGTTTCGCCCTAACCAGATCCTTGCCATTGGCGGCCTGACCTTTGCGCTGCTCGGCGCAGAGCGCGCGTTCGCCGTCGTGGACGCGGTGCAAGCGGAGCTGCTCACGCCGATGGGCCTGCGTTCGCTGGCACCTGCCGATCCCCGCTACCAGGCGCACTACATCGGTGGCGCCGCCGAGCGCGACGCCGCCTATCACCAGGGCACGGCCTGGCCGTGGCTGATGGGTCCGTTCGTCGAAGCGTGGGTACGCGTGCGCGGCGACACCGCAGGAGCCAGGCGCGAGGCGCGCAATCGCTTTCTGGCTCCCCTGCTCGGGCACCTCGATGATGCGGGTCTTGGCCACATCCCGGAAATCACCGACGGCGATGCGCCCCACACCTCGCGCGGCTGCCCGTTCCAGGCCTGGTCGGTCGGCGAAGCCTTGCGGCTCGAACTCGTGGTCCTCGCCGAATGAGCATCGCTGCGCGGCGCAGACGCATCAATGGACGGAGAACTGCAGGAATGCCAAGGGGTCAGGCCATCGTGAGGCCCAACCCCTTGTTTTTATTGGTCGGGACGGAGTGATTCGAACACTCGACCCCTTGCACCCCATGCAAGTGCG
>CAZXLV010000030.1:14153-17845 GCA_964641405.1 uncultured Limnobacter sp. | reverse complement strand
GCGCGAGTCGCGCAGCCAGCGCGCCGCATCGCGCGCAAAGTAGGTGAGGATGCCGTCGGCGCCGGCACGGCGCATCGCCAGCAGCGACTCCAGCACGACCGTGCGCCGGTCGAGCCAGCCATTGGCCGCCGCTGCTTCCAGCATCGCGTATTCGCCGCTCACCTGGTAGACGAAGGTCGGACACTGGAAGCGGTCCTTCACGCGCCGCACGATGTCCAGATAGGGCATGCCGGGCTTGACCATGACCATGTCGGCGCCTTCGCGCAGGTCGAGTTCGACCTCGCGCAGCGCTTCGTCGGAGTTTGCCGGGTCCATCTGGTAGGTGTTCTTGTCGCCCTTGCCCAGCATCGCGGCCGAACCGACCGCGTCACGAAACGGTCCGTAGAAGCTCGAGGCGTACTTGGCCGAGTAGGCCATGATCCGCGTGTGGATGCGCCCGGCACCCTCCAGCGCCTGCCGGATGGCGCCGATGCGTCCGTCCATCATGTCCGAGGGCGCAACGATGTCGACGCCGGCGTCGGCCTGGACCAGTGCCTGGCGCACCAGCATCTCGACCGTCGGGTCGTTCAGGACGTAGCCGTCCTGGTCGATCAGGCCATCCTGGCCGTGGCTCGTATAGGGATCGAGGGCCACGTCGGTGAGCACGCCGAGCTCCGGGAAGCGCCTCTTGAGCGCGGCCACCGCGCGCGGTACCAGTCCCGACGGGTCGGTGGCGGCGATGCCGTCAGGCGTCTTCAGCGAAGGCTCGATGACCGGGAACAAGGCGATCACCGGGATGCCCAGCGTCACGCATTCCTCCGCTACCGGCAGCAGGCGATCGACAGTCATCCGCTCGACGCCCGGCATCGACGGCACCGCCTGGGCTCGAGCCTGGCCGTCGAGCACGAATACCGGGTAGATCAGCTTGTCGGCCTGCAGCACATGTTCGCGCATCAGCCGGCGGGAGAAGTCATCGCGGCGCAGGCGGCGCATGCGTATCGACGGGAAGCCCGGTCGAAAGCTGTCTTGGGTCATGTCGGTAGCTTCACCAGTTGTGGTCGCGCGAGGCGGGAAACGATGCGGGGCTTCACTCGACCTCGCGGAGCAGGGGCGTTCCGACTGCGCTCTGCGTCAGCCAGTCGCCGATGAACTCGCGCGCCTCGTCGATACCGATCAGGCGCGACGCGGAAAACGGCAACAGCGCGAGCGGATTCGGCATCCGCATTGCCACCAGCGCCGCTTCGGCTTCGCGCATGGCGATGGCGCGCTGCGACTGGGTGAGCTTGTCGCACTTGGTGAGCAGCACCAGCAGCGGCACTTCGGGACGCATCCAGCCGAGCAGGCTGCGATCGAGGTCGGTGAGTCCGCGCCGGATGTCCAGCACCAGCACCACGCCCGCAAGCGAGCTTCGTTGCGCCAGGTATTGACCGGCCAACTGGTCCCAGGCGCGCTTGATCTCGATCGGGGCGGTGGCAAAGCCGTAACCCGGCGTGTCCACCACGAACGCCTGCGGCGGCAGGTGCGATGGACCCAATGCGAAATAGTTCAGCGCCTGGGTACGCCCCGGGGTCTTGCTGGCGAAGGCGAGGCGACGCTGTCGGCACAAGGCGTTGATGGCCGAGGACTTGCCTGCGTTGGATCGACCGACGAAGGCGACCTCGGCCACGCCGCCCTCTTCGGGCAGTTGCGCAAGCCGCACAACCGTCGTCGCGAAGCGCGCGCTCGGAAGGAGGGGGGGCACGGCGTGATTCGGGAATGTCCCGATCGGGATGACCGGAAACGATGCCCTATTGTACAATCCATGGTTTGTATCGGGTGCCCTGCGCGGCCCGCTTTCCCCAGCAGGTCCTTTCCTGGGTTCGTCCATGCTCCGAGCCAAACCGTTTGCAGCCCTGGTGCCGTGTTTCGCGCTGATCGCTTCGGCCTTCATCCTCACGGGTTCCGTGTTCGCTCAGCCGGCCGCTGACAAGGAACCGGCACGCGTCGATCCGAAGCGTGGCGCCCAGATCGTCGAGCAGGTCTGCGCGGCCTGTCACGGTGCCGACGGCAACAGCGTGCTCCCGGCCAATCCGAAACTGGCTGCCCAGCACTCGGAGTATCTGGTCAAGCAACTCGAAGACTTCAAGGTCAGGCCCGGGGCGGCGGCCGCCGCGCGAGTCAGTGCGATCATGGCCGGTTTCGCGGCCATGCTGTCCGACGCCGACGTGCGCAACGTGGCGGCGTACTTCCAGTCGCAGGCCCTCGTGCCTGCCACTGCCGAGCACGCCTCGGAGGTCGCGCTCGGCCAGCGGATCTACCGCGCCGGCATCGCCGAGAAAGGGGTGCCTGCCTGCGCCGGGTGCCACAGCCCCAATGGCGCCGGCATCCCGGCCCCGTACCCGCGCCTGCAAGGGCAGTTCGGTGACTACCTTGCCACCCAGCTGGTCGCGTTCCGGCAGGGCGAGCGTGAAAACAGCCCGGAGATGAGCGCCATTGCGGCGCGCATGTCCGACGCCGAAATCAAGGCCGTTGCCGACTACGCTGCCGGCCTGCGCTGAGAAGCCTGCCAAGCCATCCTGGCTGGGCAGGACCTGGCGCGGCCTGCCCTGCGCGGCATCCTGGCGCGCTGCCATGCTGTCGTGCAACAGGTACCGCCGTTGCTTGCGGCGTGTCGCAGCGCCGGGTCCGTCGGCGCGTCTCGCTGGCCCCCGGTAAGGCGGCCGGGTTGGCTGCGACCGTATCGGGAAGGAGTCCTCATGCTCGTACGCGTCCGCTCCAGCATCGAGCCACTCGCCTCTGAAATCACGCCGCAGGGACTGCATCTGGATCGGCGGGCAGTGCTGAAGGCAGCGCTTGCCGGTTTGGCGTTCTCGTCCGCTGGCGACCCGCTGCGAGCGTCGGCCGCGCAGGCCGCGCCGAAGGAACCTGCAATGAAACTGCAGGCGCGCTCCAGTGCGCTGTCGACGATGGAGCGCCAGACGAGCTGGAAGGATGTTACCGGCTACAACAATTTCTACGAATTCGGTACCGACAAGACCGATCCGGCACGCTTCAGCGGTTCGCTGCGGGTGCGCCCCTGGACCGTTTCGGTCGAGGGCGCGGTGGCGCGGCCGCGTGAGTTCGACATCGACGCCCTGCTGGGGCTTGCACCGCTCGAGGAACGCGTCTATCGACTGCGCTGCGTCGAAGGCTGGTCGATGGTGATTCCCTGGATCGGCTACCCACTGGCGGAGTTGATGAAGCGGGTCGAGCCGACGGGCAGCGCGAAGTATGTCGAGTTCACCACCCTGGCCGATCCGGCGCAGATGGCGGGCGTGCGTTCCTCGGTGCTCGCCTGGCCCTATGTCGAAGGCTTGCGTATCGACGAGGCTGCGCATCCGCTGACGCTGCTCACCCTGGGCCTCTATGGTGAAGTCCTGCCGAAACAGAATGGCGCGCCGGTGCGCGTGGTCGTGCCCTGGAAGTATGGTTTCAAGAGTGGCAAGTCGCTGGTGCGCATTCGCTTCACCGAGCGCCAGCCGGTGACCAGCTGGGCGCTGGCGGCGCCGCGCGAATACGGGTTCTATGCGAACGTCAATCCCGAGGTGGACCACCCGCGCTGGTCACAGGGCAGCGAACGGCGCATCGGCGAAGACGGGTTCCTGCAGCGCAAGCGACCGACGCTCAAGTTCAATGGCTACGGTGACCAGGTGGCCTCGCTGTATGCCGGCATGGACCTGCGCAAGGATTTCTAG
>CAZXLV010000030.1:0-14053 GCA_964641405.1 uncultured Limnobacter sp. | reverse complement strand
GCGCATCGCCGCGCTGCGGCCATCGCCGCGCGCACTGGCCGGGCTGCGGCTGCTCGTGTTCGGTGGCGCGCTGGCACCGCTGGCGCGCTTGTTCGCCCTGGGCTACGGCGATGGGCTGGGCGCCAACCCGGTCGAATTCGTCACGCGCTCCACGGGCACCTGGACCCTGGTGATGCTGTGCATCACGCTGTCGGTGACGCCGCTGCGGCGCCTGCTGGGCTGGCCCTGGCTGCTGCGCCTGCGCCGCATGCTGGGCCTGTTCACCTTCTTTTACGCCGCGCTGCACTTCACCACCTGGCTGTGGTTCGACCAGTGGTTCGATCCGGCGTCGATGCTGGCAGACATCGTGAAGCGGCCGTTCATCACGGTCGGTTTCATGGCCTTCCTGCTGCTGTTGCCGCTGGCAGTGACTTCGACGTCGGGGATGATGCGCCGGCTCGGCCGCCACTGGCAGGAGTTGCACCGTCTCGTGTACGCGATCGCAGCGCTCGGCGTGCTGCACTACTGGTGGGGCAAGGCCGGCAAGAACGATCTCTCCCAGCCGCTGCTCTATGCGTTCATCGTCGGGGCGCTGCTGGCATTCCGGCTGGTGTGGGCTCAAGTGGGCAGGCGACGCTCCAGCGCGAAGAGCGATTCCACGCTTTCGCGTTCGCGCACCAGGTAGGCGTCGTTGCCGTCGACCATGACTTCGGCGGGCCTGGGGCGCGTGTTGTAGTTCGAGGACATCGCCATGCCGTAGGCGCCCGCTGCGCCGATGGCCAGCAGATCGCCCTCGGCCAGCAGCAGCGGCCGTTCGCGCGCCAGCCAGTCTCCCGACTCGCACACCGGGCCGACGATGTCCCAGTCGTGCTGTGCTTGCCCTTCGCGCTGGCGCAGCGGCCACACCGGGTGCCAGGCCTCGTACAGCGCCGGGCGCATCAGGTCGTTCATTGCCGCATCGACCACGGCGAAGTGACGCGCGCCGTTGCGCTTGAGGTACTCCACGCGCGTGAGCAGCACGCCGGCGCGACCGACCAGCGAACGGCCGAACTCGAACAGGATCTCATGGGCGGCGCCGCGCGGATGCCGATCGATGCGCTCGAACACGGCTGCCAGCAGGGCTTCGCGCGATGGCGGTTGCTCGTCGTCGTAACGGATTCCGAGGCCGCCGCCCAGATCGATGTGGCGCAAGCCGATGCCCGCCGCATGCAGGGCGTCGACCAGCTCGAGCACCTTGTCCAGGGCTGCCAGGAACGGTGCGATCGAGGTGATCTGGGAACCGATGTGGCAATCGATGCCGACCACTTCGAGATGTGCCATGCCGGCCGCAGTCCGGTAGGCGGCCAGGGCGCAATCGTGCGCGATGCCGAACTTGCTTTCCCTCAGGCCGGTGGAAATGTAAGGGTGCGTGCCGGGATCGACGTCGGGGTTCACGCGCAGCGATACCGGTGCCCGCCGGCCCATCGAGCCCGCCACCCGGTCGAGCCGGGCGAGTTCGCTTTCGGATTCCACATTGAAGCAGCGCACGCCCGCCTCCAGCGCCAGGCGCATCTCCGCTTCGGACTTGCCGACGCCGGAGAACACCACGCGCGAGGCCTGTCCGCCAGCGGCCAGCACCCGCTGCAGTTCACCGCCGGAGACGATGTCGAACCCGGCGCCTTCGCGCGCCAGCAGGTCGATCACTGCGAGATTGGAGTTTGCCTTCAGTGCGTAGCACACCAGCACCCTGCGCCCGGCTGCCGCGCGGCGGAACTCGCCAAAGGCGGCCACGATGGCGGCGCGCGAATAGACATAGGTCGGCGTGCCAAAGCGTTGCGCGATATCGGCCAGGGCGAGTCCTTCCACCTGCAGGATGCCGTGCTGATACTGGAAGGTGTCCATCGGGAAAATGGGGCAGGCTCGGTGTGCCTATCAGGAGTATGCAGCGTACCGGGCGACCGGGATGGCAATCGTGCCGGGCGCCGGCGCGTGGCCCGATGCAGGTTTCGGCGTCTCGCTGCGCATGGCTGCTGGTGCCACCCGCTTTTTCGGCGCCTGCTCGGGCAGGTACAAGGGCCCTCGTTGGCCGCAGGCCGCGAGCAGGGTGCAGGCCGCGAGCAGGACCGCCAGGGACCGTGCCCGTCGAGCCGCAGCTTTCACGCGCCGCAGGCCAGGTCGCGCCCGGCGTCGGCGCCAGCCGGGGCGGGCGCGATCAGAATACCTGGTCACGGATCAGGTCGGCGTTGCTGCCGCTGGCCACGCCATCCTCGGCGATGCCGAGCGACGCGATGCCCTGGCCGGGACGCGTCTCGCTGTAGTAATACTCGCCGTCGAGTTGAACCACGCCGGCGGGCGCTTGCCGTGTCTGCTCGGGCACGCCGCGCAACGCGGTGACCATGTAATTGATCCAGATCGGCAACGCGAGACCCCCGCCGGTTTCACGATCGCCCAGCTTGCGCGGCTGATCGAAGCCCACCCAGGCGACTGCAGCGACCTCGGGCTGATAGCCGGCGAACCAGGCGTCCATGGCGTCATTGGTGGTTCCGGTCTTGCCGGCCAGATCCTGCCGCTTGAGCGACTTTGCGCGCGTGGCCGTACCGAGCCGGACCACGTCGCGCAGCATGTTGTCCATGAGGAAGGCGTTACGACTGTCGATCGCTCGCAGCGACTCGTCGCCCGCCTCGCCCGGATGCGCGCTGGCCAGCAGTCGCCCGCCGGAATCGGTGATGCGTGAAATGACGTACGGTTCGAGCCGGTAGCCGCCATTGGCGAACACCGCGATGGCGCTGGCCATTTGCCACGGGGTGACGGAACCGGCTCCGAGGGCCATGGTCAGGAACGCCGGGTTGCGTTCGGGATCGAAGCCGAAACGCGAGACGTAGTCCTGGGCGTACTGGGGCCCGATCGCATCGAGCAGCCGGATCGAAACCATGTTCTTCGACTTGGCCAGCGCGGTGCGCAGGCGCATTGGGCCCTCGAACTTGCCGTCGTAGTTCTTCGGATCCCACACCTGGCCGCCGGTGCGCGCCGGGTCGATCAGCACCGGGGCGTCGTTGATGACCGTGCTGGTCATGAAACCCTTTTCGAGGGCTGCCGAGTAGATGAAGGGTTTGAAGCTCGACCCCGGCTGGCGCCAGGCCTGCGTGACGCGGTTGAATTTGTTGCGTTCGAAATCGTAGCCGCCGACCATCGCACGCACGGCCCCGTCGTGAGTGTTGATCGACACCAGCGCAGCCTGTACTTCGGGCAACTGGCTGATCTCGAAGTGCCCCTTGGGCGATTGCACGATGCGCACCAGCGCCCCGCGGCGCAAGCGGCGTGTTGCCGGTGCGCGTTCACTGAGTGCCGAGGCCACGAACTTCAGCCCGTCGCCGGTGATCTCGATCGGGTTGTCGCGTCCGCGTGACACGACCACGCGCTTCGGCGCCGCCTCCAGCACCACGGCCGCCAGGAAACCTCCGACGTCGTCGTTGTCACCGATCGCCGCGTCGATCGCATCTTCGGCGGCGCTCGGATCGGCAGGCAGGTCGAGCATGCGTTCGGGGCCGCGGAAACCGTGGCGGCGATCGTAGTCGAGCACGCCGGTCTCGAGCGCAGCGTCGGCGGCCTGCTGGTCGGCGGGCAGGATGGTGGTGTAGACCTTCAGTCCGGCCGAATAGATCTCTTCGCGGTACAGATCGAACGCGAGCTGGCGTGCCAGTTCGGCGACGTAGGGCGCATGCACGGGATAGTCCGCGCGCGCGGGCAGGAACACCAGTTGTTGCTGGAGAGCCGTGGCCAGCGCCGCGTCGTCGAGGAAGCCCGCATCGTGCATCCGGTGCAGGATGTACCGCTGGCGCTCGACGGCGCGTTTCGGATTGACCATGGGGTTGAAGCGCGATGGCGCCTTGGGCAGTCCGGCCAGGACGGCAGCCTCGGCCGCACTCAGCCTGGCGAGCGGCTTGCCGAAGTAGGTCTGCGAGGCAGCAGCGAAACCATAGGACCGCTTGCCCAGGTAGATCTGGTTCAGGTACAGCTCGAAGATCTGTTTCTTGCTCAGCGTATCCTCGATGCGCAGTGCAAGCAGGATCTCGATGATCTTGCGCGTGTAGGTGCGCTCCGACGACAGGAAGAACTCGCGCGCCAGTTGCATGGTGATCGTGCTGGCGCCCTGCTCGGTGCCGCCGGCCACGAAGTTGACCACCGCCGCGCGTACGATGCCGATCGGATCGATGCCGATGTGCTCGAAGAAACGGGCATCCTCCGCGGCGAGTACGGCATGCTTCACCACCTCGGGGACGTCTTCGATATGCACGAAGGTGCGCCGCTCCTCGCCGAACTCGCCGATCAACTGTCCATCGGCGGCGTAGACGCGCAAGGGAATGCGCGGGCGGTAGTCCAGCATCGCATCCAGCGACGGCAGCCGGTCATTGGCCAGCAACAGGGCGATCGTTGCCAGCAGGCCGCCCGCCACCAATGCGGTCACCGGAATCGCCAGCAGCATCCATCCAAGCCGTAGCCAGCCCGGCTTTTCTTGACGCTTGCGGCGTGGAACGCGTGGTGTGGTGGAGTTGCTCATGCCCGCATCGACAGGCCGAAGCCCGACCTGACCGTGGGCGGATTTTATACGTATCGCCGGGCGCAGGCCCGCTGCTGCCGGCGTCTGCCGATGTCAGGTTCGAGGCTGCCAGCGGTCGTGATCCCTTGTGCAGCCGCGTGCGCCGCATGACCGCCTCGATCAACCGTTGATACCGCGCCGACTGTGCAAACCGGTTGGATGGTCGATGCCATACGACAGATGGGGTCGGCGTGCTGCCAAGTTCTCCACAAAAGGCTTTACAGTAAATCGAGCTTGTTGCTAGCATCTACAGCAAATTGTAGGAAACAAACGTAAATCCTTAGTTTATAAGGATTTTTTGAAGCCGAGGCACCCTGTGGCGGTCAGTTATTCAAGTCTGTTTCGCCGAGCCCCTCCACCCCTGGTCGGGATCGACCTGAGCGCCTCGAGCGTGAAGGTGGTTGAACTGGTCAAGGGCCAGCGAACGCCGATGCGCCTGGAGCGCTACGCCGTCGAACCGGTCGAGCGCGGAGCCATCGTCGATGGCAACATCGAGAAGGCGGAAGCGGTCGCCGATTCGCTGCTGCGTGCCTTGAGGAAGTGCAGCAGTCGGGCGCGCGAGGCGGCGCTTGCGCTGCCGTCAGGCGCCGTGATCACCAAGAAGATCATGTTGCCCGCCGGCCTGCGCGAGGAAGACTACGAGGTCCAGGTCGAGACCGAAGCCAGCCAGTACATCCCGTTTCCGATCGAGGAGGTCAACCTCGACTTCCGCATCATCGGGCCGGCAACGAATGCCGAGGATGAGGTCGACGTGCTCATCGCGGCCTCTCGCAAGGAGAAGGTCGATGATCGCGTGGCGGTCGCCGAGATGGCAGGACTGCGACCGATCGTGATGGATGTCGAGCCCTACGCCTTGCGTGCATCGGTCGATCATGTGAGCGAGTTCCTGCCGAACAACGGGCAGGGGCAGATCATCGCGGTATTCTCGATCGGCCAGTCGACCACCTACCTCACGGTGGTGTTGAACCGGCAGACCATCTTCGAGCGCGAGCAGTCTTTCGGCGGCCAGTTGCTCACCCAGGACCTGGTGCGCCTGTACGGCCTCACGCCCGAGGAGGCGGAGCTGAAGAAGCGTAGCGGCGACCTGCCCGACAACTACCAGCGTGACCTGCTGCAGCCCTTCGTCGAGCAGGGCGCGACCGACATCGGGCGCGCGTTGCAGTTCTTCTTCACCTCGACGCCCTACACGCGTGTCGACCAGATCTACCTGGCCGGCGGCTCCTCGGTGGTGCCCGGGCTGGTCGAAGCGGTGGCCCAGCGCACGCAGGTGCCCACCGAGATCCTCAGTCCCTTCCAGGGCATGGAGGTCTCCGAGTCGATCCGCGAACGACAACTGCGCGCCGATGCGCCGGCACTGCTGGTGGCCACCGGGCTGGCGATGCGGAGGTTCGACGCATGAGCACACGCATCAACCTGCTGCCGCATCGCGAGATGCGGCGCGAGCGGCGCAAGAAGGATTTCGTCGGCCTGATCGTGCTGACCGCGATCGGCGCCGCGGCTCTCGCGGTTACGGTTGCCCTGGGCATCGACCAGCAGATCGATACCCAGCGCGCGCGCAATGATTTCATCCGTAGCGAGAACGCCAGGCTCGACGAGCAGATCAAGGAAATCGCGAGCCTGCGCGCCGAGATCGACTCGCTGCGCGCCCGCCAGCAGGCGGTCGAGAGCCTGCAGACCAACCGTACGCTGCCGGTGCACCTGATGGATGAACTGGTCAAGCACACGCCGGAGGGCATCTACCTGAAGACGCTGCGCCAGGACGACGCCAAGATCACGCTGGCCGGCTACGCGCAATCCAACGAGCGTGTCTCCGAGCTGCTGCGCAACCTGGCCAACAACACGCCCTGGCTGGAGCGACCGGAGCTGGTCGAGATCAAGGCGGCGCGCATTGCCACCTCGAGCGGCGCCAGGAGCAACTCGCGTGATGCCGCCGATTCGCGTCGCGTATTCGAGTTCGCGCTGACCGCGATGGTGAAGGTGAACGACCCGAATGCGAAGCCGCCCGTTGTGAAGACCACTGAAGCGGCAGGGGCCATGGTGGCGACTGCCGCGGGCGCGGCGAACAGGTGAGCTGATGGCCAAGTTCAATCCCAGCATCGATTTCAGCGGACTTGCCGCGCAATTCCAGGGGCTGCAGGGGCGGCACCCGGGACTTTGGCCGGCGCTGCCCAGAGCGGCGCTGCTGGCCGGCATCGTCGCGGTGGTACTCGGCGTGGCTTATGTTGCCTTCTGGCGCGGCCAGATCGAGGACCTCGACGCCCGCGTGGCCGAAGAGGTCCGGCTCAAGAAGGACTTCACCGACAAGATGAAGCAGGCGGTGAACCTCGACGTGCTGCGCAAGCAGAAGGAGCAGGTCTCGCAGTACGTGAGCCTGCTCGAGAAACAGTTGCCGGGCAAGGCCGAAATGGATGCGCTGCTGTCCGACATCAACCAGGCCGGGGTGGGCCGTGGCCTGCAGTTCGAGCTGTTCAGGCCAGGCCAGGTGGTCGTCAAGGACTACTACGCCGAGTTGCCGATCTCGATCAAGCTGTCGGGCAACTATCACGACTTCGGTGCGTTCACCAGCGACATCGCCAACCTGCCGCGAATCGTCACGCTGAACAATCTGCAGATCACGCTTCCCGACAAGAACCCGAGCGCGACGGCCAGCGTGGGTTCGCTGTCGATGGAGGCGGTCGCCAAGACCTTCCGCTATCTCGATCCCGAGGAAGTCGCCGAACAGCGCCAGAAGGCGGCCAAGGCGGCCAAGGGCCCGAACAACGCCAACAAGGGGGCGGCCAAATGAGGGGCCTGTCCGTGATTGCCGCAGCGATCGTGCTGACGGCGTGCACCAATGACCAGAGTGAACTGCGTGCGTGGATGGACGAGGTGCGGGCATCCACGCAGCCGGTGCATGAGCGCATCGCCGAGCCCAAGCGCTTCGAGCCGTTTCGCTACGACGACGCCGCGCAGGTCGATCCGTTCTCGACCGAAAAGCTCACCATGGCCATCGAGAAGTTCCAGCAGCGTGCCCGTGGCGGCCTGAAGCCTGATCTCGAGCGCCGTCGCGAGGCGCTCGAGGGCTATCCGCTCGACACCATCCGGATGGTCGGACGCCTTTCCAACGGCCGCCAGGACTACGCCTTGCTGCAGGCCGAATCGGTCGTCTACAAGGCGCACGTGGGCAACTACGCCGGACAGAATTTCGGAAAGATCACCAAAATCAGCGAAACCGAAGTCATGCTCAAGGAACTTGTCCAGGATGCCGCCGGCGACTGGGTCGAGCGCGAGTCGGCTCTGCAGCTTCAGGAGGGGGGCAGCAAATGACAACGACACTGCGGACAACGACACTGCGCAGGACGGGATCGGCCGCTGGCGCGGCCGCCCGCGCGCTCGTCGCCGCATTCATCGGTACGCTGGCGGTGGCACTCGCACCGGCGGCGCACGCCCAGGTCAACTCGATCGAGTCGGTGGCCAGTGCGCAGCAGGGCAACACCACCTACCTGCGCATCGCGCTGAAGAACGCACCCACCACCACGCCGGCGGGCTTCTCGGTCACCAATCCGCCGCGCATCGCGTTCGACTTCGTCGACACCGACAATCGCGCCGGCCAGAACTCGGTCGAATTTCCGCAAGGCGACGTCCGCAGCGTGGCGATCGTGCAGGCCGGCAGTCGCTCGCGAGTGGTACTGAACCTGAAGCGCCCCCTCACCTATACCACCTCCATCGACGGCAACGCGCTGGTGGTTGCGCTCGATCCGGTGGCTGCCGCCGGTGTCACGCCGGCGCCTTCGGCATACAGCTTCGCCAAGTCCGACGGCAAGACCGGGCACGCGCTGCGCGATGTCGACTTCCGGCGTGGCAAGGATGGCGAGGGCCGGGTGGTGGTCGATCTCTCCGATCCCGGCATCGGGGTCGACGTGCGCCAGCAGGGGCAAACGATCGTGGTGGATTTCCTGGGGACCAGGTTGCCCGACAACCTGCGCCGACGCCTCGACGTCGCCGACTTCGGCACGCCGGTGAAGGCGGTGCGCGCCACCCAGAACGGTGACAATGCGCGCCTGGTGATCGAGCCGCAGGGGCAGTGGGAACACAATGCCTACCAGAGCGACACCCAGTTCGTGGTCGAGGTCAAGCCGCTGCGCGAGGATCCGAACCGCCTGGTGGCCGGCACGCAACCCGGTTATCGTGGCGAGCGCCTGTCGCTGAACTTCCAGAACGTGGATGTCCGTGCGCTGCTGCAGGTGATCGCGGATTTCACCAACCTGAACATCGTGACCAGCGATTCGGTGTCCGGCAACCTTACCTTGCGCCTCAAGGACGTGCCCTGGGACCAGGCGCTCGACATCATCCTGCAGTCCAAGGGCCTGGACAAGCGCAAGAACGGCAACGTCATCGTGGTGGCCCCGCGCGATGAAATCGCCGCCAAGGAAAAGCTCGATCTCGAATCACGTGCGCAGATCTCGGAAATCGAACCGGTGCGCACCGAGACCTTCCAGCTCAACTACCAGAAGGCCGACGCGCTGCAGCGCCTGCTGTCCAATGACAAGCAGCGCGTGCTGTCCAAGCGCGGCAGCGTCGTCATCGACGAGCGTACCAACAAGGTATTCGTGCAGGACACCCTGTCGCGACTCGAGGAAGTGCGCCGCATCATCGCGCAGATCGACGTGCCGGTGCGCCAGGTGCTCATCGAGGCGCGCATCGTCGAGGCCGACGACCGCTTCACGCGCAACCTCGGCGTGCGCTTCGGACTGAACAAGGTGCCGGCCGGCACTGCCGGCGGCGGCGCGGTGTCGGGCAACCTGCAGGGCGTGCATGATCTCGCCCTGTTGCCGGGCTCGGCCGGAATCGGCGGTGGGGGCTCGCGCCCGGGTTCGACGCTGCTGAGCAACACCAACTTCGTCAACCTGCCCGCCAATACCATCGGGGGTGTCAACCCGGCCAGCTTCTCGCTGAGCCTGTTCAACTCGACGCTGACGCAGTTCCTGAACCTCGAGATCTCCGCCCTCGAGGCCGACCAGCGCGGCAAGGTGGTGTCCAGCCCGCGCGTGCTGACGGCCGACCAGGGCAAGGCGATCATCGAGCAGGGCACCGAACTGCCCTACCAGCAGGCCACCTCCAGCGGCGCGACGGCGATCCAGTTCCGCAAGGCCAACCTCAAGCTCGAGGTCACGCCCCAGATCACGCCCGAGGGCAACGTGATCCTGGCGGTGCAGGTCAACCGTGACGCGGTGGGCCAACTCACGCCGGCCGGCTTTGCGATCGATACGCGCCGGGTCGAGACGCAGGTGCTGGTGGAAAATGGCGGCACGGTGGTCATCGGCGGCATCTACGAGCAGTTCGAGCGCGACCAGGTGAACAAGGTGCCCTTGCTGGGCGACATCCCGGTGATCGGCAATGCGTTCAAGAACAAGTCGCGCACCAACAACCGCACCGAGTTGCTGGTGTTCCTGACGCCGCGCGTGGTCACCGACACCGCCATGGCGCGATGAGCACCCGCGGTGATGCTGCGCCGCCACCCTGCATGCGCGGCGAGCGCCGCCGGCGGTGGTGACGCAGCCGCCGCTCGACGCAGCGAACGGGGCGGGCCTGGCGAGCCGCCCCATCGTCATGGTGGGCATGATGGGTTCGGGCAAGTCCACCGTCGGCAGGCGGCTGGCGGCACGCCTGGGTCGGCGCTTCATCGATGCCGACAAGGAGATCGAGGAGCGCTGCGGCGTGTCGATCGCCACCATCTTCGAACTCGAGGGCGAAGCGGGCTTTCGGCGCCGCGAAGCGGCCATCCTGGATGAACTCACCGGGCTGGCCTCGATCGTGCTGGCCACCGGCGGCGGTGCAGTGATCGATGCGGCCAATCGGCGATTGCTGCGCGCGCGCGCGCTGGTGATCTACCTGCGGGCTTCGCCAGCCGACCTCTGGCATCGGCTGCGACGCGACCGCACGCGCCCGCTGTTGCAGACCGCCGACCCGCGCGCGCGCATTGCCGAGTTGCTGGCGCAGCGCGAGCCCTTGTACGAGGAGGTGGCGCACCTGAGCGCGCTGAGCGAGCGCCAACCGGTGGACCTGCTGGTCGCCGATATAATCGGACGTCTTCCCGACGAATTCAGGGCGCGCTGAGGCGCCCGGGACCCGATCCGATGTCCGAGTGCGAAGTGCGCGTGTCGCTGGGCGAGCGCAGCTATCCGATCCTGGTCGGCGCCGGCGTGCTCGGGCGTTCCGATGCGCTGGCGCGACTGGTCGCCGGTCGGCAGGTGGCGGTCGTCAGCAACCACACCGTCGGCGATCTCTACGAAGAGAGGCTCGCGGCGGCGCTGGCGGGCGCTGCCGCTAGGCTGTCGATCAGGCTGCCCGACGGCGAGCAGTACAAGAATCAGGAGTCACTCGACCTCGTCTTCACGCGGCTGCTCGAACAGCGTTTCGACCGCAGTTGCCTGCTGGTGGCGCTGGGCGGCGGCGTGATCGGCGATCTCACCGGTTGCGCGGCGGCCTGGTACCAGCGTGGCGTCGATTTCGTGCAGGTGCCCACCACCTTGCTGGCGCAGGTCGACTCCTCGGTCGGCGGCAAGACGGCGATCAACCACCGCCTGGGCAAGAACATGATCGGCGCCTTCCACCAGCCGCGCCTGGTGCTGGCCGATGTCGACACCTTGCGCAGCCTGCCGCAACGGGAGCTGTCGGCCGGACTGGCCGAAATGATCAAGCACGGCGCGATTGCCGATGCCGCCTACCTGGAACGACTCGGCAGCGAGTTGCCGGCACTGCTGCGCTGCGAGCCAGCGGTGATGGTTGCAGCGATCGTGCGCTCCTGCGAGATCAAGGCCGCGGTGGTCGCCGCCGACGAGCGCGAAGCCGGCGTGCGTGCGATGCTGAATTTCGGCCACACTTTCGGCCATGCGATCGAAACCGGCCTGGGCTACGGCCAATGGCTGCATGGTGAAGCGGTCGGTGCGGGCATGGTGATGGCTGGCGAACTGTCGCGCCGGCTGGGACTGCTCGAGGCCGACGAACTGGTGCGGCTGCGCGCGATCATCGAGGCGGCACGGTTGCCGGTGCGCGGGCCGGCCTGGCCCGCCGAGCGCTACCTCGAACTGATGAGCGTCGACAAGAAGGCACAACAGGGCAGGCCGCGATTCGTCGTGCTCGAGCGGCTGGGCGCCGCATCGCTGCGTCGCGTGCCCGAAGCCGAACTGCGGGCCACGCTTGCGGCCTGCAGCGCCTGAGATCCCGGGGCTGCAAGCGGTGGCTTCCCCGACGCCTGCAGCCGCTTCGGCCCCACTCGCGCCGTGGGCGGCCTGGCCACAGGCGAGCCGCGGGCGTCGTCACCACGAGCCGGCGCCAGCTACGCGCAGCGAATTCCAGCGCGACCGCGATCGCATCGTGCATTGCACTGCCTTTCGCCGACTCGAATACAAGACACAGGTCTTCGTCAATCACGAGGGCGACCTGTTCCGCACGCGGCTCACGCACTCGATCGAGGTGGCGCAGATCGCGCGCTCGATCGGGCGCAACCTCGGCCTGTGCGAGGACCTGATCGAGGCCATTGCGCTCGCCCACGACCTCGGTCACACGCCGTTCGGCCACGCCGGCCAGGACGCGCTCGACGAATGCATGCGCGACCACGGAGGCTTCGAGCACAACCTGCAATCGCTGCGTGTGGTCGACGAACTCGAGCAATGCTATGGCGGCTTCGACGGGCTGAACCTGTGCTTCGAGACGCGCGAGGGGATCCTCAAGCGCTGTTCGCGCGCGCATGCGCGGCAACTCGGCGAACTCGGTACCCGCTTTCTGGCCGGAGGCCAGCCTTCGCTCGAGGCCCAGGTGGCGAATCTCGCCGACGAGATCGCCTACAACAACCACGATGTCGACGACGGGCTGCGCTCCGGCCTGATCCGGCTCGGGCAGCTCGAGGGCATCGAATTGTTCGCGAGGCGCCGCCACGAGGTCGAGCAGTCGTATCCGGGCATAGCGGGGCGACGCCTGGTGCATGAAACGATCCGGCGCATGATCAACGACCTGGTTGTCGATCTGCTCGCGGAGACGCGCCGGCGCATCGCGGCTGCCCGGGTGAACTCGCTGGACGAAGTGCGGGCGGCAGCGCCGCTGGCGGCATTCTCGGATGAGGTGCGCGCGCGCAGCCTCGAGTTGAAGCGCTTCCTGCACGCCGGCCTGTATCGCCATCCGCGCGTCGGCGACGTGATGACGCGAGCGCGTGCCGTGATCCGGCAACTTTTCGAGGCCTACCTGTCCGACCCTTCGCGCCTGCCCGCCGAGCATGGCGAGCGGGTCGAGGCGCTGGGAGCGCGGGCGGTGGCCGACTACATCGCCGGCATGACCGATCGCTTCGCCCTGCGCGAACATGCCAGGCTGACCGGTCAGGTCGCACTGGAACCGGGCTTGCCCGACGATCCGGGTGATACTTTTTCTTCTAATCCTTGATTCGTCGCAGTATACTGGTTCGCTGACGCATCGCCGTCATGCTGCAACGCGGTAAGTTGTTGATTGGCGAGTCAGGGCGCGCTAGCAAGTACTAACTCAGTATCGATAGCCATACTTTTTGGGAACTCGTCGGCAGCACGCGACGGGTTGGCGTGGCGGCGCGTCGAACGCAAACGCTCCCCCGCCTGAACCGGGTTCTGGAGCCTGCATGATGGAAGTCTCGCATTCCTTGTCGACAACGCCGGCCGCGGTGGCGCCGGGCCCTGGCCCGGCGCAGGCACGTCCGCAAAGCCAGGGGCTCTACGATCCCGCCAATGAGCACGACGCCTGCGGCGTCGGTTTCGTGGCCCACATCCAGGGCAAGAAGAGCCACCGCATCATCGAGCAGGGCTTGCAGATCCTGTGCAACCTCGACCATCGCGGCGCGGTCGGAGCCGACCCCCTCATGGGCGACGGTGCGGGCATCCTGATCCAGTTGCCCGACCAGTTCCTGCGCGAGGAGATGGCGGCGCAGGGAGTCATCCTGCCGCCGGCTGGCGAGTACGGCGTGGGCATGGTCTTCCTGCCCAAGGAGCACGCCTCGCGACTGGCTTGCGAACAGGAACTGGCGCGTGCCGTGCGCGCCGAGGGGCAGGTGCTGCTGGGCTGGCGCGACGTGCCGGTCGATCGCGAAATGTCGATGTCGCCGGCCGTGAGGGCCAGGGAACCGGTGATCCGGCAGGTGTTCATCGGGCGTGGCGCCGATGTGATGGTCACCGATGCGCTCGAGCGCAAGCTCTACGTCATCCGCAAGACGGCCAGCCATGCCATCCAGTTGCTGCGCCTGAAACACGGCAAGGAATATTTCGTGCCCTCGATGTCGGCACGCACGATCGTCTACAAGGGCTTGCTGCTGTGCGGCCAGGTCGGACAGTACTACCGCGACCTCGGCGATCCCCGCGTGGTTTCGGCGCTGGCGCTGGTGCACCAGCGCTTCTCCACCAACACTTTCCCCGAGTGGCCGCTGGCGCATCCGTACCGGCTGATCGCGCACAACGGCGAGATCAACACCGTCAAGGGCAACTACAACTGGCTGCGCGCGCG
>CAZXLV010000029.1:0-17958 GCA_964641405.1 uncultured Limnobacter sp. | reverse complement strand
CTGATCTGCAGCAGCTTCGCGCTGATCTCGTCGAGCGCCTGCTTCCAGCTGATCTTGCGGTACTTGCCGTCGACCAGTTTCATCGGCGACTTCAGGCGATAGTCGCCGTGGCCGTGCTCGCGGATCGAAGCGCCCTTGGCACAGTGCCCGCCCAGGCTCAGCGGTGAATCGAACACCGGTTCCTGGCGCACCCACACGCCGTTCTCGACCACGGCGTCGACCGCACAGCCCACCGAACAGTGCGTACAGACGGTGCGGTGCGTTTCGATCTTCGGCGCGGCGGCGGCCTGCGCGTTGGCCTTGTCGATGAACTCGAACGAGGTGGCACCGGCCACTGCGCCGGCGCCCACGCCGATGCCGGAGCGCTTGAGGAAGCTGCGCCGGTCCATCGTCGAGGCGAGCGCGGAACGAACGCCGCGCGCGAGGCTGGCCGTCAGGCCGCCGGCCGCGGGATCCGCGGCGGATTTGCGCTGCAGTTGCATGTCCTGTCTCCCGGTCTTGTGGTTCAGACGATGGTGCTGCGGTAGTAGCGCCGCACATGGTCGGTGACGTGATAGCCACCGCCGCCGCGTGCATCGAGCGACGGCCCGGTATCGGACGCCGGCACGCGCGCCGCCCCGCCACCGGTAGCGACCACGGCCGCACCCGCGGCACCTGCCAGCCCGGCCCCCATCAGGAAGCCCCTGCGCGCGGAAACCGGCTTGGCGACGCCTTTTTCTGGTTTCATTGCCTCACTCCTCCGGAACGATCATTCGAGGGAATCGAACGTGAAGGCCTGCTGCTCGATCGCGAGAAACGCGCGCAGCAAGCGGCCCGCATGCTTGTAGAAATCGGTAAGGCCGCAGTGCTCGATGGCAGCGGCGAACCCGTCGTACCAGGACCCGATGAAGCGCGTGAAGAACGCTCGCTGCGTGGCGATGTCGCGCCGCATTTCACCGTCTCCGGCGATCAGCCAGGCCATCGTCTCGCACAAGGCCGAGACATGATCCTCGGTTTCCCCGATGCCGGCGCGACGCGCCAGCCCGAGCAGCGCAAGGTGCTCGCGCAACTCCACCAGCGGACGTTCGTTGAGAAAGCCGCTGAGGTAGTACGAAGCGTAGGGCAGTACCTCGGTCTTGCCCACGCCGACGAAGACCGCGTCGTATTCGTCGCGCACCGCGTCGGCATTGGCCTGCGCACAGGCAAGCGCGAAGTCCTGCCAGGCGTGCCCGAGCGCGCTGTCGTCGACCGGCACGCCGGCGCTTGCTGCCGAGGCGCCAATGCCGTCCAGCCAGGCCTGCGACGGCGGCGCACGGAACAGGCCAGCCAAAAGCGTGTACCAGCGCACGCGCGCCGCGTCCTCGGCCGGTACGGCCGGTGCCTCCGGAACCGGCAGGGTCGGGTTCACGAGCGCGCCCCCGCTCCGAGATCGGCAACCGTCGCTTCGACCGGATTGTTCAGCATGTCGACGACGCGGCAATCGGCGCACATCTGCAAGCGGCGCGTGGCCTCGCCACCGAACATGGAATGACCGGCCAGGCGCTCGAGCATGCTCTCGATCATCTTGCGGGTCCCGAACGGCTTGCCGCAGGCGATGCAGTCGAAGGGCTGCGCCTCGTTGAGCACCACCGGCAGTCGTGTCTCCTCACTGAACACATACCTCGGCTCGAGAACGATCGCCTGCTCGGGGCAGGTCTTTTCGCACAGTCCGCACTGCACGCAGTTGCGTTCGATGAATCGCAGCTGCGGCACATCGGGGTTGTCCAGCAGCGCCGCTTCGGGGCAGGCACCTATGCACGCAAGACACAAGGTACAGGCATCGCGCTGCACCTTCAAGGTGCCGAACGGGGCTCCCGCCGGCAGCGCAAGCTCGCGCGGCACTTCGACGCCACGCCCGCGCGCCTGGTCGAGCAGGTGGTCGAGGGCGAATTCGATCGAGCGCCGCTTGTCCTCCGACAGCGCATGGCGCGCCGCTTCGACAACCCCTTCGGCGGGTGCCAGCGTCCACAGCGAATCCGCCCAGGCCGCCTCGGCGCCGTCGATCACCGCGAGGTGCCGGCCGGCGTAGCCCAGCGCAGTGATCAGCGACTGCGCGATCGCGAACTGTGCATGGGTCGCCTCGCGATACTGCGGAGCGATGCCGGCGCTGGTCAGCACCAGCACCTGGCTGGCGCCGAAGGCGATTGCGGACAGGGCGAGATCGATTCCGAACGAACCGACGTGATGCACCTGGAGCGGAATCACCCGCGCCGGCAAGCCGCGCGCGTGTGGCGCGCGCCGCGCCGGCCCTGATGAGCCTGCCACCGGGCGAGCCAGGCCGTCGATCAGGCGCAGGCCTTCCTCGCCGTCGTGGATCAGCAGGCAGGCATCGCGCCCGCCCCGATCGTGATAGGCGGCCAGGCCCTGGCGAATGCGCTCGCCCAGCCTGACCGGGGTGGGATAGCCGTAGCTGATGGCGCCCGACGGACACACGGTGGTACAGCCGCCGCAGCCCATGCACAGGTGCGGCTCGACCCGGATGATGTCGCCGGCCGATTCGATCGCCCGGGTGGAGCAGATGTCGATGCAGGCGGTACAGCCCTGGATGCGATTGCGCCCGTGCGCACACGACTTCTCGCGGTACTGGAAGAACTTCGGCTTCTCGAACTCGCCGACCATGGCGACCAGTTGCAGCGCCTGGCGGGTCCGTTCGCTTTCGTCGCGACCGGGATGAAAATAACCCTGAGGCGGCTGATGGCAATCGAAGTTCGCGCCGCTGCGATGCAGCAAGGGGCAGGTCTGGCAGATGTCGCCCTGCGGTGCCAGCGTGCAGTCGAACATCGAATGCTCGCGCAGGTCGAACACCAGGTCGAAGCGATCGCTGCGCTCGCGATCGCTGCGCGTGAAGTCGATCGCGCCGATCGCGCCGCACGCGGTGACGCAGTCGCGATGCGAGCGGCAGCGCAGCGTGTCGACCTGGAAGTCGGCGCCGATCGCCGACTCCGGACAGGCTTCGATGCAGGCGCCGCAGCGCACGCAGGCGTCCAGGTCGATCGGATTGTCCTGGCGCCAGCGCACCTCGAACGCACCCAGCCATCCCTGCAGGGACTGCAGCGAGCCCGACAGCACCGGCCAGTCGCGCGTGCCAGGCAAGACCGCGCCGCGCGATTGCGTCATCAAGACCGTCACGCTGAGCTGGCTCGCCAGGCGCTCGGCCCAGGCGAGCGCATCGCGCCCCTCACCCACGATCAGCACGCGACCCGCGGAGCGGTATTGCACGGCGGGTACCGGATCGGCGGGCGCACCCGCCGCCATGGCAATCAGCGCGGCAATCTTGGGGCCCGCCTGCGCGCCCTGCGCACCCCAGCCGGCATGCTCACGGATGTCGACGAAACGCAGCGAGGCCAGCGACTTGCGCGCATTCGCCAGTTCGGCGAACAGGGCCGATTCCTGCGTACAGGTGACCAGTACGTCGTCGCTGCCTTCGATCTCGGCCAGGAAGCGCGGGACCTCGCGCCGGCACAGTTCGCGCGCGGGAGCCAGCGTGCGCACCGGCACCGGGAAGGCCTTGTCCAGTTGCGCACCATCGAGGGCAACGGTGCCGTTGCATGAGCAAGCGAGGACTCTGGTGGCCACTGTGGTGAACCCTCCGCCTCGAAACGTCGGTCGTCGCTGCGTCGCCCGACGCGGACTGCAACCTATGTTCGACGAAACCTAAGCCAAGCTGATTGTCGGGAATGTATCACCATGCGGGGGAGCGTGGTCGCTTATTTGCTCGCCGGTCGCGAATCGGGATCGGCAGCAGTTCCCTGGGTATCAGGGTTTTCCGCGGGCTTGACGTTCGCAGGCGCTGGCGCATCCGAGGTCGGCGGCATCTCGTTCGGCAGCGGCGCAGCGCGTATGGACGCGGCGCCCGGCGATTCGTCGTGCACGAACCCGACCTGTGTCTCGCCACCCTCGCGCGCGGCCTCGGTGCCGACCCGCGGCGCCGGCTCGAACAGGCCCAGGCTGCGCGTCGGGTCGAGGTGGTGCATCAGCGACGCAGGGATCGGTTCGCTCTTGCCATAGTCGTCGATATAGACGTCGAGTCCGTCCATCACGCTGAAGTGCGGATCGGCGAACAGGCGCGCCAGCGCGGCATTGCGCGTGGCCGCATCGACGCCAGCCTGCATGAAGGGCCGGAAATCGGATTCGGGCAGCAGGGATTCGATGGGCGGCAGCGCAGGCGCAGCGGCTTCGACCGGCGCTTGCCCGGCCTGTGTCGTTGCGGGCGGCGCCAACGTGCTGCCGGGCGATGGCGACGCGCTTCCCGCGCTGGCGGCCACGCCTGGCGCACGCGACCCCGCCTGCTGCCGCGCCGCATCGGCGGGCGCCGTCGCCGATTCCGGATCCGACTCCTTGCCGCGGCGCTTCAGGCGCGCCCAGCGCGAGAGAAACGGCTCGTCGGCCCGGCTCATGGCTGCCGTCCGCGACGCTGGCCTTCAAGGTGCGCGCTCACCGGGCTATCGCGCATGGCCCGCCCCGTCATTGCCACCCTTCATTGCGCACCCTCATCGTCCACCTTTTTCGGCGCATGCACGGCGCGCTCGCGCTCGGTCATGGCGGCGAACTCGTCGCGCCGCATGAACGAGGGCCGGTTGCCGGCCTTCTTGCGCCCACGCTCGGGCACGTAGTGCAGGGTGACGTACTCGGCAACCCAGGGCTTCATGGGTTCCGGCATGGATACGCGATCGACCCGCTCGCCACCGTCCATCCAGCGACCGGCCTCGTTATAGCTGACGGTGACCGCGAGCGCCTGCGGCGGCGTGTCATCATCGACCGAAACCACGCCGGTATCGTCATCGTGGTGGCGCCACAGCACGAAGATCGACGGGTCGGCGGTGGTCAGGTTGAGGTAATAGCCCTCGGCCTCGTCGAGCGTCAGGCGCACCGCGAGGGCGGAATTCACCTCACCCGGCTCGACCGAGGCCGGGCGCCAACTCACGGCATGCCAGGGACCGGATGACTCGTGGCGTTCGAACAGCACCCTGACCGGAACCGGCGCCACGTCGAGGCGCGGTTCCGACCCGGCCGGCGCAAAGTCACGTTGTGCCAATGCTTTCTCCAGTCGTTCCGGTGCGGCTTGCTACCATGGGCATCTTAGCGGAATCGTCATGACCGAACCCAACAGCCTCATCGCCGAACAGCGCTACCGGGCGCAGGCCCCGCAGGTTCCCGAGCACGCGCCGGCACCGTCCGGACGCGTACTCGATGCGCGCGGTCGCCGCCTGCACGACTTGCGCATCTCGGTCACCGACCGCTGCAATTTCCGCTGCACCTATTGCATGCCGAAGGAACTGTTCGGCAAAGACTACGCCTTCATGCCGCATGCCGCGCTGCTCAGCTTCGAGGAGATCGTGCGCCTGGCACGCCTGTTCGTCGCGCACGGCGTCGAGAAGATCCGCCTCACCGGTGGCGAGCCGCTGGTGCGGCGCGACATCGAGCGGCTGGTCGCCATGCTGGCCACGCTCACCACGCCGGCTGGCAATCCGCTCGACCTCACGCTCACCACCAACGGTTCGCTGCTGGCGCGCAAGGCGCGCGCGCTGCACGACGCCGGCCTGCGCCGCGTCACGGTGAGCCTCGACGCGCTCGACGATGCCGTGTTCCGCAGCATGAACGACGTCGATTTTCCGGTGGCCAGGGTGCTCGAGGGCATCGAGGCAGCCGATGCCGCCGGACTGCGCCCGCTCAAGATCAACATGGTGCTCAAGCGCGGCGTCAACGATCACGAGATCGTCGCGATGGCGCGCCACTTCCGCGGCACCCCGCACATCCTGCGCTTCATCGAGTTCATGGACGTCGGCGCCTCCAACGGCTGGCGCCTGGACGACGTGGTGCCCAGCGCCGAAGTGGTGCAGCGCATCGGCGAGGTCTTCCCGCTCGAAGCGATCGGCGCCAACTATGCCGGTGAGGTTGCCCAGCGCTGGCGCTACCGCGACGGCGGCGGCGAGATCGGGCTCATCTCTTCGGTCAGCCAGCCATTCTGCGGCGGCTGCACGCGCGCACGCCTGTCCACCGAAGGCAAGCTCTACACCTGCCTGTTCGCCACCGGCGGCCACGACTTGCGCGCCTTGCTGCGCGACGGCCACGACGACGCACAGATCGCCGCGGCGATCGGCGCAGTCTGGCGCGTGCGCAACGATCGCTACTCCGAACTGCGCTCGGCCGACACCGGCGGCCTGCGCAAGATCGAGATGTCCTACATCGGTGGCTGAGGCAAGCATGCTGCAGATCACCCACCATGCGCGCCCGAGCACCTTCGAGGTCGAGGCCGTCAACGAGCGCGGCGAAACGGTGCCGACGCAGATCGCCGGGGAGCATCCGCTTACCCTGTATCTCGACAAGCGCGAACTGGTCACCCTGATGACACTGGGCGCGGCGCCCGAGCACCTGGCGCTCGGCTACCTGCGCAACCAGCGCCTGATCGGTGCCATCGACGAACTGGCCGCCGTGCAGGTCGACTGGGACACCGGTTCGGTGGCGGTCACCTCCCGCTCGCTGGCTGCGCGCGGCATCACCATCTGGGACGACCACGAGCGCGCCCAGGCCTTGTCGGCGCGACTGGATCGGCGCACGGTCACCACCGGCTGCGGCCAGGGCACCGTGTTCGGCGACCTGATGGAAGAAATCGACCGCATCGCGCTGCCGGCCGGCGCACGGCTGAGCGAGGAAGTGCTCTACGCAGTGATGGACCAGGTGCGTCGCCACGAGTCGATCTACAAGGTGGCAGGCGCCGTGCATGGCTGTGCGCTGTGCTCGAACGGTGGCGGCGCACGCGGCGAGATCCTGCGCTTCGTGGAAGACGTCGGTCGGCACAACGCCGTCGACGCGATCGCCGGCTGGATGTGGCTCGAAGGCGTCGAGGGCGCCGACAAGATCTTCTATACCACCGGCCGGCTCACCTCGGAGATGGTGATCAAGTGCGCCCAGATGGGCATCCCGTTCCTGTTGTCACGCTCCGGCCTGACCCAGATGGGCTACGAGATCGCGCGCCGCGTCGGCATCACCATGATCGGCCGTTGCCAGGGCAAGCACTACCTGCTGTTCAGCGGCGGCAAACGCTTCGTGCGACAACCGGTGACCGCACTGGCATGAGCACCACGGCGCTGCACCCGCCGATCGAACGCAGCCAGATCACCGGCATCGTACTGGCCGGCGGCCTGGGCCGACGCATGAGCAGCGACGGCAAGGGTATCGACAAGGGCCTGCAGGCCTTTCGCGGCAAGCCCCTGGTGCAGCACGCAATCGAGCGACTGGCGCCGCAGGTCGCCACGCTGCTGATCAACGCCAACCGCAATCCGCAACGCTACGGTGCGTTCGGCTGGCCGGTGATCGCCGACGCGGTGGCGGGTTTTGCCGGACCGCTGGCCGGCCTGCACGCGGGCATGTCGCATGCCGGCACGCGCTACGTGGTCACGGTGCCCTGCGACTCGCCGTTCCTGCCGCTGGACCTGGTGGCGCGACTGGCGGCGGCGCTGGCAGCGGCGGACGCACCGCGCGCACGCCTTGCGGTCGCGCGCACCGGCGCCCAGGCCCACCCGGTATTCACGCTGGCCGAGCGCGCACTGCTCCCCGACCTGGAGGCCTTCCTGGCCAGCGGCCAGCGCAAGATCGACGCCTGGTACGCGCCACTGGGCGTGGTCGAGGTCGCCTTCAGCGACGAAGCGGCGTTTCGCAACATCAACACTCCGCAGGAACTGCGCACCTGTGAATGAATCGGCTGCCCGGCCTGGCGGTACCCGAACGAACCAGGCGCAGAGCATCGCCGAGGCGATCAGTTGCCTGTCGAACTACGATCCGGACGCCCTCCCAGTCTGGCGCGTGCGCGAGGTCATCGAGCGCGTGGTGGCGCCGGTCGAAGCGATCGAGAGCATCGCACTGCGCTCGGCCCTCGGCCGGGTGCTCGCGCGGGATCTGCTGTCCCCGATCGACGTACCCTCGCACGACAACTCGGCCATGGACGGTTACGCCGTGCGTGCCGCCGACCTGTTCGTCGATCGCCCCACCTCCCTGAAGCTGGTCGGTACGGCGCTGGCCGGACGGCGCTTCACCGCCCGTGCGGGGCGCGGCGAAGCGGTGCGCGTCACCACCGGCGCGGTGATGCCGGAAGGCTTCGATACCGTGGTCATCCAGGAGGTGGTGAGCGTCGATGGCGAACGCCTGCAGGTTCCGCCCGGCCAGCAGGCAGGCCAGAATCGGCGCCTGCGCGGTGAGGATCTGGCCCGTGGCAGCCCGGCACTGCGCGCCGGCAAGCGGCTCATGCCTGCCGACCTGGGTCTGCTGGCTTCGCTCGGTTTCGCCGAAGTGCCGGTGCGCCGCAAGCTGCGCGTGGCGTTTTTTTCCACCGGGGACGAGTTGCGCTCGGTCGGCGAGCCACTGGCCGCCGGCGAACTCTACGACAGCAACCGCTATACCCTGTTCGGCATGCTCAGCCGCCTTGGCGTGGACGTGCTCGACCTGGGCGTGGTGCGCGACGATCCCGCCTCGCTCGAACGCGCGGTGCGCATCGCCGCCGAAAGTGCCGATGCCATCGTCTCCTCGGGCGGCGTATCGGTCGGCGAAGCCGACTTCACCAGGTCGGTAATGCAGAAACTCGGCGATATCGTGTTCTGGAACATCGCCATGCGTCCCGGTCGCCCGATGGCTTTCGGGCGCATCGGGCACACCAGCTATTTCGGCCTGCCGGGCAATCCGGTGGCGGTGATGATCAGCTTCTACTTCTTCGCGCGCGAGGCACTGCTGCGCCAGATGGGCGCCAGCGCCGAGCCCCTGCCCTACGTGCGGGCGCGCTCGCTGTCGGCCTTTCGCAAGCGCCCGGGGCGCACCGAGTACCAACGCGCCGAGTTGCTGCGCGAGGCCGACGGCACGATGGCCGTGCGTACGCTGGGCAACCAGGGCTCGGGCGTGCTCAGGTCGATGTCGGATGCCAACTGCATCGTGGTGCTGCACCACGAACAGGGACCGGTCGCGATCGGCGATCCGGTCGATTGCATCGCCTTCGAGGGCCTGGTCTGAGCGGGTGTGAACGCGCGGCGGGATGTGAACGCGCGGCGTTCAGTTCGCGTCGAGCCGTTCGTCGCTGATCAGGATGCCGTCGTCGTCGGCATAGCACCAGTTGCCCGGCGCAACGCGCATGCCGGCAAGCTCCACCGTCTGGTCGCGCGAACCTCCGCCGCGCTTGTCACTGCGGCGCGGATGCGTGGCCAGGGCCCAGACACCGATATCGCAGGCATTGATTTCCGCCACGTCGCGCACGCAGCCGTTGACCACCACGCCGGCCCAACCATTGCGCAGTGCGAGAGCTGCCAGATTGCCGCCCACCAGGGCGCAGCGCAGGCTGCCGCCGCCATCGACCACCAGCACGCGCCCCGCACCGGGTTCCTCCAGCGAGGATCGCACCAGCGTGTTGTCCTCGAAGCAGCGCACGGTAGCGACCGGGCCGCGGAAGCGCGGCCGCCGGCCGAAGGGGCGAAAGGCCGGGTGCAGCACGCGCAAGGCGCCGATCGCCAGTCGCGCCTCGTTCGCGTCGCACAAATCGGTGGTGGCGGGAGTTGCCGGGTTCGCGGTCTGCTGCATGCTGCGCTCTCGTGCCTGGGGAAGCCGTCCGAAGGCGCGATCTTCGCATACCTGCTCACTCCCGAATCACCTCCCGCCACATGATGCGCGTTGCCGTGGTGGCCGAGGGCACCGAGACGTCGATGGTGCGCGTCTTGTTGTCCGAAGTGCGGATGATGGTTTTCGTGAGCCCGCTGGCCAGCACGATCAACTGCGGCCGACTGGACAGCACCGGTCCGATGTAGCGGCTGCTCAGGTTGGGAACGGCACCGCCGGTGGCATAGTTCAGGAAATACAGGCTGGAACTGCCGCCGGGCAGGCAGGGATCCTTCGACGGCGTGTTGGAGGTGAAGGCCAGGATGCCCTGGCTGAGCACCGCGTTGGTGTACGAGCGTTCGCCGCTGGTTTTCGAGGCGAAGTCGAGCACCCAGCCCTTCTGGGTCGCCAGATCGACCGGATTGGTGGTGATGTTGATGTTGCTGCCCGCGGCCACCGGCGTTTGCGCCACCAGTTGCGAGCGCAGCGGCGTGATGGTGGGCGTGGCCGATTCGTCGTCGAGCAGGCCGTAGAACGATTGACGCTGGGTGGCGCTGCTGTTGGCCCCCGTCACGCCAGGGATGTCCTTGCCTCCCAGGTATTGCCCGGTGCCGATGTAGACCATGCGCTTGCCGCTGACCACCCCCAGGTCGGGGGCCGAACTGATCGGCTGGGGCACGCCGGAATCCTTGTCGACCAGCGTGGCGAGCAGCTTCACGTTCCAGTTGACGATCGACGGATCGGACAGATCGAAACGCCACAGGTTGCCCAGCAGGTCGCCGCCGTAGACGGACTCCACGGTGTCGTCGATTCCGGGCTTTTCCACGAAGGCGCTGATCTTGGCCAGGCCGCTGGGGGTTGCGCTGCTCCCCTGCCCGGTGCTGATGTCCTTGAGCACCGCACCGGTGCGCACGTCCAGCACGTACAGGTGGCCGGCGCCATCGCCGCCGGTGTCGGCGCCGTTGTTGTAGCCCGAGGTCACCAGCGCGACCCAGCCGGCGGCCCGCGTCTTGACCAGCACCGGACTGCCATAGCTGTAGCCGACGTTGTTGCGCACCGCCGCTGCGGTACTGGCGTTGGGGAATTCCCACATCACCTTGGCCGCCACTTGCGCATCCGATGTAGCCGCCGGATCGGTGATGTTCAAGGCATAGTAGCCCCGCCCGCCCTTGCCCAGGCTGCCGACCAGGACCGTGGCCCAGTCCGGCGACGGAGGCGTCGGCTGATAGGCCGAGGTGTTGTTCAGGTCGACGTCGCCCGAGGTCGGCGTGCCGTTCACGAAGTAGCGGTGCTGGTAGTCGATGACCTGCTGGGTCAAGCCGACCAGCGCGCTGGTCGAGGTCTCGGTAGCCGACAGGTTCATGTCCAGCAGCAAGCCGGGTACGTAGGCCCACAGTTCGGCGCCGCTGGTCGCATCGAAGGCGTGCAGCATGCCGTCGTTGGCCCCCTGGTAGACCACCTTGGCACGGGTGCTGGCGGCGCTCGCCTTGAACGCGGCGTAGCCGGTGTCCGTGTAGCCCCCGCGCGGCGGCGTGACGTAGACCGCCTCGGCATCGACGATGTCGCCCAGCACGTGCACGCGCTTGCGGTATGGGCGGGTTGCATCGCTGCCGTCGCCCTCCTTGCTGCGATCCCCGCGCAGGTAGGCCAGCACCGCGGC
This sequence comes from uncultured Limnobacter sp., assembly GCA_964641405.1. Lineage (GTDB taxonomy): Bacteria > Pseudomonadota > Gammaproteobacteria > Burkholderiales > Burkholderiaceae_E > Zeimonas. Next base: position 6,707 of record CAZXLV010000029.1, on the reverse strand, counting down.
GCTGTCCGTCGGCCCGGGAGGCGTCTTCGGCGAGTTCAGGCGCGCGAGCTGGGCACTGCTCAAGCCCCCTGCCCCGGCACTGAACTCCACGCCTGCGCTTCCCGAATACGAGCCGATGTAGCGGTTGGCGACCGCCCGGCCGTCGAGCAGGTCGCGCGCCGACCAGACTGGCGTCGAACTCAGCAGACCGGTCACCAGGTCGATCGAGTAGGCCTCCAGGTCGCCGTACCAGGCACCGGAGTTGTAGTTGGAGGCAAAGGCGGTGTTGTCACCCGAGCGCACGTTCGGGTTGCTCACCGCGACAGCGGCGGCGGCAGCGGTGCGGTTGAGGATGTCGTTGAGGATCGACGCCAGTGCGTTTTGCAGCACCACCGGATCGTTGGTGTTGAAGTACTGGCCGTGTCCGTTCAGGGCGGCGTGCCAGAGGTCGTCGATGGCCGTATCGGTATCGGCAACGACCGTGTCGGGCCATCCGGCCGAGCCAGTCGGGAGTGCGGTCGCCTTGCCCGGTGCACCCAGTCCGACCGTATAGGTCGTCATGTGCTGCCAGGTTGCCGGGTCGAACTTGTTCGACGTGACCTTGCCGGCCGAGTTCGGGCGCAGGTCGGTGATCCAGTACTTCATCGCGACGTCCGCCAGCGTATTGCTCTGCGCGAACGAATCGAAGAACGGCGCCGGAAAAGGCTGTCCCGGAACCAGCGGCACGCCGGCGTACGGATCGTTGATCGGCGTGCCGTTGTCGGGATCGGTGTATACCGGCGCCGGCAAGGCGGGAACCGTGCTGTCGTGGTTGCCCACCGAAGGCGTGCTGCCGTTCCAGTATCCGTCGGTGGACAGGATGGTGTAGTTCTGCGTGCAGGTGAGCGGAATGGGCTCAGTTCTCGTCGTGCCGTAGATCTTCTTCGTGCGGTAGTACTCGCCGGCGTCGTACAGCGCCTTGACCAGGGGCGTGCCACCGTCCGGATTGATCGCGTAGAGCGTCTGGTACCAGTCCTTCTTCTTCGCGAAATCGAACGTGTCCAGTGGAACGAAGTTGCTGCTGCCGTTGTTGATGGTCATCAACCCGACGCGCGACTTGTCGTTGAGCACCGAGAAGGCCAGGCCAAGCGTCGTCTTGGCGGTCAGGATGCGGCTGCGGTAGTAGCTGAACCAGTTGGCGAAGTTCTGGATTTCCTCGGCGTAGCTGCAGGTGCTGCCCGCGCAGTCGGTCCGGCCGCCGGCCTTCGGAAAAGGCGCGTTGGCCGGAAGGATGTCGATGCGGTCGTAATAGCTCGCCGAAGTCTGGCCGGCGCTGCCGTCTTCGGCAACGGTGCCCTTCCAGCGAAGGTAGAACGCGTAGCGGGCATACTCGACCGGCTTGCTCGTCGTGGGTGCGGCGGCGCAGTTGGTGGTGTAGGCGGTAAAACTGTCGTACCCGTAGATCGGCAAGGTCAGCCAGGCGGCGCTGTTCCAGCACGACATTGCCACGTCCACCGTGTTCGTGGTCCCGCTCGTGGTCGGATAGGGGTCGATGCGCGCGGCATTGATCGGGCTGTTGCCCTTCGATGAAGTGCCGCTTGCGCTGCTGCCATCGTAATCGACCGCCGGCACGTAGGTGATGGCCGGGTTGTAGTAGAGCTTGTTGTAGGTCGGCGAGTAGTAGCCCGCGGCACTCTTGCCCGAGTTGTACTCGGCCTTGGCATCAGTGCCGGTGATCGTCTCCCAGTCCATGCTCCCCGAGTTGTCCAGGATGAACAGGATGTTCGGCTGTGCTCCCGTCTGGACCGCCATCGGCACGTCGGCGAGATCGGTGGCGGCTGCCAGCGCCGCCAGCGGCTGCAGGATCTGCGCCGCCACGACGATCGTGGCGAGGGCACGGGTGCGGGTGCGATGTGCCTGGTCCATGACGAAGTCTCCGGCTCAGATATAGGGCAGTTCGATCGTGGCTTGCACGATGCTGGAGGTGTTGCGCGGGCCCTGCACGCGCACGGTGACGCGGTAGTGAATGGTGGGTGGCAGCGTTCCGGTCACCGGCGGCACGCCGTAGTTTCCCGATGGGGTGTGGCTGTCGCGATCGCCGCCGACCTGCGTGGAGGTGGCGAAAGGCTGGCCGGCAATGCACTTGCTGGTGAGCACGCTGACCGTATCGCTGGCTGCCGGCGCCGTGGTGCAAAGTCGGTCGATGACGTACTGCACGCGGTAGCTCGAGGCGTCCGCGCAGCTGATTGCGACCATTCCGCCGCTCGAGTCGTAGCACGGCACACTGGTCCAGTTGATGGTATTCGGTACGCCGCTCGCATCCACGGTCTGCATCAGGCGGAAATACTGGTTGGCCACGTCCACGTCGGCGGTGGCGAGGCCCTGCAGCGCATTGAAGGCGCGCTCCACGCCGCTGTCGGCGGCATGCGTGGTCGCCTCCTTGAAGGCGAGGTTGCCGGCGATCACCCCCGAGGTGTCGGCCGAGCGGATCATCGCGGCTGCCGCCAGGCCGAGGATCACCATCGCGATCAGCGCCACCAGCAACACCACGCCGCGCTGCCGCTCGGGCCGCTGGGCGCACGAACCGGAAATGCGGCTTGCGCCGCCCGCCTTGCGTGGCTGGGTCATCACGACAGGTTCGCCCATAGAACGTTGCGCAAGGGGACCACGGTCTGGAAGACGCGGTAGCGGTAGCACTGCCAGTCGGCGTCGTTGCTCAGGTCGATGGCCGGGCCGCCCGGCCAGGTGCTCGGCGCCGTGGTGGTGATCGCGCAGGCGCCTCCCGCCGCGGGGCGCTCCTTGAGGGGACTGCGCACCACCACCGCCACCCGGATCGCCTTGATGCGCTTGAAGTCCGCCAGTGCAGGGGTGGCCCAGGTGCCGCCGGCGCCGTTGGTGGCGCTCACCCAGGCGATGACGTTCTGGGCGCCGGCCGCGCTGATGCCGTACTGCGCCTTGAGCGCCACCACGTTGGAGGAAAGTTCGGTCAAGGCCGAAGAACTGAAGTAGTCCTGTGACTGCAGCGTGTCGTTGGTCACGCTGAAGACTCGCTGGGTGAGTGCGCCCACGTCGTAGATGCGTGGATTGGTATTGAAGGCGGTCTGCCAGCCCTGTCCGGACATCCAGGCCGCGGTGGCGTTGTAGTTCGGCATCGACGTGGTGCCGGCAGCGGGCGTGTGGGTCAGGATCACCGCAGCCGGTGGCGTCGCGCTCGGCGACGACCCGGTGATCCGCACCAGGGTGCAGGTGCCGAGATCGTCGGTGAGCCAGGCGAAGCCGCCGGTCGACGAGACGCCCACGTCGGTGGTCGCCTGCAGTTCATCCACCGAGGTGCCGGGCGGATTGGTCTGCACGTTCTGCACCAGGACGTTCCTCACGTTGGCACGCAGCGAACTTCCCCACAACACGGTGATGGTGTCGGAGGCACCCGGCCCGTTGCCACCGTCGACGATGCGCACCGGCGTCTGCGGGAAGCCCGGCACCGGCCCGAAGGTGGTGCCGTTGTCGTGATAGGTCTGGTAGACGTTGCAGCGGATCACATCGGCGCTCGGCAGTCCCCAACCCGCGGCACGGATGTCGCGCTCGATCGCGGCCAGGCTGAAGGCGCCATTGACCTGCGCCCCAGCCGAGGAAGTGGTGGTGCGCCTGACCCCTTCGAAGGTGGACAACACCTGGTAGATGATCACCGTCACCAGCAGGCCGATCACCATCCCGACCATCAGTTCGACCAGGCCGAAGCCGCGCTGGCGTGTCATCCGGAAGGCGCGCATGGACTCAGCCCTGGATCTGCGCCGTCATGGTGAAGGCATGCGGCGCGGCGTCCTGCGGCGCCTGCCAGCACACGGTGACCGTGACGACGTTGTTCGGCCCGACGTCGATCCGCTGCATCAGGCCCGCGGCACCGGGCAGGGCACCGGCCGCGCCGGCGCCGGCCAGGCCATTGAGCCAGGCCGTGACGTCGGGGTTCACCGAGGCGTTCCCGCCGGCCGTGCACACGCCGGCCCCGCCGCCGGCATTGAGTGCGAACGTCGGCACATTGAAGCGGTCGGCCCACATGTGGCCGATGATCTGGTTCGCGAACATGCTGGCCTGCGCGCGGTATTCGGCGTCGCGCACCACTTCCACGCCACGCGCCTGCAGGCCTGCGATGCCCAGGATCGCGATCGAAAACAGCAGGATGGCCACCAGCGCCTCGATCAGCATGGCACCTGCCTGGCCCTGGCGACCTGGGCGCAACTCACGGCCTCGCGCACTCATCACGAACACCCCTGGGGGTCGCTCGCCCGCGACAGGGCCGGATCGCAGATGCGGATGTCTCCACCGGCGCCCAGTTGCACCGACAGCGTGCGCGTACCGGCCGGACCGGTGATGTCGATCTGGCGTGCAGTGGTGCCGCTGCTCAGGCGCCCCAATCCGGTGAAGGTGATCGTGGCCGGCAGGCCGCTGCCGGCGCCCGCGGCCGCGCCGCCGCTGGCAGCCGACACGCCTACGCGAGCCTGCGACGATGCGTTGGGCTCGATGCGCGCGCTCACCGCCTGGTCGAACACGGTCGGCGTGGCCGCCAGCGCCGCCAGCACGTTCCAATCGGAGCCGCCGGCCTGCGCCGCTCCGGCCAGGGTGTTGGGCAGATTGAACTGCACTTGCCCGTTGCGCCGCACCGCCTCGGAGCGCGCAATCTGAAGGCCGTTCTCGATCGACTGCGCGGCGGTGCGAATCTGCGAATTGCGGATGAACTCGCCGTAGTTCGGCAGCGCCGAGGCGAGCAGCAGGGCAAGCACCGCCATGGTGACCAGCAACTCCACCAGCGTGAAGCCGCGTGCGGCGAGCGGGCGGAGAGGCATCATGGCTTGCGGGTGACCCAGGCATTCTGGGTGGCGAACGCCCAGACGCAACCGCTGCAGGTGGTCGTGCGTGCATTGGTCTCGTCCACCGTGTAGCCCAGGCCCGTCACCAGCGTGTGCGAACCGGTGGCGGTAAGGGTGAAGCCCTGGCCGCCGTTGGTCAGTGCGCAGGCGTAGGTGAAGCTGTCGGCGGCGGGGGTCGCGACGCCGCAGCCCCCCGTACCGTAGTTGCGGTTGTCCTGGTAGAACTGCTCCATGCGGGTACGGAAGTCGGCCAGCGTATTGGGAGCGTCCTGCGCGCGCCCGCGGCGCAGGTAGTCGCTGTAGCTCGGATAGGCCACGGCGGCCAGGATTCCGATGATCGCCACCACGATCATCACTTCGATCAGGGTGAAGCCCGCCTGGAGCGTCTTGCCTCGAACCGGATTCAGCTGCATGCGAAGGTACTCCCCGAAGGCAAGCCAGGATTGCAGTTGGTGCTCGAACCGGCCGGGCCGACGCGCACCTGGAGTGCCGGGCGCAGGGCCAGGGCGCTGCCGATGTCCTCGATGCGGATGGCACACTGGCCAGCGGGTGAAGCAGCGCACACCGAGTCGGCGCTCAGGCGCCCGAAGGCATCGAAGCCGAATACCGCACGATCGGCGGCCACGCGTACCCGCGGCGTGGCCAACGCGCCCTCGTAGGTGTACAGGGTGGTGCGCGAGCCGTCGCGCATGCGGGTACGCACGACGAGATTGCGCCCGCTCGGCGACGGCAGCGGCGAGGCCTGCGTGCCGACCGGCGCGTCGTCGGTGAGCACCAGTTCCACCGTCGTGCCACGCTCGAGTGCCTCCAGTTGCGCGACTCGCAGTGCGGCGCGTAGTGCATCCGAGGCCGCCCGCACCTGTGACCGCGCAATGAAGGCGTCGACATCGGGCATGGCTGCTGCCGCCAGCGTGCCGAAGATGCCGGCGACAATCGCCAGTTCGATGACCGTGACGCCGCGTTGCAGCGCTCGGATGTACATGATCGTCGCTCGGATCCGGATGACCGCGGCTCGCAGTGAGCGGTTCGTTACGCGACGCGCATATGGCGCGCCCCCCTTTCGTGCCTGTGGAATGTATCGAGGGGCTTGCGCCACCGGCGACGCGGCGCGACGAAAGGCGGCGCGAAGGCGACGAAAGTCGCCGTGCAGATCGAAGCGTGAACTACGTCACGCGATCAGGCGCCGGGCGGTGCGCCCGCGCGCCTTCGTGGCAGGCGTGAGCCCGCCGCCACGGGCCTCCTAGCGACGCGAGCTGAGCGTTCCCGGCAGGCTGGCGTAGTAGGCAGCGACGTTGTCGATATCGGCGCGCGACAACTGCGCAGCCTGCGGGGCCATGATCGGATTCTTGCGCTGGCCTTCCTTGTAGTCGAGCAACGCGCGTCGCAGGTAGTCGGGATGCTGGCCCGCGAGCTTCGGATAGCTCGGATCGATTGGCGTGTTGCCATCCTTGCCGTGGCAGGCCGAGCAGATCTGGGACGCCTTTTCGGCACCCGCCGCAAGGTCGGCAGCATTGGCCAGCGGCGCCGCCAGCAAGGCAGCGGCGCCAGCCATGGCGCCCGCCCGCACGAGCCTGGGCAGGAATCGTTGCGGCATCGTCGAAGCCTGCGCGGTCACGGTAACGCGTGTCATGGGCTGGCCTCTCACTTGCTGCCGTAGTAGGCCGCAAGATCGGCCATGTCCTGGTCGCTCAACCCGCTGGCGATGGCGCGCATGGTCATGTTGCTGCGATCACCCTTCTTGTACTCGTGCAGCGCCGCCTCGAGGTACTTGGCCGACTGCCCGCTGATCATCGGGACGCGGTAGACGCGCGGAAACGTGGTCTTGTAGTCGTAGATCCCGTGGCAGCCGATGCACATCTCGTTCTTCCTGGCTCCCGCCTCGGC
>CAZXLV010000028.1:0-17965 GCA_964641405.1 uncultured Limnobacter sp. | reverse complement strand
ACGCTGCGCGTGCCCTCCGGCACGAAGCCGTCGTGCAGGCGCATGTCGAACAGCGAGAACTCGATCTGGCGCAGCGTGGCCATGCCGCTCTGGAAGTTCTTCGCCGCCAGCATGCGATCGAACAGGGCGCGCGGCAGTTGCGCGCCGGTTTCGATGTGTGCGCTCATCGAGCGCACGATGTCCCACTCCCAGCAGAAGTTCTCCATGAACTGGCTGGGCAACTCGACCGCGTCCCACTCGACGCCGCTGATGCCCGAGACGCCCAGGTCATCGATGCGGGTGAGCAGGTGATGCAGGCCGTGGCCGAACTCGTGAAACAGCGTCGAAACGTCGTCGTGCGTGAGCAGGGCCGGGCGCGTGCCCACTGGCGGCTGGAAGTTGCAGGTCAGGTAGGCCACCGGCGTCTGTAGGTGGCCGTGGCGACGCCGGCGCGAGCGCGCATCGTCCATCCAGGCACCGGGTCGCTTGGATGCGCGCGCGTACAGGTCGGTGTAGAACTGGCCGATGAGTTGCCCATCGCGCTCGATGCGATGAAAGCGCACGTCGGGATGCCAGGACGGCGCATCGTCGGGCGTGATGCGCACCGAAAACAGCCGCTCGGCCAGCGCGAACAGGCCATCGAGCACGCGCGGCAGCTGGAAGTACTGCTTGACCTCCGAATCGCTGAAGGCATAGCGCGCCTCCTTGAGTTTTTCACTGGCGAAGGCGAGATCCCAGGCCTGCAGTTCCGGCAGGGCGAGTTCGTCGGCCGCGAAGCGACGCAGGGCGGCCAGGTCGCCCTCGGCGAACGGGCGTGCACGCCGTGCAAGATCGTGCAGGAATGCCATCACGCTGGCCGGCGACTCCGCCATCTTGGGCACCAGCGAAACCTCCGCGTAGCTGGCATAGCCGAGCAGCTTCGCCTCCTCGTGGCGCAGCGCCAGCAACTCGTCGATGATCGGCGCATTGTCCAGCCGCGCGACTTCGTCGCCGGCCGGGGCCAGTGCGCTGAGCGAGGCGCGCGTGGCGTAGGCGCGATACATCCGCTCGCGCAGCGGCCGGTGCTGGCCGTATTGCATCACCGGCAGGTACGAGGGGAACTGCAGCGTGAAGGTCCAGCCTTGCACACCGGCGGCCACCGAGGCTTCGCGCGCCGCGTCGCGCGCATCGACCGGCAGGCCTGCCAGTTCGGCTTCGTCGCTCACCACCTGCCGGAACGCGTTGGTGGCATCGAGCACGTTCTCGGAGAACTTCTGCGCCAGCGTCGCCTGGCGCTCCTGCAGTTCGGCAAAGCGTTCGCGTGCCGGCGAGACCAGTTCGGCGCCGCCCAGGCGAAAGTCGCGCAAGGCATTGTCGACCATGCGCCGGCGCGCCCCCGGCAGTTGCCCGTACTCGGGTGACGCAGCGTAAGCCTTGTAACGGGCAAACAGCGCCTGGTGCTGGGACAGTTCGGTCCAGAACTGCGTGATCCTGGGCAGGCAGGCGTTGTAGGCCTCGCGCAGCGGTGGCGTGTCGGCGACGCCGTTCAGGTGGCCGACCATGCCCCAGGCGCGCCCGAGCCGCTCGGTGGCGTCTTCGAGCGGCGCGATGAAAGCGTCCCAGGTGAGTGGCGTGGCGGCGGCGGTGACCTCGGCCAGCGTCGCACGCGCCTCGGCCAGCAGGGTGTCGATGGCCGGTGCCACCAGCGCCGGCGTGAAATCGGCAAAGCGCGGCAGCCCGGAGAAGTCGAGCAGCGGATTGGCGGCGCTGCCGACGGTGTCGGCGGCTTCGGGAGTGGATTCGCTCATTGTCGTGTGCCCGTGTCTGCGGCGTCGCGCGCGGCGACCGCGCGCGCTGGAAGTGCGCGCCGAATGTAGCATGCAGGCGCAGGGGCTCAGCCGAGCAGGGCCCTTGCCCGCGCCACGACCTCGTCGCGCGTGAAGCCGTACTTCGCCATCACCACTTCGCCCGGCGCCGAGGCACCGAATCGATCGATGCCGAGCACGGCGCCGGCGTTGCCGACATAGCGCTCCCAGCCCTGCGTGGCGCCGGCCTCGATCGCCAGGCGTGCCGGTACCGAAGGCGGCAGCACCTGCTCGCGCCAGGCCTGCGGCTGGGCGTCGAACAGCGACCAACTCGGCATCGACACCACGCGCGTGGCCACGCCCTGCGCGTTGAGCGACTCGGCCGCCGCGACCGCCAGCGCCAGTTCGGAGCCGGTGCCGATGAGGATCAGGGCCGGCTTGCCACCGGGCGCATCGGCGAGCACGTAGGCGCCCTTGCGCAGGCCCTCGGCAGCGGCGTAGCGGCTGCGATCCAGCGTGGGCAGATTCTGGCGCGACAGCACGAGAACGCTTGGCCGATCGTGGGTCTCGATGGCGACGCGCCAGGCCACCGCCGTCTCGTTGGCGTCGCCGGGTCGCATCACCAGCAGTCGCGGGATCGCGCGCAGGCTGGCGAGTTGTTCCACCGGCTGGTGGGTCGGACCGTCCTCGCCCAGCGCAATCGAGTCGTGGGTGAAGACGAAAACAACCTGCAGGCCCATCAGCGCGGCCAGGCGTATGGGCGGGCGCATGTAATCTGCAAAGCACAGGAAGGTTGCCGTATAGGGGAGCACGCCGCCGTGCGCGGCCAGGCCGTTGGCGATCGCCCCCATCGCGTGTTCGCGCACGCCGAAGTGCAGGTTGCGCCCGGCATGGCTCCAGCGCTCGCCGTCGGCGCCCTGCTCGTCGAGCTGGCCGCCGGGCTCGAAAGCACCCAGCCCGCTCAAGGCGGTGTGGGTGGAGGGATCGAGGTCGGCCGAGCCGCCGCTGAGCGCGGGAAGGTGCGCCGCCATCGCCTGCAGCACCTTGCCGCTGGCGACGCGGCTGGCCATGCCCCTGGAGTCGGCGGGAAACTGCGGGATGGCTACGTCCCAGCCGCGCGGCAACTCGCCAGCGAGGCTGCGCCCGAGTTCGGCGGCGAGTTCGGGCCAGGCCTCGGCATAGGCGGCCCAGCGCGCCTGCCAGTCGTCCTCGGCCTGCCGACCGCGCTCGAGGGCGCGGCGGCCGCGAAGGCGCGCTTCCTCGGGCACCAGGAAGGTCGGTGCCTGGGGCCATCCCAGCTTGCGCCGGGTGGCCGCCACCGCATCCTCGCCCAGCGGCGAGCCGTGCGCCTTGTAGCTGTCCTGTGCGGGCGAGCCGTAGCCGAGGTGGGTGCGCACCAGGATCAGCGACGGTCGATCGTGCTCGGCCAGCGCAACACGCAGCGCCGCCTCGATGGCGTCGGGGTCGTTGCCATCGGCCACTGCCAGCGTATGCCAGCCGTAGGCGGCGAAGCGTGCGGCGCGGTCTTCGCCGAAGGTGATGTCGGTGCCGGCCGAGAGTGTGACGCGATTGTCGTCGTACAGGCAGACCAGCTTGCCCAGCCGCAGGTGACCGGCCAGCGAGGCCGCTTCGGATCCCACGCCTTCCATCAGGTCGCCATCGCTCACGATGGCAAAGCTGTGGTGATCGACGACCGTGTGCCCGGGACGGTTGTAGCGTGCCGCCAGTTGCGCTTCGGCGATCGCCATGCCGACCACGTTGCCCAGGCCCTGTCCGAGCGGGCCGGTGGTGGTTTCCACGCCTGGCGTGTGACCGCGTTCGGGGTGCCCCGGCGTGCGGCTGCCCCACTGGCGAAACTGGCGCAGGTCGTCGAGCGAAAGCTCGTAGCCGCTCAGGTGCAGCAGGCTGTACAGCAGCGCCGAACCGTGCCCGGCCGAGAGCACGAAGCGGTCGCGGTCGGGCCAGTGCGGATTGGCCGGATGATGCTTCAGGAAGCGGTCCCACAGTACCCAGGCCATGGGCGCCGCGCCCAGCGGCAGGCCGGGGTGCCCGCTGTCGGCCTTTTGCACCATGTCCACCGACAGGAAGCGCAGGGTGTCGATGCAGATCCGATCGAGAGCTGTCATGCCCGCCTCCCGGTGCCACGCAACTGCTTGCGCGTGGCTTCGATGCCCGACATCAGCCTGTTCCAGGCATCGTCGAAGGCGCGCGTGCCCTCGCTCTGCAGCCTGGCGGCCAGTTCGTCGAGGTCGATGCCGGCGGCACTGAAGCGCGCCAGCACCGCCTGGGCATCGCCGCCGTCGCGTGGCATCGGGCCGGTGATGTGGCCGTGGTCGGCCAGCGCGCCCAGCGTTTTTGCCGGCAGGGTGTCGATGGTGCCCGGTGCTGCCAGCGCCTCGGCATAGAGCGTGTCGGAGGCGGCTGCGTCCTTGGTGCCGGTGCTGGCCCACAGCAGGCGCTGCGCACGCGCGCCGGCGGCGGCGAGTGCGCGCCAGCGCGCTGACTCGAACAGGTCCTGCCAGGCGCACCAGGTCTGCCGCGCGATCGCGATGCCCAGGCGATTGTGCAGTTCGGCCGGCACCCGATCGTGCACGGCGACATCCCAGCGACTCACGAACAACGAGGCCACCGAATCGACCACCGGATCCAGCCCGGCCGCCAGGCGCCGCTCGATGCCGCGCATCCAGGCCTCGGCTGCAGCCAGCGTCTGCGCGCGCGAGAACAGCAGGGTGACGTTGATCGGCACGCCGCCAAAGATGGACTCCTCGATGGCGTGCAACCCGGCAGGCGTACCCGGGATCTTGATGAACAGGTTGGGCCGCTGCGCCCGCTTGTGCAAGGTGGCAGCCGCGACGATGCTTCCAGCGGTGTCGTTGGCCAGCAGCGGCGAGACTTCCAGCGATACCCAGCCGTCGACGCCACCGCTGTCGCGGTGCGCCGGCGCGAACAGGTCGGCGGCGCGCCGCAGGTCGTCGAGTGCCAGTTCGAAGAAGAGTGCTTCGGCGGTGGTGGCGCTGCTGGCGGCGATCGCCGCATCGTAGGCGTGGCTGCCGATGATCGCCTTCTCGAAGATGCTCGGATTCGAGGTCAGGCCGGTGAGCGCGAAATCGCGGATCCAGGCCGCCAGCGTGCCCTCGTCGAGCAAGGTGCGGGTGATGTTGTCGAGCCAGATGCTCTGGCCCATCCTGCGCAGTTCCTGGATGGCGTTCATGCCTTGCCCCCTGACATCGGATCAGGACATCTTGACCCTGCCTGCTCCCGCAGCAGGCTCCATGCCTACGGCAATGAGGGGCTCTTGACGCAGTGTCATGCTCCTCCTCCCGGGGCCGGCAATCCGGGCAGGTCGCCGACGAACAGCCACCAGGCGAGGATGACGTTCAGCGACAGCACCACCACTGAAGCCGCGCTCGCCAAGCCGATGACGATCGGTCGGTTGCGATAGACACCCATTACGTCGCGGCGGCAGGTCAACCATAACAGTGCGAGCATCGGCACCGGTAGCGCCAGGCTCAGGGCGACCTGGCTCAGGACCAGTGCGTGCGTGGCATCGACACCCCAGGCCACCACGATGAAACTCGGGATCATCGTCAGCAGGCGCCGCACCCACATCGGGATCGTGAAACCGACGAAGCCCTGCATGACCAACTGGCCGGACATGGTACCGACCACCGAACTTGCCATGCCCGATGCAATGAGCGAGAGCAGGAACACACCTGCTGCGGCGGTCCCGAGAACCGGTGTGAGGGTGTGGAACGCCGTCTCGATTTGCGCGACCTCGGGATGTCCGGCATGAAACGCGCCTGATGCCATGACGACCATCGAGAGATTGATCAGGCCGGCGATCGTCAGTGCCACCAGGACCTCGATATTGGAGAATCTCAGCAATTTCACCCGCTCGGCCTCGGTTCTCGCATGCGTACGGTCTTCGGTGAGCCCGGAGTGCAGGAACAGCGCATGCGGCATCACCGTGGCCCCGATGATGGCGGCCACCAGCGTCAGCGCCTCGGCATCGGGTACGCGGGGCGCAAGCATGTGCCCCGCAAGCTGTGACCATTGAACAGGCGCCATCACGAGTTCGGCGATGTAGCACAGGCCGATGATCCCCACCATCGCCCCGATCGCGATTTCCACCGGCCGGAAGCCGAGCCTGTCGATCAGCAGCAGGCCATAGGTGACGATGCCGGTGATGACCATGCCGGCCAGCAATGGCAGTCCGAAGAGCAGCGACAAGCCGATCGCAGCCCCGATGAACTCAGCCAGATCGGTGGCCATTGCAGCGATTTCACTGACGACCCACATCACCATCACCAGTGGCGCGGGGAAATGGATCCGGCACAATTCGGCGAGATTGCGCTCGGTCACGATGCCGAGCTTTGCCGACAGGGTCTGAAACAGCATCGCGATCAGATTGGCGAGCAGGACGACCCACAGCAGGTCGTAGCCATAGCGGGCGCCTGCCCGGATGTTGGTTGCGAAGTTGCCCGGGTCGATGTAGGCCACCGAGACCACGATCGCCGGCCCGGCGAAGGGCAGCAACACGGCGACTCCCCGGCGGCGACCCTCCAGCACCTCGCGGATGGCCAGCGACGTGCTCTGCGTCATCGTGAGGCGCCTCGACCTGTCCTGAACGCGGTGGTTCATTTCAGCCGGACGGGTCAGGTGCGGCTGGCGAAAACCTCGGCCAGTGCTGCCCGGTCAGCCGAACCGCGCAGCAGCAGCGCCAGCGTGAGGTTGACGATGCGCAGCAGCCCGAAGATCAGGGTGAAGCCGGAGGCGACGATGAACAGCAGCGCGGCGAAGGTCAGGCCGTTGAGGAGCTGGAACAGGTTGAGTCCGCTCACGCCCGTGCCCCGAGCGCAGCGGAGCGCGCCTGGCTACCCGCAATCGGTAGCGTGGGCTGAAACCGGCCGGCACTACCCGCCATCGTCATCGGCACGCCCCAATCCTGTTCGTTCCGAGCCCTGCATTCTACAATCGTGCCGGGCGGGCGGAAGCCGCACCATGTGCCATCACCGGAGGCTGCCATGGCATTCGATCTACCCAGCAACGATCGCGTCCGGCGCCTCGGCGCCGAACTCGGCATGGACATCACGCCCGAATACGCGCAGGAGTTCATCGACTTCTGCCAGGTGTTCGTGCCAGGGTTCCGGCTGGTCGATCAGCTGGTCGATGAAAAGCCGCCGGTGAAGTATCCGCGCACGCCGGGCTATCGCCCCGAGCCGGCCGACAACCCGCTCAATGCCTGGTACGTGCGCACCGACATCCGCGGCGCGTCCGCAGGAAAGCTCGCGGGCAAGCGCATTGCGGTGAAGGACAACACGATGATCGCCGGCGTGCCCATGATGAACGGTGCATCGGTGCTCGAAGGTTTCGTGCCCGAGGTCGATGCGACGATCGTCACGCGCATTCTCGACGCCGGCGGGCACATCGTCGGCAAGGCGGTCTGCGAGTACTTCTCCTTTGCGGGCGGCAGCGCTACGAGCGCTACCGGTCCGGTGATCAGTGCAGGCAACCCCGGGCACACGCCGGGCGGTTCGTCGACCGGCAGCGCCGCGCTGCTCGCTGCGGGCGAGGTCGATCTCGCCACCGGCGCGGATCAGGCCGGCTCGGTGCGCATTCCGGCCTCGTTCTCCGGCATCGTCGGCCTGAAGCCCACCTTCGGGCTGGTCCCGTACACCGGCATCATGGGACTGGACTACTCGATCGATCACGCCGGCCCGATGGCGCGTGACGTAGCCGGCTGCGCCCTGCTGCTCGAGGTGATGGCCGGCGAGGACGGCATCGATGGGCGGCAGCGCAACGTGAAGCTCGCGCCGTATACCGAAGCGATCGGCAGGGATATCGCCGGGCTGCGCATCGGCGCGGTGCGCGAGTCGTTCGGCTTGCCCGAGTCGCACCCGGGCAGCGACGAGACGGTGCGCGCGGCGATCCCCGCGCTGAAGAAACTGGGCGCCTTCGTCGAGGAGATCACGATTCCCTGGCACCTGCACGGGATGAGCCTGTGGGGCGCACTCGCCAACGAGGGTACTTACCACACCCTGTTCGGCGGCACCGCAGTCGGCCATCACGGCATCGGCGCGTATCCCGCCGACCTGGCTGCCAGGCTGGCCTGCCTGCGCGAACGCGCCAACGAGCTGCCGCATACGATCAAGGCCGGCATGCTGCTCGGGCGCTTTCTCAGCGAGGATTGCGGCGGACGCTATTACGCCAGGGCGCAGAACCTGCGTCGGCGGCTGCGACGTGAATACGACCAGGCGCTGATGAAGTTCGACCTGCTGTTGATGCCGACGCTGCCGTTCCCGACGCTGCCCATTCCGCCCGATGGGGCATCGCTTGCCGAGGTGCTCGCACACAGCTGGACGATGCTGGCGAACACCTCGCCCTTCAACCTCACCGGTCATCCGGCCATCTCGCTGCCCTGCGGCCAGACCGACGGCAAGCCGGTGGGCCTGATGCTGATCGGCCGGCACTTCGACGAGATGACGGTGCTGCGCGCGGCGCAGGCATACGAGCGGCGGTAAACTAGCTGAAAATGGTGCCCGTGCGTTGCCGGCGGGCGAAAACAAGGGCATTTGTTCGTGCGGTTCGCGGTGAATGCCACCACGCAAGCGAGGAGATATCGTGTCGAACAACTTTCCCGACGATCCGGGTCGTCGCAGCGTCCTGAAAACGGCAGTCCTTGGCGCCACCGCCCTGGGTGGCAGCGCCTTGTTGTCATCGTGCAAGATCAGGAGTTCCACTTCGTCCGGCTCGGGCGACGTGTTGAAGATCGGCTTCGTGAGTCCGCAGACCGGGCCGCTGGCGGGCTTCGCCGGGTCGGACAACTTCGTCGTCAAGCAGGTGCAGGAACTCCTGGCCAACGGCTTCCAGGCCGGCGGGAAGAACCGCAAGCTGGAGATCATCGTCAAGGACACCCAGTCCAGCGCGACTCGTGCCACCGAGGTCACCAAGTCGCTGATCACCTCGGACCACGTCGACCTGGTGGTGTCCTCCGGAACGCCGGATACCGGCAATCCGGTAGCCACCCAGTGCGAGGCCTCCGGCGTGCCGAACATCACCACCATCGTGCCCTGGGAGGCCTGGTTCTTCGGGCGCAACGGCAAGCCGGGAGTCGGCTTCAAGTACTCGATCAACTTCTTCTTCGGCATGCAGGAATTCGCCGACTGCTTCTTCCCCACCTGGGAGCGCATTGGCGTCACCTCCAAGGCCGTCGCCTGCCAGTATCCGGACGACACCGATGCCAACGCGTTCCGCAACGGCCTCATCCCGCTGATGACGAAGGCGGGCTACGAGGCCATCGACGGTGGTGCATACGCCGACGGCACTACCGACTTCAGCGCGATGATCGCCAAGTTCAAGGCATCGGGCGCCCAGTTGTTCACCAATGCTCCGATTCCGCCGGACTTCCAGACCTACTGGAAGCAGGCCGCGCAGCAGGGCTTCCGACCGAAGCTGGCCACGGTGGCGAAGGTGATGCTGTTTCCGTCGGAGGCCGAAGCGCTTGGAGAGCTGTCCAACAACATCGCCACCGACATCTGGTGGAGTCCGTTTCACCCCTACAAGTCGATCCTGGACGGCAGCACCGCCCAGCAGCTGGCGGACAAGTTCGCCGCCGATACCGGCAAGCAATGGACGCAGGCGCTGGGCTCGGTGTACTCGCTGTTCGAGATCGCAGTGCAGGCATTCAAGAACGCCTCCGACCCCACCGACAAGGACGACGTCGCCGACAAGCTGCAGAAGATGAAGATCAGCTGCATGAGCGGAGACCTGGACTTCACCGCCGGGCCGCAACCGGGCATCGCCATCCAGCACCCGGTCGCCGGTCAGTGGCGCCCCGGCAAGAAGTTCCCGTGGGACATCACCATCGTCGACAACACGCCGAACAAGGCGGTTCCCGTCGGTGGCGACCTCCAGCCGACCTTCGCCTGAGCGGGGCCCGGTGAGCGCCGTCGCTCATGAGTATCGTTTCTCATGAGTGAACGGCACCTGCTGGTCCTCGATGCGCTGAGCAAGAGTTTCGGCCGTGTCATCGTGGCCGAAAAACTCGACCTGAGGGTCGGGTTCGGCGAGGCGGTCGGGGTCGTCGGGCCGAACGGGGCCGGCAAGTCGACCCTGTTCAACCTGATCTCCGGCGACCTCAGCGCGGACCATGGCACCATCACCTTCGATGGCAGCAACGTCACGCGACACAACCCCTGCAAGCGTACCCGCGCGGGAATGGGCCGCACCTACCAGGTGCCACGGCCGTTCGACCACATGACGGTGTTCGAGAACGTCCTGGTGAGTGCCAACCAGGGCGCAGGCCTGTCCGGGCGCGCGGCCTGGCGGCGCGCCGATGAAATCCTGCAGCGTACCGGCCTGACCGGTGTGATCAACCTGCCGGCCGGCCGGCTCGGTCTCCTGCAGCGCAAGCGCCTCGAGGTCGCGCGCGCCTGGGCGACCGGACCCAAGCTGCTGCTGCTCGACGAGGTTGCCGGCGGACTGACCACCCCGGAGGTCATGGAACTCGTCGAACTCATGCACGAGGTGCGCAGTTCCGGCATGGCGATCATCTGGATCGAACACGTGGTGCGGGCGCTGACCTCGAGCGTCGATCGACTGCTGTGCCTGGCGAGTGGGCGCATCGTCGCCGACGGCCTGCCCGACGATGTGCTCGCCGACCAGGAGGTGCGCGAGTTGTATCTCGGGTCCAGCCTCGAGACCGAACTCGGGGATGCCGACTCGTGAACCTGCTGGAGGTGCGCAAGCTCAATGTGCATCACGGGCGCCTGCTTGCCCTGCGCGACTTCTGCATCACCGTATCCGCTGGCGAGACGGTCGCCGTGATCGGCGCCAACGGCGCGGGCAAGTCGACGCTGCTGGGCGCGCTGATGGGCCTGGTCAGGCCCACGTCGGGCAGCGTGGTTTTCGATGGCGTCGACATCACCAACCTTGCCGCATACCAGCGGGTCTCGGTCGGCATCGCGCTCGTTCCCGAAGGGCGCAGGCTGTTCAAGTCCCTCAGCATCGAAGAGAACCTGCGCACCGGCACGTATCGCGCCCGCCGGGGCCCGTGGAGCGTTGCGCGCGTGATGGAGTTGTTCGAGTGGATGAAGGAGCGCCGGCGCCAGAGCGCATCCCAACTGTCCGGCGGCGAACAGCAGGCCGTTGCGATCGGCCGGGCGCTGGTGAGCAATCCGCGCCTGCTGCTCATCGACGAATTGTCGCTCGGACTGGCGCCGATCGTCGTGCAGAACATCTACCGGGTCCTGCCACGCATCATCGGGGAGGGAACCTCGGTGCTCATCGTCGAGCAGGACGTGTCGCAGGCCTTGCGCATGGCCGACCGGGTGATGTGCATCCTGGAAGGTTCCACCGTGCTGGCGGGCAAGCCGGCCGACTTCACGATGAAGCAGATCGAGCACGCCTACTTCGGCATCGGCGAGAAGCCGCAAGCGGCATGACATGGATATCCTGAACATCATCGTCCAGGCTGTGCTGCTCAGCGGCCTGTACACGCTGTTCGCCACCGGGCTGTCGCTGATGTTCGGCGTCATGCGCATCGTCAACCTCGCACATGGCGACCTGGCCGTGGTTGCCGCCTACCTCGCGCTGACCTTGATGCTGGAGACCCTGTTTCCGGTCTGGCTGGCGGTGCTGGTCACGGTTCCGCTGTTCGCGGTCATCGGCTACTTCGTGCAGAGGGTGCTCTTCGCCAGGAGCATGAGGGCCGGGCCCCTGGCCACCATCCTGGTGACTTTCGGCTTGTCGATCGTCATCCAGAACGGGCTTCAGCAGGGGTTTGGCGCCGACACCCGGACCATCGACGTCGGCGCACTGACGACGGCTGCCTTCCACATCACCAGCGTGATCTCGATTTCCTGGCTCGGCCTGATCGCGCTCGTGCTGGCCATCGCGTGCATCGTGTTCATCCAGTTGCTGCTGACCCGCACCGGCATCGGCCGCATGATGCGTGCGGTCTCGGACGACCCGGAAATCGCCGCTGTCGTGGGGGGCGACTCCCGGCACATCTACGGAATCGCCACGGCGATCGCCTTCGGCACCGTGGCGCTGGCCGGCCTGATGTTCGCCATGCGATCGGCATTCAACCCCTCGCTCGGCCCGTCACAACTGCTGTTCGCGTTCGAGGTCGTCGTCATCGGCGGGCTCGGATCGCTGTGGGGCACGATGCTGGGCGGCATCGTCCTCGGTCTCACCCAGACCTTCGTCGCCTTCTGGGACCCGTCCTGGTCGATCCTGGCGGGTCACCTCGTCTTCCTCGCGGTGCTGGTATTCCGTCCCCAGGGCCTCATCCCCAGGAGATCGATATGAGCAGCGGCCGGTCCACCGCAACGGCCAGCGCCGACGCCATCGAGGTCTCGCGCGCCGCCCGCTCGGCGCGGATCAGCGGCCTGCTCGGACTGGCAGCGCTGGGCGTGCTGGCCGCCATGCCGTACCTGGCCGGCGAGAACGTGCGCAACGTCCTGGTGCTCTTCTTCATCTATCTCGTCATGGCGAGCATGTGGAACCTGCTGGCCGGATTCGGTGGCCTGGTCTCGATCGGCCAGCAGGCATACGTCGGAATCGGCGCATACGCCACCATGGTGTTCGCCCAGTCGGGCGTGCAGATCTTCCTGGCGGTGATTCTTGCCGCGATCCTCTGCGCCGTGTTCGCGATCCCGACCGCCTTGCTCGCGTTTCGCCTGCGCGGCGATTACTTCGCCGTGGGAACCTGGGTCATTGCCGAGGTGTACCGCCTGCTGGTGGTCAAGATCCCGGGGCTTGGCGGCCCCAGCGGCGGCCCGCTTGCCGGTGACTTCCTGCAGATCGATCCGCTGTTGCGCGGCGCGCTCACCTATTGGGCGGCATTGGCAGTGCTGGTGCTGACCGTGTTCGCCTGTTACCTGCTGCTGCGTGGCCAGATCGGACTCTCGCTCACCGCCGTGCGCGACGACGAGGTGACTGCCGGTGCCGCTGGCGTCGACGTGGTGTGGACGAAGGGCATCATCTACCTCATCTCGGCAGCCGGGTGTGGTGCGGCCGGCGCCGTCCTGGTGATGTCGCAACTTTCCGTGCAGCCCGATGCGATCTTCAGCGTGCAATGGTCGGCACTCATGATCTTCATCGTGATCATCGGCGGGATCGGCTATCTGGAGGGGCCGATCGTCGGCGCCATCATCTTCGTCGCGCTCCAGGAACTGCTCTCGGACTACGGCACCTGGTACCTCATCGTGCTCGGCCTGATCGCGATGGCATGCGCCACCTGGTTGCCGCGCGGACTCTGGGGCCTGGTGCGGGACAAGACCGGATTCAGCCTGTTCCCGGTCGGCTATTACGTGCGCAACCGCGGTTCCTGATCCGGCCGGCAGCGCCCCGCGGACTCCAGGCGAAGGCGCTTGCGCGCAGTCAGGCGGAGGGTAGCGCGGCTGCCCTGAGCACCTTCAACCCGGGCAGCGGCGGGGAGGCGGGCCACTGTGCCGTGTGGGGCGATTGATCTCCCTCGGCGATCGGATGCCAGATCATGTAGATCCACGACGTGCGATCGAAGACCCTGGTCCCGCGCAATTCGGCAGCAAGCGCGGCGCCGAGCGAAGGACGCGCGGCAAGCGAACGCAGGCTCGGCGCGTCGACGTCGGCCGCCTCGGCCGTATTGCCACGCGCAACGGTGACGATACCCAGTTGCGGGTGGAACCTGTCCGGGCTGATCAACAACCATACGCTCGTCATGCCGGCCGCGATCGCGGCCGACCGGATGCCAGGCCACCAATTGCGGCGCACCGCATCGAGATCGGCCTGCTCGGGTATGTGCCAGCGCTCGAAGCGCATGACGGTCTGCGCATCCGCAACGTCGGCGAAGTCCTCGAAGCCGGCGATCAGCCACAATTGTGAAGTTGGCTCGAGGAACTCCGGCCGATCGAGGAAGAGCTTGCCGTCGAGTCCGTCCAGCACGAATTCGTTCGCCACCCAGTCCGCGTAGCCCTTCGCGTTCTCGTAGGTGTCGAAGAGGTAGCACCCGCCGCAGAACACTCCGGACGAGTTCGTGAGCAGCGGCAACAACTTGCGGATCATTCCCGGCCGCGCCGCCATGATCAGCCGGTCACGTTCGATCAACTCCGGTGCGCCCGGATTCAATTCCGTACCGGGAAACTGGAAGGCGTCACTGAAGACGGCCGTAGCGGTGGTGGCGTCCCTGTTCATCATCTGCTCCTTGTCGATACAGACTTTCCAGTGTGGAAGTCCAGGCCATGAAGCGTGGCGAGGCCCACTCGTGCGAACGAGCTTTGGCTCGAGCGGAGCCGCCTCGGCTGACACGCCTTATTTGTATCCTTTTGCAAGCATAACTCGCGTAGGACATCACTTGCACGGTGAGGCTATCGTCAGAAGGGCGAATCGAGTCCGTCGAAGAGATCCCTGGGCAGGCGTACGTGCACCCCTCGGTGGCCGTTGACGATCTGCGTGATGACGAGGTCAGCGGCAATCGAACACAGGCGATAGGCCTCCGTCCGGCTCAGTTGCGTCTTGCAGGCGACCAGGTCGACCATCGCACCGAGGGCCAGGCGTGCAGCGGTGTGCAGGTCGCGATCGAAATCCATCGTGATCCAGTGTGTCGGCGTTTCGGCGCGTGGTGCCGCCAGTGCCGGGCCGGGTTCGATCGAAAGGCGCAGGTGCGCCCGTTCCATCGACGTCTCCAGCGCGGTGCCGTTGACTTCCCCGTGCCCCTGCGCGGCGTGCGCGTCACCGGCATAGAAGAGGGCGCCATCGACCCAGATCGGCAGGAACAGCGTCGTGCCGGCGACGAGATCCGCACAGTCGATGTTGCCGCCGAAGGGGCCCGGAACCACGGAGGTGTGAGGTCCTTCGTCCTGCGGGGCCACCCCGAGGATGCCCAGGAACGGCCGCAGCGGCACCCGGACGCCGTCGGCAAACTCGGTCGTCATGGTGTCGCGATCGAGCCGGAAGTGCCGAACGCTGCCGTGGGGAAACTCGCCGGCGAGAAGGCCGCGGCTCTGCGGGCCGGATGCCATCAGGTTCATTGCCGTCGGGCCCACGTCGAGTCGGAGGATGTCCACGCGCAGGATCTGCCCGGCCCGGGTGCCGCGCACGGCGATGGGGCCGGTGAGACTGTGCGGTCCTCTTCCCGCGTAACGCTGGCGCACCTCCATCACTTCGTCGAACGAAGCATCGAAGGGGACTTCGCCGGCCCACAGCCCCAGCGTGGAGAGATACACCTCGTCACCGGGATCGATTGTCAGCAGCGGTGGGAAGCTGCGGTCGATCAGGCCGACGCGTATCGTATCGGGCCCCGCGTCGAGACGATGGATTGCCATGCTGTCTCCCCCGACGAGGATTCGACTCATCCCAATCTGGTCCCCGCGCTTCGCCCGCGTTGCCTCGTCGCAGGGGCCCCTGAAGCATCGACGCTTCGCATCGGCAAGGTACTGGTGGCGAACTTCGACACCAGCCTGTCGAACACGGACGCAGATCGGTTGTCTCGTTCAGCATGCTCCTTGCGTGCCAGGCTGCTGCGCACCACCCTTCCACCCCAATACCTCATGGGCTCGGGGGGAAAGGCATTCCCCTGCAGCGCGCCGTAGAGCTTCGCCAACTCGGTCCACTCACTCTGCCTTCCAAGGCACATGTCCGCCAGGATATGCCCGCCCTGGCTGGTGGCCATCACGCCATGGCCGGTGTAGCCGATGCCGAAGAGCACACGTTCCTCGTCGCGCAGATGACCGAAGAACGGCATGCCGCTGCCCGAGCGATCCACTGCTCCAGCCCACCAGTGGGGCAGCGGGGCTCCCTCGAGTTCCGGGTACAGATAGCGGAAGTCCGTCATCAACTCGCGTGTCTGGGCCCACGATCGGTCGAAGCTCGGCGTGACGTGTGCGTCGTAGGCGAGCGTGCCTCCCGCTCGGCCCATGTACACCGTACCGTCGTCTTTCACCCGGCCGTAATTGACCATCAGGCGCGAATTGCGCCTGCCGCGCGGCAATTTCTCCAGTCCCGCCTTCCTGATCCGTTCGTCGATCGGGCTGGTCGCGACCATGTCGCTGGAGAGCACCATGACGGACTTGCGGAATTCGCTCAAGTGGGCCATCCAGGCATTGGCGGCAAGGACTACCTTGTCGCAATTGACCGTTCCGGAGGGCGTGAGGACGCGCAGGAAATCGCGCCCGAGGATGAGTTCGGTGACCGGCGTGTGTTCGCAGACCCTGGCCCCCAGCTTGATGATCGTCTTCCTCAGGCCTCGTGCAAGTCGTGCCGGTTGGAGGTAAGTCGTCACCGGCGTGTACAGGCCCGCCGAACCGGGACTTGCCTGCCGTACGCGTTCGCCCAGTTCCTCACCACGCAAGATGCGATAGGGGACGGTCGAACCCAGTCGCCGGGCAATCTCGATGGTTTCCTGCCAGCCATCGACGACGGATGCCGTGTCGGCCACCCAGATGTGATCGGTCTGCTGCAGGTTCGCGTCGATGCCGTAGGTCTTGCAGGCCTGGATGATGTCCTTCTCGGAAGATGTTCCGGCTTCATGGACCGTGGCTGCTCCCTGGTCGCCGAGTCGCCTGTGCATCATGGGCAGGGTCGGGGCCATGCTGCCGACGGCGCCGCTATTGCGCCCGCTGGCACCTGATCCGCAGATGTCCGCTTCGAGCAGGACGATGCTCAGGCCGGGATCGCGCTCCAGCAAGCGCAGGGCTGTCCAGAGTCCGGTGTAGCCCCCGCCGATGATGCAGACATCCGCGCGCTCGGTCGTGAGCAGCGGAGCACAGTGCCCGCCTTCTTCGAGGCGGAGTGCTTCCTGCAGCCACAATGATCGGGGTGGCGCGTGGACCCGTCGCCACGGACGAAACTGTACCGTTCGTGCTTTTCCCGGCATGAATGTCTCCCTGTTGCTTTCTGTGGCCTGTGCGCACCGGCCTCACATGTGCGAGGGCAGGAAGGTGGCGATGATGGGGAAGGCGACCAGCACGACCAGGCGCACGATATCGGTGATGACGAAGGGTGCGACGCCCAGGAAGATGGTCGAGAGCTTGACGTCGCGCACCACGCTCTTGATGACGAACACGTTCATGCCGACCGGCGGGTGGATCAGGCCGAGTTCGACGGTGACCACGACGATCACGCCGAACCAGATCGGATCGAAGCCCAGTTGCATGATGACCGGGAAGATGATCGGGACGGTCAGGATGATCATGGCCATGGCGTCCATGATGCAGCCCAGCAGCAGGTACATCAGCAGGATCATCGCCAGCACCTCGTACTTGCCCAGGCCCAGGCTGGTGAGCCAGGTGGTCAAGGCCTGGGGGGTCTGGGTGACGGTGAGGAAGTAGCCAAAGAGCAGGGCGCCGATGAGGATGGTGAACACCGCGGCGGTGGTGCGCAGCGACTCGATGAGGCTGCGCATGAACTGCTCGCGGCTGAGCTTGCGGCGCACCACGCCGATGATGAAGGCGCCGGCCGCGCCCATGCCGCCGGCTTCGGTGGCGGTGAACAGGCCGCCGTAGAGCCCGCCGATGATGAAGACGAACAGCAGCGCCACGGCCCAGACGTCGCGCAGGGCGGACAAGCGCTCGGCCCACGAGTGGCGGGTGCCCGCGGGCAGGAACTTCGGGCGCACGAAGCCGATGAGGTTGATGGTGGCGATGTACATCGCCACCGCGACGATGCCGGGCAGGATGCCGGCGATGAACAGCTTGCCGATGTCCTGCTCGGTGATCAGGCCGTAGACGGCCAGCACGGTGGACGGCGGGATCATGATGCCCAGCGAGCCGCCGGCGGCGATCACCCCGGTGGAGAAGCTCTGCGGGTAGCCGTAGCGGCGCATCTCGGGGTAGGCCACCGAGGAGAAGGTGGCCGCGGTGGCCACCGAGGAGCCGCAGATGGCGGCAAAGCCGCCGCAGGCGGCGATGGTGGCGATGCCCAGGCCGCCCTTGAGATGGCCCAGGAAGGCGTTGGAGACGCGAAACAGTTCGCGGCTCATGCCCGAGGCCGACGCGAAGGCGCCCATCAGCAGGAACAGCGGGATGACGGCGAACTGCACGTCGGCCACGGTGCGGATCGGGGACTGCGCAAGCAGGGCGAGGGCGGCGTCGAAGTCGCGCGTCATGAACCCGAAGCCGGCAATGCCGATCAGCCCCATGGCGATGCCCACCGGCACGCGCAGCAGCATCAGCACGAACAGCAGGACGAAGCCGGTGACGGCGATCGCGTGGGCGTTCATC
>CAZXLV010000027.1:0-18220 GCA_964641405.1 uncultured Limnobacter sp. | reverse complement strand
CCAGCGGATCTTCGAGCACCGGCTGGGCGCCGTAGCGATCGGCGAGCTTGCGCGCCAGCGAGGTCTTGCCGGCGCCGATCGGGCCTTCGACGACGATGTGGCGATACTTCTCGAAGGGCGAGGCGGGTGGTGCGAGTGTCATGGTGGTGTCGCCGCAGGCGAGGCTGGCAGCGTGCCGATGCGCTCGATGCGCTGGCCGGTGCAGGCGGCCAGCAGTGTCGCGACGCTGGCGTGGCCGGGCACCGCCAGCGCCGGATCGAGTTCGGCCAGCGGCGCCAGCGCGAAGGCGCGCGCGTGCATGCGCGGATGCGGCAACACCAGCGAGCGGGTGGCAAGGCGCAGCGGCTTGCCCTCTTCGCTGGCCAGCAGCAGGTCGAGGTCGAGCGTGCGCGGCGCGTTGCGCCATGGCCGCTGGCGTCCGGCAGCGGATTCGATGGCCTGCAGTGCCTCCAGCAGCGCCGCGGGGGCCAGTGAAGTCTCCACTTCGGCAACCGCATTGAGGAAGTCGGGTCCCTGCGCCTCGACGGGCGCACTGCGATACAGCGACGAGACGCGCTGCAGGCGAACCTGCGGCAGCGCCGCGATCGCCGCCAGGGCACCGGCAAGCGTGCGCTGCGCATCGCCGAGATTGGCGCCCAGTCCGATCCAGACCCGCATCGCCGCCTTCAGCCTTGCTGGGGCTTCGGCTCGGCGACGGCACTGGAGGGCACCGCTGCGGGCGGCGCCTGCGCGACGTGCGCGCGCTCGCCGTTGTGCCGACTGCTGCTGCTGCGGCGCTTGCGCTTCCTGGCCGTGCCGGTCGCCTCCGTCGCTGCCCGGGCGGCCGCGATGAGGGCTTCGCGCCCGGCACTGTCGGCGTCGGCGAAATCGGTCCACCAGCGGCCGAGTTCGGCGGGCGCATCGCCGGTGTCGCAACGCAGCAGCAGGAAGTCGTAGCCGGCGCGGAAGCGCGGATGCGACACCAGCGCGTGCGGCGAGCGGCCGATGCGTCGTTCGAAGCGCGGCTGCATCATCCAGATCTCGCGCATGTCGCCGATATAGCGGCGCTGGATGGCGATGCGCGCGGCCTGTTCGTCGAGCACCGAATCGATGGCCTCGGAGAGAGCGGGGATGGCATGCTCGCCGCGCGCCAGGCCCGCCTGCCAGCGCTCGCTCACCGGCTGCCACAGCAGGGCGGCGAACAGGAAGCCCGGCGATACCGACTTGTCGGCGCGCACGCGCGCATCGGTGGCCGCGAGCGCGGCGGTCACGAAGCGCGCACCCTCGGGCTGCTCGAGAATCATGTCGAGCATCGGCAGCAGGCCATCCTGCAGGCCCTCGGCGCGCAGCGCCTGCAGACAGTCCATGGCGCGGCCCGACAGCAGCAGCTTGAGCATCTCGTCGAACAGGCGCGCCGCCGGCACGTGGCGCACCAGCGGGGCAAGCTCGCGGATCGGCGCGTGGGTCCTGGGCTCGACGGTGAAGCCGAGCTTGCCGGTGAAGCGCGCCACGCGCAGCATGCGCACCGGATCTTCGCGAAAGCGGGTGGCCGGATCGCCGATCATGCGCAAGGTCTTGCGTTCGATGTCCTTGACGCCATCGTGATAGTCGAGCACCGCGTCGGCCACCGGGTCGTAATAGAGCGCGTTGATGGTGAAGTCGCGCCGGGCGGCGTCCTCGGCTTGCGTGCCCCACACGTTGTCGCGCAGCACGCGGCCGTGCTCGTCGGTCTCGGCGGCGTCCTGGATGGCGCGGAAGGTCGACACCTCGATGGTTTCGCGCCCGAACAGCACGTGCACGATCTGGAAGCGCCGGCCGATGATGCGCGAGCGCCGGAACAGGGCGCGCACCTGGTCGGGCGTCGCGTCGGTGGCGACGTCGAAGTCCTTGGGCTTCAGGCCCAGCATCAGGTCGCGCACGCCGCCGCCCACGATATAGGCGCGAAAGCCGGCCTTTTGCAGGCCCTCGCAGGTGCGCATCGCCGCCGAGGAGACATCGGCAATGCGCACGCCGTGCTCCGAGCCGCGATAGGTGCGCGGCCGGGAACGCAGCGCAGCGCGCGGCGCCTTGCGGTTCAGCATGCGCTGGATCAGTCGCTTGATCATTCGAACAGCCTGAGGATCGGCCAGCCGCGCTCGCCGGCAAGCGCGGCCAGGCGCGCATCTGGATTGGTGGCCACCGGATTGCTGACCTGCTCGAGCAACGGCAGGTCGTTGGCCGAATCGCTGTAGAAGTACGACTGGCCGAAACCCTGCCAGTCGCGTCCGAGGCTGGCCAGCCATTCGCCGGTGCGCTGCACCTTGCCTTCGCGAAAGGCCGGGGTGCCGCGCGGGCGCCCGGTATAGCCGTCGTGGTGCGCTTCGATGCCGGTGGCGATCAGGTGCTCGATGCCGAAGGCGCGCGCGATCGGCGCGGTGACGAATTCGTTGGTGGCGGTGACCAGCGCACACAGGTCGCCACGTTCGCGGTGCGAGTCGACCAGGGCACGCGCCGACGGACGCATTGCCGGCTCGATCACTTCGGCCATGAAGCGGCGGTGCCAGGCGTCGAGTTGACTGCGCGGATGAGCGGCCAGCGGGGCGAGCTGGAAGGCCAGGAACTCCAGGATGTCGAGCGTGCCGTCGTGATACTGCTGGAAGAAGACGTCGTTGCGCCGCTCGTATTCGGCGCCGTCGAGCACGCCCAGGCGGATCAGGAATCGCGCCCATTCATAGTCGCTGTCGATGGGCAGCAGGGTATTGTCGAGGTCGAACAGCGCCAGCCGGGCGCCGCGCGGCGCCTGCGACGGCGGCCCGCCGGTGGGATCGTGGATCATGTTTTCAATGTTAGCAGCGCGCCGTCGATGTCCAGTTCGCGCACCAGCGGCAGCGTGATGGCGCGCTTGCGCTCGAAGGCATGGCGGTCGATGGCATCGAACAGCCGCAGCAGCGCGCGGATATCGCGCGAAGTATGCGCGATCAGCCACGGCACCACGTCCGCAGAGATGGCTACGCCGCGCTCGGCGGCAAGCCGCCCGAGCACCGCCGCCTTCTCGTCGTCGCCGAGCAGGTGCAGGCGATGCACCAGGCCGGAGCCGAGCCGGGTGCGCAGGTCGTCGCGCACGCCGAGCGCCAGCGGCGGCTGGCCGCCGGCGGCCAGGACGGTGATGCCGGGGTGCGCCTGCGCGTGGTTGAGGAGCTGGAATGCGCGCTGCTGGCGTTCGGCGTCGAGTTGCTCGCAATCGTCGATCGCCACCAGCCGCACACCCTCGGCCAGCACGAATGCAGCGCCTGGCGCGGCCGGGCCGAGCAGCGCATGCTCGCCGACAAGCGACTTCAGCAGATGCGTCTTGCCGCTGCCGGGCGCGCCCCACAGGTAGATGAAGCGCGCGCCGGCCAACGGTACGCCCTCACGCAGCGCGCGCAGCCACGCCAGCACCTCGCCGTTATGCCCGGCGACGAAGTTTTCCAGCGAGGGCGCTTCGATGCGATGAAGGTCGAGCGGAATCTGGTACATGGTGAGTATCCCGGGGGCGTCGGGCCTGGCTGTGCCGCGTTCCCGGGCCGGCAATCCCGACCGGCTACAATCGCATCGACAACGAGACGGGAGAGTGCCGCAGGCAGGCGCGCCGGAAACCGTCATTCTATCGGCCGCCCAGGAGGCTGTCGGGCTTCGGGAACGGGGTCCCCTTCCCGAAACCCGACAGCCTCCTGGCGCACGCCGTCCACCGATCGGGTCGCCATGGGCTCTACACAGACAGGCTCTTCGCTTTCATACCGCGACGCCGGCGTCGACATCGACGCCGGCGATGCACTGGTCGAGCGTATCCGGCCGCTGGCCCGGCGAACGATGCGAGAGGGTGTGCTCGGCGGCATCGGCGGCTTCGGCGCGCTGTTCGAGCTGCCGAAGCGCTTTCGCGAGCCGGTGCTGGTGTCCGGCACCGATGGCGTCGGCACCAAGCTCAAGCTGGCGTTCGCCCTCGACGGTCACGACACGGTGGGCATCGACCTGGTGGCGATGAGCGTCAACGACATCCTGGTGCAGGGCGCCGAGCCCCTGTTCTTCCTCGACTATTTCGCCTGCGGCAAGCTCGACGTCGAGGTGGCCGCGCGGGTGGTCGGCGGCATCGCGCGCGGCTGCGAACTGGCCGGCTGCGCGCTGATCGGCGGCGAGACGGCGGAGATGCCCGGCATGTACCCCGACGGCGAGTACGACCTGGCCGGCTTTGCGGTGGGTGCGGTCGAGAAGTCGGCGATCATCGACGGCTCGCGCATCGAGACCGGCGACCTGGTGCTGGGCCTGGCCTCGAGCGGCGCTCATTCGAACGGCTACTCGCTGGTGCGGCGCGTGATCGAACGCACCTGGGGCGCCATCGACGCGCCGCAGGTGCTCGGCGACTTCCACGGCCAGCGCTTCGCCGACGCGGTGCTCGCGCCCACGCGCATCTACGTGCGCCCCATGCTGGCGCTGATCGGTGCGCTGCCGGTCAAGGGCATCGCCCACATCACCGGCGGCGGCTTGCTCGAGAACGTGCCGCGGGTGCTGCCCACAGGCTGCCAGGCGGTGCTGCATCGTGATGCCTGGACGATGCCGCCGCTGTTCGGCTGGCTGCAACAGCACGGCGAGATCGCCGACGCCGAAATGCAGCGGGTGTTCAACTGCGGCATCGGCATGGTCGTGGTGGTGGCCCCGGAGCAGGCCGCCAGCGCCGAATCGCTGCTGCGCGCGGCCGGCGAGAGCGTCTTTCGGATCGGCGAGATCGTCGAACGACCAGCGGGTGCGCCGGCCGCCCTCGTCGTCTGAGCGCCGGTGAACGAATCCGGCATGCCCGATTCGTTCACACCTTCCGCGGCGGCGCCCCGACTGGCGGCGCCGGGCTGCCGGGGCTGGCTGGCGCTCATCGCGACGTGCGTCGGCCTGCTGCTGGCCGCGCCTGCGCTGGCGGCCAACTACCGGCTCGACATCGAGGCCCCCGAGGAACTGGTCGAGGCGCTGCGCACGCGCACCCTGCTGGGCCGCTGGATCGACGAAGCGGGTTTCGAGGCCGGGCAACTGCCGCTGTTCATCGAGCGCGGGCGCGAGGAGGCGCTGGCGATCGCGCAGGCCGCCGGCTACTTTTCGGCCACCGCCGAGGTGTCGCTGGAGTCGACCGAGGCGGGGGCGACGCCGCGCGTGCGCATCGTCGTCGATGCCGGCGCGCGCACCACCGTGAGCCGCTTCGACTTCACGCTCGACGGACCACCCGAGGCGCAGGCGATGCGCGCCAGGCTGCTGCAGCGCTGGCCGCTGCCCGAGGGCAGCTTCTTTCTCAGCAGTCGCTGGCAGGAAGGCAAGCGACTGCTGCTCGATGTCATGCAGCAGCACGGCTTCGTGCGCGCGCGCATCGTGGACAGTCGCGCCGAAGTCGATGCCGCGACGACCGCGGCCAGGCTTTCGCTGCACGTCGAAAGCGGCCCCCGGCTCACTTTCGGCGCGTTGACCATCAAGGGACTGCAGCGCTACCCGCTGTCCATCGTGGCAGCGCTGCAGCCCTGGCAGGCGTCCACGCCGGGCGCCGACGGCCAGCCGGCGCAGGCCGGCGACCCCTACAGCTTCGAGGACCTGCTGACCTTCCAGGCGCGGCTGCGCGCCTCGGGATACTTCGACGCGGTCGACGTGCTGCCCGACCTGGCCGCCGTCGAGGCCGATCCCGCGCGCAACACGGTGCCGGTCACGGTGGAAGTTTCGGAGCGCAAAGTGCACCAGGCGATGTTCGGCATCGGCTACAGCAGTGACGAAGGTGCGCGCGGGCTGCTTGGCTACCAGCAGCGCAATCTGCTCGGTCGCGGCTGGCAGCTCGACAGCGGGGTGTTGCTGCAGTCGGTGCGGCGGCGCGTCTTCGCCAGTGTGCGCACGCCGCAGAGCGCCAGCGGGCACTACTACCAGGCCGGCGCGCGCGTCGAGCGCTTCGATGTGCAGGGCGAGCTGACCCGCAAGCAGACCCTGTTCCTGGGCCAGGGCAAGGAGCGCGGCGATGCCACCCACTTCATTTCGCTGCAATACCAGAGGGAAGCGAGCGAGCTGCCGCTGGCGCTCGACGTGGAGCGCGCGCGCGCGCTCACGCTCGGCTACGCCTGGACGCGCCGGCGCTTCGACTCGCAGATCGATCCGCGCTCGGGTTACTCGATCAGCGCGCAGGTTTCGGGCGCAAGCCGCGCGCTCGCCAGCGATCGCAGCTTCGCGCGGTTCTATGCACGCACGATGCGCTTCTGGCCGATACCGCTTCGATCGTCGCTGGGCAACGGGATCCTGATCGGCTTGCTGGAGTTCGGCCAGGTGGTGGCCGGCGGGCGCGACGGCATCCCGTCGGAGAACCTGTTCCGCACCGGCGGCACGCAATCGCTGCGCGGCTACGGTTACCTGTCGATCGGCGTGCCCGACCAGGGCGCCATTGTCGGCGGTCGGGTGCTTGCCGTTGCCAGCCTGGAGTACCAGCACCCGGTGGCTCCCAATTGGTTCGCGGCGACCTTCGTCGACGTCGGTGATGCGACCGATCGCTGGGCCGACTACAAGGTGATGCGCGGCTACGGCATCGGTGCGCGCTGGCACTCGCCGATCGGCCCGATCAGCCTCGATCTCGCCTACGGCGAGGCGGTCCGGCGCTGGCGCGCGCATCTTGCGGTGGGCTACGCGTTCTGACATGGGACGCCTGGCGCGCCAGTTGCTGCGTATCCTCGGCGTGAGCCTCGCGGTGCTGCTGCTGGCATCGGCCGGCCTGTTGTGGTGGGTCGGGCAGAGCACTTCGTTCCTGCGCTGGGCGCTCGGGCAGGCCGTCGCGTCCAGCGCTGGCGCCTTCGAAGTGGGAGCCGTGCAGGGCAGCCTGGCGGGCGGGGTGCGCATCGCCTCGCTGCGCTGGCGTGACGCCGCGTACGGCGAGGTCGAGCTGCATGGCCTGGCGCTGGCCTGGCGACCCGATCGCCTGCTGCAGGGCGAACTGCGACTGTCGCGGCTAGAGATCGGCACGGTGGCGCTGCGCCTGGCGCCCTCGGAGGAACCGTTTTCGCTGCCGGCCAGCCTGCGCCTGCCGATGCCTTTTGCCCTCGACGCGCTGGGCATCGGGCGCCTGACGGTGACCTCGCCCGACAGCGCGCCGATCGTGCTCGAGCGCGTATCGCTGGCAATGCGCTACCGGGCCGGCACTTACAGGATCCGCTATCTTGCCGCGCACTCGACGCAGTGGGGCGAGGCGCAGTTGCGCGCCAGCCTTGGCGACAGTGCGCCCTACGCGCTCGAGTTGTCCGGGATGGTGGCCGCGCGGGTCGCGGGCTGGTCGGCCATTCCGCAAATCAAGGTGCTGGCCGATGGCACGCTGGAAGATTTCGCGCTGGCGGCGCAGGCCTTGCCGCCGCCGGGTGTGGTCGCGCTCGGTGATGCGAGCGCGCCCGCACCGGTGTGGCTGGCACTCGACACCCGGGTGCGCACCGGCGCGCCTGCAGGCGAGCGACTGGCGCCGATCCAGTTGACCCTCAACGGTGTCGAGCCGGCCCAACTCGGCCTGCCCACCACCTTGCGCGCGCGCCTGGCCGGGTCGGCCACGATCCGCCTTAGGCACGGGCAAGCCAGCGGCCGGCTGGAGGTGCGCAATGCGCTGGCCGGCGCCTGGGACGCGCGGGCGATTCCGCTCGACTCGCTGGCAAGCGGCTTCACCTGGGCGGGCGAGCACCTCGCCGTCGATGGGCTGCATGCGACGCTGGCCGGCGGGGCCACGCTGCAGGGTGATGCGGCGATCGACTTCAGCCGCATGCTGACTGTGTGGGGGCGCCGCCTGCCCGCCACCACGGCGCAGTTGCGCGTGCAGGGGCTCGATCTTGCCCGACTCGAAAGCAGCCTGGCGACGACGCGCCTGAGCGGGCGGATCGGCGCTGATGACGATGCGCTCAGGATCGAGTTGTCCGATGCCAGCCGGCAAGACATCGCCGCCAGCGTGCAGGTGCGCCTGGCCAATGCGCGCGCCCGCATCGAGCAGGCGCAAGTGCGCAGCGCCGCCGGCACGCTGTCGACGCGCGGCAGCGTGGCGCTGGCGGCGCCCTACGAGCTCGACCTGGCGGGTGAATTCTCCGCCGTCGACCCGGCTGCAGTGCTCAGACTGCAATCCGCCCTGGGCGGGGCGGTGCTGCCGGAATGGCTGTCACCGGCGTGGCTGGCGCGGCTGGACGGCGCCCTGTCGGGGCGCTGGGCCGCCAGCGGGCGCGCCTGGCCGCAACCGCTGCTGGCGACGCGGCTGGCAATCGACCAGGGTCAGCTCGATGGGCAGCCGCTGCGCCTGGACTGGAGCGGCGAGCTGTCACCGGATCGCCTGCGAGACGTCACGCTGCGGCTGGCCAGCGGTGACCTGGGCGCGCGCGCAAGCGGCAGCTTCGGACACGTCGGCGATCGGCTTCGTTTCGAGCTGAAGGCCGCTTCGCTGGCGCGCCTGGAGCCCGGGATGGCCGGTTCCCTGGCGGCCGAAGGCGAGCTCAGTGGCGGCTGGCGCGCCGCCGTGCCGCTGGGCATCAAGGCGGACTTCGGCGCGCGCGCGCTGGCCTGGCAGGAGCGATTGCAGGTTGCCACCGTGTCGGGACGCATCGAGATGCCGAACCTGGATGCGGGGCGCGTGGCGCTGCGCATCGACGCCGCGGCGCTGCAGTTCTCCGGGCAGCGCCTGGACCGCATCAGCGCGCGCGCCGATGGCGCGCTCGATGCGCACACCTTGCAGCTGGACGCGAGCGGTCCGCAGTTGAAGGCGCACGCTGCCGCGCACGGAGCGCTGGCGCACGCCCCCGACTGGCGCTGGAGTGGCATGCTGGATGCGCTGCGCGTCGAGGCCCCGCTGACTGCCCGCCTGGAGGCGCCCGCGCCGCTCGCGCTGCAGGCCGATCTGCTGGTGCTGGGCGCCGCCGCGCTGGGCATCGATGGCGGGCGCGTGCAGTTGGCCGAACTGTCGCTGCGCGCCGGGCAGATCGCGAGCCGCGGCGAGGCCAGCGCGCTGCCGCTGGGGCGCTGGGCCGAGCGCTTCACGGCCGCGACGGCGGCAAGCGGGCAGGGGCAGGCAGTCGGCGCCACGCGCGTCTCGTTCGAGGACCTGCGCCTGGGCGGCAGCTGGGACCTGTCGGGCAATTCCATCGAGCGCGCCAGCGGGCGCGTCGTGCTGCATCTGGACGCCGGCGAGGTGCCGGGCGCCGGCGGCTCGGCAGACGTGCGCCTGATCGATGGCCAACTCGACGGCAAGGTCGACCTGCGCATCCCTTCGCTGGCGTTTGC
This sequence comes from uncultured Limnobacter sp., assembly GCA_964641405.1. Taxonomy (GTDB): domain Bacteria; phylum Pseudomonadota; class Gammaproteobacteria; order Burkholderiales; family Burkholderiaceae_E; genus Zeimonas. The sequence continues at coordinate 8,983 of CAZXLV010000027.1, read as the reverse complement.
CAACCGCCTGATCGGACCCGAGTGGGCAATGGCGGGGCGGCTGCACTTTGCCGGCAGCGTCGCGGGCACCGTGCGCACACCGCAACTGCGCGGCGATCTCAGCGGCCGTGACCTGGCGCTGTTGCAGCGCGCCCTTGGCTGGCGCCTGAGCGGCGGAATCCTGAACGCGCGATTCGAGGGCGATCGGCTGGAGCTGGCCGCGCTGCGGCTCGAGTCGGGCCAGGGATCGGTGACGATGGACGGCCAACTCGCCCTGGAAGGCCTGGTGGGCGACTTCCGCTTGCGCGCCGATCACTTGCCGGTGCCGTTCGGACCGGGCCAGCGCGTCGTCATGTCGGGTGAGAGTCGGGTCAGCAGTCGCGGCAGCGCCTTCGAATGGAAGGGCAAGATCCACGCCGACGAAGGCCTGATCGAGTTGCGCGGCGGTGATGCGCCGATCCTGCCCGACGACGTGGTGGTGATCGCGGACCAGAGCGCTGCCTCGCAGCGGGAGGCGCCCGCGCCGGCCGCGGGCGGCTTGCAGATCGGCGCCGATCTCTCCCTGGACCTGGGCGAGCACCTGCGCGTGCGCGGCAGCGGAATCGATGTGCTGCTGGCCGGTACACTGGACCTGCGCGGCACCTTGCCCGACGCGCCGCGCGCCTACGGCACGGTGCGTGTGCGCGAGGGCACCTATGCGGCCTATGGCCAGAAACTCGAGATCACCCGCGGGCAGGTGATCTTCAGCGGTCCGCTCGACAATCCGCTGCTCGACATCGTGGCCATGCGCCGCAACCAGCCGGTGCAAGCCGGCGTCAGCCTCACCGGCACGGTGCTGTCGCCGCGCATCCGGCTCGTCTCCAGTCCCGACGTGCCCGACTCGCAAAAGCTCTCGTGGCTGGTGCTCGGGGTCGGGCTCGACGACGCGCGCAGCGGCGGACAGATGGCGGCCCTGCAGGCCGCCGCGGCGACCCTGTTCGGGCAAAACGACGGCGGCCTGACCGGCGAACTGAGTCGCGCCTTCGGGCTGGACCTGCTGACGGTGCGCGGGGCCAACGGCGGGGCGGTCTTCGATCCGAATTTCGGCGCCAGTTTCCCCGGGCAGGCGGGCACAGTGGGCGTGCCGACCGGCGCGGCGGCGGAAAACGTGCTGGCGGTCGGCAAGCGGCTCAGTTCGCGGGTGTTCGTGACCTACGAGCAGGGATTGCGCGGCGTATGGAACGTGTTTCGCGTGCAGTACGACATCACCCACCGGCTGTCGGTGCGCGGCCAGACGGGCACCGACAGCGCGCTGGACATCCTCTACTTCTATTCGTTCGACTGAACGCGATGCGAACGGCTCATTGCTGCCACGCCCGGCGCAGCACCTCGAGCGTGCGCGCCGGCGCATCGGCCGACAGGCAGTCGATCGGCATCCGCTCGGGCATCGCGCGCAACCAGGTGAGTTGTCGCTTGGCCAGCTGGCGGGTTGCCGCAATGCCGGCATCGATCATTGCTTCCAGCGGGCCGCCGGCATCGAGCCAGGCCCAGGCCTGCCGATAACCGACGCAGCGCATCGAGGGCAATTCCTCCGACAGGTCGCCGCGCGCGCGCAAGGCGCGCACCTCGTCGAGCAGGCCGGCCCCGACCATGCTCCGGAAGCGTGTCGCGATGCGCTCATGCAGCACGGTGCGCTGTGACGGCTCGAGTGCAATCTGCACGAACTGCGCCGGCGCGCGTGCAGCGCCGGACGAGGCTGGCCCGAGCGGCGCTGCCAGCCACTCCGACAGTGGACGGCCGGTGAGTTCGAAAACCTCCAGGGCGCGCTGGATGCGTTGCGCATCGCCCGGTTGCAGGCGCGCGGCGGTGGCGGCATCGACCCGTGCCAGGCGCGCATGCAGCGCCGGCCAGCCCAGTGCGCGCGCCTGCGCATCGAGCCGGCGGCGCAAGCCTGCGTCGGCGCCGGGCAGCCGATGCAGCCCCTGGAGCAGTGCGCGCGCATACAGCATCGTGCCGCCGACCAGCAGCGGCAGGCGCCCGCGCGCGCGGATGCCGGCGATGGCCGCCTGTGCGTCCGCGACGAAACGCGCCGCCGAGTAGCGCTGGAGCGGATCGACGATGTCGATCAGGTGGTGGGGCACTGCGGCACGCTCGCCCGCGCCGGGCTTGGCGGTACCGATATCCATGCCGCGATACACCTGGGCCGAGTCGACGCTGACGATCTCGATCGGCAGGCGCTCGGCAATGGCCATCGCGACCGCGCTCTTGCCCGCTGCGGTCGGGCCCAGCAGCAGCGCGAGCGGCAACTCGCGGCGATCGTTCACCTGGCTGCGCGCCTGGGCCCGGCGCCGTGTCGCGGCATCGATCAGCGCCCGCGCAGGAACCAGCGATCGAGTTCGGCCAGCGAGAACTGCAACCAGGTCGGACGGCCGTGGTTGCACTGATCGGCGCCGGGCGTGCGTTCCATCTCGCGCAGCAGCGCGTCCATCTCGTGCAGCGAAAGGCGGCGGTTGGCGCGCACCGCCGCGTGGCAGGCCATGGTGGCGAGCAGTGCGTCGCGCCGCTCGGCAAGCGCCCGGCTGGCACCATGCTCGATGAGTTCGGCAAGCACCGAGCGCGCCAGCGCCACCACGTCGCCCTGCGCCAGCGGCGCGGGCACTGCGCGCACCGCGATCGCGCCGGGCGACATCACCGTGAGTTCCAGGCCGAGCGCGCCCAGCGCATCCGCCTCGTCCTCGACGGCGCGCACTTCGAGCGCATCGGCGCGAAAGCTGGCCGGCACCAGCAGCACCTGGGTCGGGATCGCGGCCGCCGCCAGTTGCGTCTTCATCCGCTCGTAGACGATGCGTTCGTGAGCCGCGTGCATGTCCACCAGCACCAGTCCATGACGGTTCTGTGCCAACACCCAGGTGCCGTGCAACTGCGCCAGCGCCTGCCCTAAAGGCTGCTCATCGCCGGATTCGTCGCCGATGCCGGCCTGCATCGCGGGTTCGGCGACGCGCGCGGGGCCGATTCCCGTATGCGGAGGTTCGGCCAGTGCAGCGCCGATTTCGCCCGGCGCGTAGAACGCCAGGCTGCGCGTCACCGCAGCGGCTTCAGGGGCCTCGCGCATGACCGGCCGCGCGGCCGCAAGGCCGCTGCGCTGCGGCGCCGCGCAGTAGGCATCCGGCATTGCCTGGCCCGCCTGCAATGCGACACTCTCGCGCAGGGCATCGCTGACCGCATGGAACACGAACGAGCGCAGCGCGCCGGGATCGCGAAAGCGCACCTCGATCTTGGCCGGGTGGACGTTGACGTCGACCAGCGCCGGGTCGATGTCGATGAACAGCACCCAGGCGGCATGGCGATCGCCGTGCATCAGGTCCGAGTAGGCCTGCTTGATGGCGTAGCCGAGCAGGCGATCGCGCACGAAGCGGCGGTTCACGTAGAGATACTGGCGATCGGCGCGCGCGCGATTCACGCTGGGCCGCCCGAGCACGCCCCACAGGCGCAGCGGCCCCGCCTGCGCGGCGACGATCCGGTGCGCGCGGGCGTAGTCCTCGCCCAGCGCCTCGAGGGCGCGGCTGCGCCAGTCGGTGGCCGCCAGCCGTTCGGGGTGGCGCGCGTCGACCTGCAACTCGAATTCGATGTGCTCATGGGCCAGTGCGATGCGCCGGAACGCCTCCACGCAGTGCGCCGCCTCGGTGGCTGGCGCCTTCAGGAACTTGCGGCGTGCCGGCGTATGGGAATACAGGTCGAGCACTTCGACCGTGGTGCCCACCGCTCCCGCCGCCGGTGCGATCCCGTCGTGGCCGCTGTCGATGCGCGAGGCCGAGCCGGCGCCCGCAATGCGGCTGAGCAGGCGCACCTGTGCCACCGAGGCGATCGAGGCCAGCGCCTCGCCGCGAAAGCCGAGCGTGCCGACACGCTCGAGTTCCTCCAGCGTGGCGATCTTGCTGGTGGCGTGGCGCGTCAGCGCCAGCGGCAATTCGACGGCCGGAATGCCGCGTCCATCGTCGCTGACGACGACGCGGCGCATGCCGCCCTCCTCGATGCGCAGCGACACCCGCCGCGCACCGGCATCGATGGCGTTCTCGAGCAACTCGCGCACCACCGAGGCCGGGCGCTCGACCACTTCGCCGGCAGCGATCTGGCTCACCAGCCGGTCCGGCAGCAGGGCAATCGGGCGGGTGGCCGCGTCCTCGATGTTCATGCGGGGATTATAGGGATCGCCGTGTAACATCCGCCGCCATGGACTTTTCCCAGTTCGCCGACATCTTCCTGCACCTCGACCGGCACCTGGCCGATGTGGTCACGCAGTACGGCGCCTGGGTCTACGGGCTGCTGTTCGCGATCATCTTCGTCGAAACCGGGTTGGTGGTGATGCCGTTCCTGCCCGGCGATTCACTGCTGTTCGTGGCGGGCGCGAGTGCCGGTCTCGGCGCCATGAACCTGCCGCTGCTGATGGTGCTGCTGACCAGCGCGGCGGTGCTGGGTGATGCGCTCAACTACTCGGTGGGCAAGTTCATCGGGCCGCGCGTCTTCGGCTGGGAGCAGTCGCGCTTCTTCAACAAGGCGGCCTTCGAGCGCACCCACGCCTTCTACGAGCGTCACGGCGGCATCACCATCATCGTGGCGCGATTCCTGCCCTTCGTGCGTACCTTCGCGCCCTTCGTCGCGGGTGTTGCCCGCATGAGCTATGCGAAGTTCGCCCTCTACAACGTCGTCGGCGGACTCCTGTGGGTGGTTGCGCTGAGCGGCATCGGATACCTTTTCGGCAATACGGCGTGGGTGCGCGCAAACTTCCAGTGGGTGACGCTGGCGATGATCGTGATCCCGGGGCTGCCGGCGCTGTTCGAGGTGGCCCGCCACCTGTTGCGGCGCCGGCGCGCGCGCATTGGCGTGCGCTGAGGCACGCCGGGTCGTCCCGGGTCGCGGATCACGCTCGACGACCAGGTCGAAGATCAACTGGAGGGTACGCAAGGATGCGAGCTAGAATGATTCCGCGAGTCGTTCGGCGAATCGCACCGGGTGCCGATGCCCGGGTTTCCGATCGGGTGTCGGCGAGGCGGCGAACCCATGCTGATCGGAGACGGTCGGCCGGCAACCATGAAGATCCTGGTCGTATGCAGCGATGAAAGTGTCTCCGCGCGGATCCTGGCCCCGCTGCGCGAAGCCGGCAATGCCATCGACATCGTCGACCTGCCGGGGCAGGCCGATCCGGTGCTGCGTGGCGGACACTTCGACGGCATCGTGCTCGATCTCGAGCGCGACAGCGAGTCGGGGCTCGAGTGGTTGCGCGGCTTGCGCCAGCAGCGCGTGCGCCTGCCGGTGCTGATCCTGAGTGCCTCCGAGGCGGCCGAGACGCGCATCGCCGCCATCGACGCGGGTGCCGATGATCACCTGAATGTTCCCTTCGATGCGCGCGAACTGGTGGCGCGCGCGCGCGCCCTGGTGCGCCACAACGGCAGCGCACCGCGCGGCGACGTGATCACCTGCGGCGAACTGGTGATCGACAGCCGCAAGCGCGAGGTTCGCCACGGCTCGGTGCCGATCGACCTGACGCCGCGCGAGTGGTCGATCCTCGAGTACCTGGTGCTGCACGCCGGCACCGCGGTCACCAAGGAGCGCCTGCTGCGTGCGATCGCCGGCTGGGACGAGCAACTCGCTCCGAACGCGATCGAGGTCTACGTGTCGCGCCTGCGCAGCAAGCTGGCGGGCACCGGCGCGCACATCAGCACGCTGCGCGGCATCGGCTATCGCCTCGAACAGCCCGAGGAGTCGTCGCCGCAAGCGGCGTCCTGAGATTCACGGCTTCCGGGCGCTGCGCTGGCGGCTCAGGTGGTCCTGGCGGCGGGCGCGCCGGGATGCGCTCGCAGGTAGGCGCGCAGTCCGCGAAAGATGGCGTCGGCGATGCGCGCCTGGTAGCGCGTGTCGGCCAGCCTGCGCTCTTCGTGCGGGTTGCTGATGAAGGCGGTCTCGACCAGGATCGACGGAATGTCGGGTGCCTTGAGCACCGCAAACCCCGCCTGCTCGACGCGTGGCTTGTGCAGCTCTCCGACGTCGCCGAGTTCCGACAGCACGATGCGACCGAGCCGGCTCGAATCCTTGATCTGCGCGGTGGTCGAGAGATCCAGCAGGATCTGGCGAACCTCCTGGTTGCGGCTGCCCAGATCGACTCCGCCGATCAGGTCCGAGGCGTTCTCCTTGCGTGCCAGCCAGCGCGCGGCGGAACTGGTGGCGCCGCGCTCGGACAGCACATACACCGAAGCGCCGCGTGCGCGCGCCTCCACGAACGCATCTGCGTGGATCGATACGAACAGGTCGGCCTGCACGCGCCTCGCCTTGGCGACGCGCTGGGCCAGCGGCACGAAGTAGTCGGCCTCGCGCACCATGTACGCGCGCATGCCGGGCTCGGCATTGACGCGTTCGCGCAGCAACTGCCCGATGCGCAGCACCACGTCCTTCTCCATCGTGCCGCGGCGACCGATCGCGCCTGGATCCTCGCCGCCGTGGCCTGGATCGATGGCGATCGTTGCCAGGCGCCGCGTTGCCGGTCGCGCGCGTCGCTGGCCGCCGGCGGGCGCGTGCTTGGACGAACGCTGGTCGGGGCCGGCCCGCGCGGTGTCCGGCGCCGGTGATGCACCGGCGCCCGGCGGCCTGGCGCTGCCCGACGCGCCACCGCGACCCGGGGCGGCTGCCGTGCTGCCGGAGCGATCCTGCAGCAGCGAGGCGAGCGGGTCGCGCGGCGGCAGCGGTGCAGGCGCGCCCTCAGGTGCGCGCGTGCCGCCGGCACGCATTTCGGCCAGCAGCGTCTGCAGGGGATCGGGTGCCACGACCGGATGCAGATCGAGCACCAGCCGGTGGCGGTAATTGCCGATCGGCGCCAGCTCGAACAGCCTGGGCACCACCTCGGTCTTCAGGTCGAACACGATGCGCGCCACCTTCGGCCGGTTCTGGCCGACGCGCACCTGCTCGATGTAGGGATCTTCGGGGCGGATCTTCGCCACCAGGCTGCGCAAGGCGAGATCGATGTCGAGCCCTTCCAGGTCGATCACCAGCCGCGGCGGATCGGACAGTTGCAGCTGGCTGGACTTGACCGGTTCGTCCAGTTCGAGGGTGACCCGCGTGTAGTCGCGCGCCGGCCACACCCGCACCGCCACGATCGTGGCCGCCTGGGCTAACGGCAGGTCGAGTGCAAGCAAGCTGCCGGTCAGGGCGCCGCGCGCGGCTGCCAGGCCCATGCCCGAGCGTGCGCCGGCCTTCAGGAGCCATCGCCGGGCGCCTGCAGCGCGCTCAGGCATGCGCGCCCTCGTGCCGATGCGGCCCGCAGCTTGGCCACGCGCGCCGTTTCGCCGTGCCCGGCATCGAAAGCCAGGCGAATGTGCAGATCGGGCGCGGGCAGGGTGTCTCCGGCGCGCTCGGGCCATTCGATGATGGCCACGGAGTGCCCATCGAGATAGTCGTCGAAACCGGCATCGAGCCAACCTTGTTCAGATGACAGTCTATAGAAATCAAAATGATACAGCGTGAACCTCGAAAGTTCATACGATTCGAGCAAGGCGAAGCTGGGGCTCCTGACGCGCCCCTCGAAACCGAGTTGGCGCAGCAGGGCGCGGGTGAAGGTGGTCTTGCCGGCACCCAGGTCGCCCGACAGATGAATGACGAAGCCCGGCTTGAGGCAGGCCGCCACTTGCGTGGCCAGCGCCGCGGTGGCGAGCGCGTCGGGCAAATCCAGGCTGAACCGGTCGGCAGTGGCAGTCATCGGGCAGAAGGGACGCCTAGAATCGCGGCGTGGATCTTCGCATCGAGCAGTTGCAACAATGGGCGCGCGAGTGCGGCTTCGCGTCGCTCGGCGTGGCCGATGTCGACCTGCGCGATGCCGAAGCCGGGCTGCGCGCCTGGCTGGAGGCCGGCTTCCATGGCGAGATGGATTATATGGCCCGCCATGGCATGAAGCGGGCGCGCGCCGCGGAACTGGTGCCAGGCACCGTCACGGCACTGATGGTCAGCATGGAATACGCGCCGCGTGATGCAGCGTGGATCGAGCAGGCCTGGGCCACGCTGGGTGAGGGCGAGCGTGCCTATGTGTCCCGCTACGCGCTGGGTCGCGACTATCACAAGGTGGTGCGCGCGCGCCTGCAGCGGCTTGCCACGCGTATCGAGGTCGAGGTGGGCCGCTTCGGCTATCGCGTCTTTTGCGACTCGGCGCCGGTGATGGAGGTCGAACTGGCGCGCCGCGCCGGGATCGGCTGGCGCGGCAAGCACACGCTGCTGCTCGACACGCGGCGCGGCTCGACCTTCTTCCTCGGCACCCTGTACACCGATCTGCGCCTGCCGGCTTGCGAGCCGATCGTCGATCACTGCGGCAGTTGCACGCGCTGCCTCGCGGCCTGCCCCACCGGCGCCATCGTTGCGCCCTATCGGGTCGATGCCCGCCGCTGCATCTCCTACCTGACCATCGAGTTGCAGGGTTCGATTCCCGAGGCACTGCGCGCGCCGATCGGCAACCGGATCTACGGCTGCGACGACTGCCAGCTGGCCTGCCCATGGAATCGCTTCGCGCAGGCGCACCAGATCGAGGACTTCGCGCCGCGCGCGCGTCTCGATGCCGCGACCCTGGTCGAACTGTTTGCCTGGAGCGCCGAGGAGTTCGAGGCGCGCCTGGCCGGTTCGCCGATCCGGCGTATCGGCTACCAGCGCTGGCTGCGCAACCTCGCCGTGGCGCTTGGCAACGCCGGCGGCGGTGCCTCGGTGATCGCCGCCTTGCGGGCGCGCGCCGATGATCCTTCGGCACTGGTGCGAGAGCACGTCGCGTGGGCACTGGCGCGTGCCCTCGATGCTGCGCCTGCGCCGGCACTTGCGATCTTCGGGCTGGCGCGGCAAGCTGCGCACGGCGATCATCCAGATCCGGTTCAGAATGCCACCGATGGCAAGCAATCACCGGATGCACCTTGAGTGAGGGCCCTGTTTCCGTGCGCGCACCGAAAGTCATGACCCGGACCTTCCTGGCGAACCTGGCGCTGTTCAACGAGATCGGCAGCGA
>CAZXLV010000026.1:11879-18248 GCA_964641405.1 uncultured Limnobacter sp. | reverse complement strand
ATCCTGTGGGCGCTTGCGGATGCCTTGCGCACCCTGCAGCGCCTGCACGAGGCGCGCCGGGCCGGACGGCCGCTGGCCCAGGCACTGCGCGAGGCGCGCGTGTTCGGGCCGCGCGAGCGCCTGTTCGGGGAAGCGCTGCGGCGCCTCGACGAAGGCCGCCTGCACAGGGCGCTGCAATGGGCGGCGCGCACCGATAGAATGATCAAGGGCATCGACCGGACCGATGCCTGGCACGGCCTCGAGATCCTCGCGATGTCGATGGCCGGCGCACCGACGCTCGCAGGGAACTGACGTGGATCTCCAGCGTTTCGACATCGAGGCGTACATGGCCGACATCGGCCAGCGCGCGCGCGCGGCCAGTCGCACCATTGCGCGCGCCTCGGGCGCAGCCCGCGATCGCGCGCTCGTCGCCACGGCGGCGGCGATCCGGCGCGATGCCGGCGCGCTGATGGCAGCCAATGCCAGGGATCTTGCCGCAGCCCGTAGTGCCGGCCACGACCCCGCCTTCATCGATCGCCTGGCGCTCGGCGACACGCTGGTCGAAGCGATGGCGGCCGGCCTCGAGCAGATCGTCGCCTTGCCCGATCCGGTCGGCGAGATCCTGAACATGCGCCTTCGGCCCAGCGGCATCCAGGTCGGGCAGATGCGCGTGCCATTGGGCGTCATCGGCATCGTCTACGAGTCACGCCCGAACGTCACCATCGACGCCGCCGGCCTGTGCATCAAGTCGGGCAACGCCACCATCCTGCGTGGCGGTTCGGAGGCAATCCACAGCAACCAGGCACTCGCGGCGCTGATCCGCGAGGGCCTTCGCGACGCTGGCCTGCCGCCGGACGCGGTGCAGGTCATCGAGACCACCGATCGCGCCGCCGTCGGCGCGCTGATCACGCACCCCGAGTGGGTCGACGTGATCGTGCCACGCGGCGGCAAGTCGCTGATCGAGCGGATTTCCCGGGAAGCGCGCGTGCCGGTCATCAAGCACCTCGACGGCATCTGCCACGTCTATATCGACGAGGGCGCCGATGTCGCGATGGCGATCCGCATCGCCGACAACGCCAAGACGCAGCGCTACTCGCCCTGCAACACCATGGAGACGCTGCTGGTGGCCGCAGGCATCGCCCCTGCGGTGCTGCCCGCGCTCGGGAAGATCTACGCCGGCAAGCAGGTCGAACTGCGCGGCGATACGCATGCCCGCCGGATCCTGGCGGCGGCCGGCATTGCCTGCAGCGAGGCCAGTGAGGAGGACTGGCGCACCGAATACCTGGCGCCGATCCTGGCGATCCGGATTGTCGCCGGCATCGACGAAGCGATCGAGCACATCGCCCGCTACGGCTCGCTGCATACCGATTCGATCGTCACCAGGGACCACGATCGTGCCATGCGCTTCCTGCGCGAAGTCGACTCGTCATCGGTGATGGTCAATGCCTCGACGCGCTTCGCCGATGGCTACGAATACGGCCTGGGCGCCGAGATCGGCATCTCCACCGACAAGCTGCACGCGCGCGGACCGGTGGGCCTGGAAGGCCTTACCTGCCTGAAGTACGTGGTGTTCGGCCACGGTGAAGTCCGCGAGTGATGCCCGGCGGATACCTGTGGGTGAAGGCCCTGCACATCGTGTTCGTGACCAGCTGGTTCGCCGGGCTGTTCTATCTGCCGCGCATCTACGTCAACCTGGCCATGGTCGATGCGCCCGGTGCCGAGCGTGACCGCCTGCTGCTGATGGCCGGCAAGCTGTGGCGATTCATGCAGCCCCTGATGGCGCTGGCGGTCCTGTCGGGACTGTGGCTGTGGCTGGGCTACGGGGTCGGGCGCGGCAGCGGCTGGATGCACGCCAAGCTGGCCGTGGTGCTGGCGCTGCTGGCCTATCACTACGGCTGCGGCCGCCTGCTGCGCGGCTTCCAGGCAAACACCAACCGCCGGCCACACCGGTGGTTCCGCTGGTTCAACGAGTTGCCCGTGCTCGCCTTGCTGCTTGCCGTCGTGCTGGTCGTGGTCAAGCCGTTCTGATCGCGATGACGCCAGCCGGGTTCGAGCTGTTTGCTCCCTGCCCGCGCGGACTCGAGGCCGCACTCGCGGACGAACTGGGGCAGCTGGGCGCCAGCGAGCGGCGCATGGTTGCCGGCGGCGTGCTGTTCACGGGCGATCGTCAGGTCGCCTATCGCGCCAATCTGTGGTCGCGGCTGGCCAGCCGGGTGCTGCGCCGCATCGGCGCGCGCCGCTACCGCAACGACGACGACCTGTACCGACTGGCGGCCGGCATCGAATGGGAACAATGCTTCGATGCCCGTCACACGCTGCGGGTGGACGTTGCCGCCACCCGCTCGCCTCTGCGCAGCCTGAACTTCGCCACGCTGCGCATCAAGGACGGCATCGTCGATCGTTTGCGCGATCGCACCGGCGAACGTCCGTCGATCGACACGCGCGCTCCCGATGCGCGCGTCTTCGCCTACCTGGAAGACCGCCTGGCCACGCTGTACCTCGACCTCAGCGGCGAGCCCCTGTTCAAGCGCGGCTGGCGTTCGGGCGCGCACGACAAGGGCGAAGCGCCGCTCAAGGAGAACCTTGCCGCCGGCTTGCTCAGCCTTGCCGGATGGGTGCCACCGATGCCTCTGTACGACCCCTTCTGCGGCTCGGGCACGATCCTGATCGAGGCCGCGCAACGTGCATTCGACATTGCTCCCGGCCTGTCGCGCGCGTTCGGGCTGGAGAAGCTGCTGGACCACGATCGGGCGCTGTGGGCCTCGCTGCGCACCGAAGCGACGCAGCGCGCGCAAGTCACGCGCCGCGCGGTGGCGCCGTCGGCCGCCACCGCTGCCCGTGCACGGGCTGGCGTGCGCCCGCAATCGGGTCTGCTGCTGGCGGGATCCGACGTGGATCCGCGCGCCATCGAGCAGGTGCGGCGCAATGCCGGGCGCGCCGGGCTGGCGGAGCACGCAATCGCGTTACGGGTCATCGATGCGGCAGGTGCGCGCCCGCCTTTCGACCAACCCGGCTTCATCGTGACCAATCCACCCTATGGCGAGCGCATCGGCGCTGAAGAAGCGCCGTTCACCGCGCACGCGGCAGGCGTCGATGCGGCCAGCCACCAGCGCATCATGCGCGACTTCGGCGTAACGCTGCGGACGCACTTCTCCGGCTGGCAGGCCTGGTTGCTCAGCAGCGACCGCGAACTGCCCGGACAACTCGGAATGAAGGAGCGGCGCCGCACCCCGCTCTACAACGGCGCCATCGAGTGCCGCCTGTACGGATTCGAGATTTTCGCGCGCAGCCGACCGGCCAGCGTCAATGGGAACGACGCTGCCCGACCAGCGCCGCCCAGGCCAGGCATGCCCAGCCGCCAATGAGCGCTGCACCCCCGAACGGTGCCCCCATCGCGAAGCCGCGCAATCCGGAAAGCGCGTAGGCATACAGGCTGCCGCAGAACAGCAGGCTGCCGATGATGAACAAGGCGCCCGCGATGATCGGCACGCGGCCATCGAATCGCGCAATGACCCAGGCCACGATGCCCAGCGCCAGCGCGTGATACATCTGGTAGCGCACCGCGGTCTCGAACACGACCAGCATCGCGGCATCCAGCCTCACCTTCAGGACGTGCGCGGCGAGTGCGCCGGCGAGCACGGCAATCAGGCCCGAGACAGCGCCAAGAAAGAGGAACAGGCGATCCAGGCTCATCGCACACCCGGCATCGCGTCGTTGCAACGACCGCCGCGCGTGGCGCGCTCGAATGCCGTCACCACCAGCGACTCGCGTTCCGGACTGGTCGGCTGCGCCTGCCTCGGCAGCAGGTAGCCGCGCACCACCACCAGCACCGCCTCGCCAGCCTGCGGGCTCAGCGCCTGCAGCGCTGCGTCGAGTGCCCGCTGGGCCGCAGCAGGCACCGGTGCCGATGCGCCCGCGCCATTGCCGCGCCGGTGTGCGGCCACCAGCAGGCGCTGCCCGGTGAGGCATTCCACGAACACGCGCTGGCTCGCCTCGTGGCGATAGTGTCCGACCAGCCGGAACGGCCCGTCGAGCGGCACCACCTCCGGCGCGCGCGCCAGCCTTGCATTGTCCAGGCCACGAATGGCACGCCCTTCGTTGTCGAGCACCAGCAGTGCGTCGGGGGCCACCCGCCTGAGCAGCCACGACACCCCGTCATGACCGTGCAACTCGAGCACGTCGGCCGCCTGCGGTGAAGCCATCCAGCGCCCGAACTGGTAGCTGACCGCGGGCGCACCGGCCCGCGACGCTCCGGATGATGCGCCGTCCACCGCAGCGGCCGACCCGTCCGGCGACGAGGCTGCAGGCTCCGACTGGCGCAGGCGAAAGCTGCCATCGGCCAGGACCGTCAGCACGATCGAGCGCTCCGGGCAGGCGCTGCACGACAGCACGCCGGCGTAGCTGCGCGCGCCGGCAAGGAAAGGGTCCACTGCAGGCACGGGCGTGGACGCGCAGGCGCCAAGCGCCAGCGACAGGATGACTGCCGCCAGGCGGCCGACCCCGCCGCGATCACCAGGCATAGCCAAGGCCGAGCAGCCAGGTGGCATCGACGGGATGAGTGCCCGGGGCAGGCACCCGCTCCCACTCCAGGTTCAGTTGCAGGGACGCGGTGAGCCCGGACGCAAGTGGCACACGCAGCCCGCTGCGGCTGCGCCAGGTGATCCGGGAAGTGTCCACCAGGTTCCAGTAGCCGCTCTGGTTGTGAAACAGTTCGGCCGACAAGGCATCGAGCCGGTAGCTCGCATCGACACCCCAACCCAGTGCCGGCCAGCTGTCATGGACCTCGTCGAAGCGGCGCAGGGCAATGCCGTCGAGACCGCCGCGCACCGACAGCTTCGCTCGTTCGGTCTGCAGCAACTGCCGGCCGTAGCCCGCGCCGATGCTGGCGCGCCACGCGATGTCGCGAAAGCGGTCACGCTCGATCGCGCTGCGCAGGTAGGCGAAGTCGTCGTCGTCGAGGAAATGGTCGAAATGGCCCGACAGCAGCCAGTTCGACGCACTGTCGACACCTTCGTCGCTTTCGCGCCTGAGCTTGCCGTTGAGTTCATAGCGCCAGTCGATCGCTCGGGCGGCCAGGTCGGCCTCGACGTAGAGGCGATTGCCGACCTCGTTGCCACGCAGGAAGGTGCCCGCCAGCGTCACCCGCCCTTCGTAGGACACGCCTTCGCCACTCTCTTCCGGCTTCGGATTGATGTAGCGCAGGCGCGCCAGCGGCAGGCGGACTTCGGGCGCAGTCGCCTCGGGAACCAGCACCACCTCCCCCGCCGGAGCGGGCTTCAGGCTGGCCCACTCGGTCGCGCGGGCACGCTCGCGCAGCACGGTGACCGGCTTGTCGGTCTCGATGGCACGGACTTCGTAGCGCGGAATCCGCAACTCGCCCGCCCAGGTGGTCTCGAAGGTCAGGGTCGACGGCGTGAGGTGCAGGACGCGCCCGGTGAGGCGATCGCCGTTGTGCAGCGTGATGGTGTCGGCGCGCGCCGGCGCAAGCGCGATCGCCAGCAGCGATGCGGCCATCACGGCAGCGAAGCCGAACGCGATGCGGCTCGACGCGAAGGCGGACATTGCCGGTTTATAGACGATCGTTCGACGCGAAGCAAACCCGCGCAGTCAGCGCATCGGACGCACCACCGCGCTCATCGGCGCAGCAAGACAGGCCGTCAACGAGTACAATGAAAGGTTCGCCACATCATGGGAATCGACGATGGCCAAGGAAGAACTGATCGAAATGGAAGGAGTGGTCGCCGAAGTGCTCCCCGATACGCGTTTTCGGGTCACGCTGAGCAATGGCGTCGAGGTATCGGCCTATGCGGCCGGCAAGATGAAGAAGCACCGGATCCGCGTGCTGCCCGGCGATCGGGTCACGATGGAGCTGTCACCCTACGACCTCACCAAGGGTCGCATCCGCTACCGGCACAAGGACTGAAAGCCGGACTGAAGGCTCCCCCGCCGGGCTCGCTTCAGACGATGTCCAGGTGCTCGATGCCGCGAGTCAGGTCGCGTTCCGAGCGTTTGCTGTTCAGCTTGATGTTCAGTCGCAGGTCGTTCACCGAATCCGCATTGCGCAGCGCATCCTCGTAAGTGATGCGCCCCGCCTCGAACAGGTCGAAGAGCGCCTGGTCGAAGGTCTGCATGCCGAGTTCGCGGCTCTTCTTCATGATTTCCTTGATGGTCCCGACCTCGCCCTTGAAGATCAGGTCCGCGATCAGGGGTGAATTCAGCAGGATCTCGACGGCCGGCACCCGGCCCTTGCCGGAAGCGATCGGGATCAGCCGCTGCGACACGATCGCCTTCAGGTTCAGCGACAGGTCCATGAGCAGCTGGGCGCGCCGCTCTTCCGGAAAGAAGTTGATGATCCGGTCGAGCGCCTGGTTGGCGCTGTTCGAGTGCAGC
>CAZXLV010000026.1:892-11830 GCA_964641405.1 uncultured Limnobacter sp. | reverse complement strand
TCATGATCACGTCGGGCGCCTGGCGCAGCGTGTTCTTCAGCGCCACTTCCCAGCTCTCGGTGTCGACCCCGACCTCGCGGTGGGTGACGATGCAGTTGCGGTGCGGGTGCACGAATTCCACCGGATCCTCGATGGTGACGATATGGCCGTGGGACATCTCGTTGCGATGCCCCACTACCGCTGCCAGCGTGTTCGACTTGCCCGATCCGGTCGCCCCCACCATGATGATCATGCCGCGCTTGGTGAGCGCCAGGTCCTTGAGCACCGGGGGCAGTTGAAGCTGCTCGAAGGTCGGGATCTCGGTGTTGATCGTGCGCAGCACGATTCCGACCCGGTTCTGCTGCATGAACGCATTCACGCGGAAGCGGCCGATGCCGCCCGGGCTGATCGCGAAGTTCACCTCCTTGTGCGCCTCGAACTCGGCGGCCTGCTTGTCGTTCATCAAGGCCCGCGCCAACTCGATCGTGTGTTGTCCGTTCAGCGGCACGTTCGAGACCGGCTGCACCTTGCCGTCGATCTTGAAGGCGGGCGGGAACTCGGCGGTCAGGAACAGGTCGGACCCGTTCTTCGCCAGCATCAGCTTCAGCAGGTCTTGCAGGAACTTGGAGGCTTGTTCGCGTTCCATCTCGGATCCTTCCTCGTCGCGGCGCGACAGCAGGTCGTACGGCTGGTCTTGCTTCGGTCTTCGCCGGCGCTTTGCGTGTTCGCCGCTCAGCCCGGAAAATTCTCCTTGACCGTGGCAACGGCGCGCGCCTCGGACATCGCGATCACGTTCTTGCGCACCAGGTCGGTCAGGCACTGGTCCAGCGTCTGCATCCCGATCGAGGCGCCGGTCTGGATCGCGGAGTTCATCTGGGCCACCTTGGCCTCCCGGATCAGGTTGCGGATCGCCGGCGTGCCGATCATGATCTCGTGCGCCGCCACCCGCCCGCCACCGTCCTTGGTCTTCAGCAGCGACTGCGAAATCACCGCGCGCAGTGATTCCGACAGCATGGCGCGCACCATGTCCTTTTCCGCGGCAGGGAACACGTCGATGACGCGGTCGATGGTCTTGGCAGCCGAGGACGTGTGCAGCGTGCCGAACACCAGGTGTCCGGTCTCGGCGGCGGTCAGGGCCAGCCGGATCGTCTCCAGGTCACGCAACTCGCCCACCAGGATCACGTCCGGATCCTCGCGCAAGGCCGAGCGCAGCGCATTGCTGAACGACAGGGTCATCGGCCCGACTTCGCGCTGGTTGATCAGGCAGCGCTTGGATTCGTGAACGAATTCGATCGGATCCTCGACCGTCAGGATGTGGCCGTACTGGCTCTCGTTGACGTGGTTGACCATCGCCGCCAGGGTGGTCGACTTGCCCGAACCGGTCGGCCCGGTCACCAGCACCAGGCCACGCGGCGTCATCGAGATCTCGCTGAAGATCTTCGGCGCGTTCAATTCCTCGAGGGTCAGGATCTTCGAGGGGATGGTCCGCATCACCGCACCCGCACCGCGCTGCTGCAGGAAGGCGTTGACGCGGAAGCGGGCCAGGCCCGGGATCGCGAAGGAAAAGTCGCACTCGAGGTGCTCCTCGTACTCCTTGCGCTGGGTGTCGTTCATGATGTCGTAGATCATGCCGTGCACGTCCTTGTGCTCCATCGGCGGCAGGTTGATCCGGCGCACGTCACCGTGCACCCGGATCATCGGCGGCAGCCCCGCCGACAGGTGCAGGTCCGAAGCCTTGTTCTTCACCGCGAAGGCCAGCAGTTCGGCAATATCCATCACGCGTCCTCGTTGAACCCGGGCGCCGCACGCTGCGGCCGACCGGCATGCCTGCTATCTTCGGAATCCGCACAGCTTCGAGCAGCCCCGGCGGGGCGCAACGGTGAATCACGCGATGAACGGCAATTCCGCGTTGCGTCAACGCTACGAACAGGTACTGCATCGCCTCCGGCAGGCTTGCGAATCGGCAGGCCGCGCGTCCGATTCGGTGCAGCTGCTGGCGGTCAGCAAGTCCCAGCCCGCGTCACGAGTGCTCGAACTCGCGGCATTGGGCCAGCGTGCATTCGGGGAAAGCTACCTGCAAGAAGCGCTCGACAAGATCGCCACCTGCCGCGACGAGCGGTCAGGCGCGTCGCCGGCACGGCCCGGACGGGAGGATCCGCTCGAGTGGCATTTCATCGGCCCGATCCAGTCCAACAAGACGCGCCCGATCGCCGAGCACTTCGACTGGGCCCACTCGGTCGAGCGCGAGAAGGTCGCCCACCGCTTGTCCGAGCAACGTCCGCCGGCGCTGGGTGCGCTGAACCTCTGCCTGCAGGTCAACATTTCCGGTGAGTCCAGCAAGAGCGGCGCATCCCCCGAACTCGCGCCGGCGCTGGCGCTGCTCACGGCGGCACTGCCACGCCTGCGCCTGCGTGGCCTGATGGCGATCCCCGAACCCACCGACGACACGGTGCTGCAGCGCGAGCGCTTCGGCGCCCTGCGCACGCTGCACGCGCACATCAGGGCCATGCTCCCCGGCGAGGCCGCGCGCCATTTCGATACGCTTTCGATGGGAATGTCCGCGGATCTCGAAGCCGCGGTGTCACAAGGCGCGACGATCGTGCGAATCGGCAGCGCGCTGTTCGGCGAGCGCCCGACACGAGCGCGCGCCTGAAAACCCGTCCGGCGCGTCGCTCAGCTCATCGACTTGATCGCGGCCGCCAGGCGGCTCTTGTATCGCGATGCGGCGTTCTTGTGCACGATCTTCTTGTCGGCGATGCGGTCGATCACGCCCTGGGCCGATTGCAGCGTGCGCTTCGCTGCGTCCTTGTCGCCGGCCAGGATGGCCTTGCGCACCGACTTGATCGCGGTGCGCAGGCGCGAGCGAAGGCTGGAGTTGTGCAGGTTGCGCTGGACGGCCTGGCGGGCACGCTTGCGGGCGGAGGCAATATTGGCCATGAGAGAATCTCGCTCTTGTCGAAACCGGCGGGCGGCCCTCGCGTCGGCATGACGCGCCGAAACTGCCTCCGGGAATATTCCGGAAAGCCTTGAATAATAATCGAAAACCGTCCAGTCGCGCAACTTGCGCGGCCGCCCGGACAAGCCTCGGCGGCCGCGCATGAGCCTGCTGCGGGCCGCTTCCACCATCAGCGGCTTGACGCTGCTTTCGCGCATCACGGGCCTGATCCGCGAAAACATCACTGCCTCGATCTTCGGCGCGTCGGCCTTCACCGACGCCTTCTTCGTCGCATTCCGCTTGCCCAACCTGTTGCGCCGCCTGTTCGCCGAAGGGGCGTTTTCGCAGGCCTTCGTGCCGATCCTGGCCGAATCGCGCACCCGCGACGAGCAGGCCGCCGGCAGTGAAGCGCCGGCAGCGCTGAGCGCAACCCGTGCCCTGGTCGATCGGGTCGCCACGGTGCTGTTCTGGTCGCTGGTCGCCGTTTCGGTGCTGGGCGTGCTGGCTGCGCCGGCGCTGGTGTGGCTGATCGCTTCCGGCTTGAGGGCCGAACCGGACGCCTTTGCGGCCGCCGTCAGCATGACGCGCCTGATGTTCCCCTACATCCTCTTCGTGTCGATGGTGGCGCTGAGCGCCGGCGTCCTGAATACCTGGCGCCAGTTCGCGATTCCGGCCTTTACGCCGGTGCTGCTGAACCTGTGCTTCATCGGCGCCGCGCTCGGCCTGGCGCGCCACTTCGATCCGCCCATCCTTGCGCTGGCGATCGGCGTGGTGCTGGGTGGCATTGCGCAACTGGCCATACAGGTCCCGGCACTGCGCCGCATCGGCATGCTGCCGCGCATCCGCATCGACCTGCGTACGGCGCTGGCCGATCCGGCGACACGGCGCGTGCTGCAGTTGATGGCACCGGCGGTACTCGCGGTCTCGGTGGCACAGATCAGCCTCATCATCAACACGCAGATCGCCTCTCACCTGGCGCCGGGCAGCGTGTCGTGGCTGTCGTACGCCGACCGCCTGATGGAGTTCCCCACGGCGCTGCTCGGCGTGGCCCTGGGCACGGTGCTGTTGCCCAGCCTGGCGCGCGCACGCGCCAGCGGCGACGAGGATGAATACAGCGGACTGCTCGACTGGGGCCTGCGCTTGTGCGTGCTGCTCGCGCTGCCCTGCATGGCGGGCCTGGCCACGATGGCCGAACCGCTCACCGCACTGCTGTTTCACTATGGCCGCTTCAGCGCCCACGACGTCCAGATGACCCGCCTCGCCGTCTCGGGCTACGCGATCGGACTGGTCGGCCTGATCGCGATCAAGGTGCTCGCCCCTGGCTTCTATGCCCGCCAGGACATCCGCACCCCGGTCAAGATCGCCATCTTCGTGCTGATCGTCACGCAGTTGCTCAACGTGGTCACAGTGCCGTGGCTGCGCCACACTGGCCTGACCGTTTCGATCTCGCTCGGTGCGCTCGCCAACGCCGGCTTGCTGCTGGCGGGACTGCGGCGGCGCGGCGCGTGGCGCCCGTCGCCAGGATGGCCGAAGTTCCTGGCACAGACGGTGCTGGCCACCGCGTCGATGGCCGCCATCCTGTGGGCGATCGTGCCGCACTTCGACTGGACTGCCATGCAGGCCACCCCGTGGCGGCGTATCGGCCTGGCCCTGGGACTGGTCGCGGGCGGCGCACTGGTGTACCTCCTCACCCTGCTGGCCTGCGGCATCCGCGCCAGCCAGTTCATGCGGCGCACCCGCCAGGACGCGGGACCCGGGTGACCTCTACACTGACGCCTGGTACGCGTCGACAGCACTTTTCAGCGGAGCGCCCATGCGCATCGGATTCATCGGCGGCGGCAACATGGCCAGCGCACTGCTCGGAGGTCTCCTCGGCAAGGGCATGCGCGCCGACGCCCTGAGGGTGATCGAGCCCGCGGCCGCGCAACGTGACACGCTGCGCGAGCGCTTCGGGGTGGCCACCTTCGAGCGCGCCGACGCCGCGGCCCTGCGCGGGCTCGACCTCGTGCTCATCGCCGTGAAACCGCAGCAGATGCGCGAGGCTGTCGCCGGCCTGGCACCACTGCTTGCCGAGACGCTCGTGGTCAGCATTGCAGCCGGCATCCGCGCACGCGATTTGTCGCGCTGGCTGGACGATCACCGCCGCATCGTGCGGGCGATGCCGAACACCCCGGCACTCATCGGCATGGGCGTCACCGGACTGGCCGCGCTGCCCGGTGCCGATGCGAACGATCGCGCCATGGCCGAGCGCGTGCTGGGTGCAGTCGGAGCAACCGTCTGGGTCGACGATGAAGCCGGGCTCGATGCCGTCACCGCGCTCAGCGGCAGCGGCCCCGCGTACGTGTTCCTGTTCATCGAAGCGCTGCAGCAAGGCGCCCTGGCACTCGGGCTCGATGCCGGGCAGGCCCGCCTGCTCGCCCTGCACACCGTCGCCGGCGCGGCTCAGCTGGCCTTGCAATCGCCTGATCCGCCCGCCACCCTGCGCGAGCGCGTTACCTCGAAGGGCGGCACCACCGCAGCTGCGCTCGCCGTCATGGAAGCCGGCGGCCTGCGGCAGTTGATCGACCAGGCGCTGGCTGCCGCGCAGCGGCGCAGCGTCGAACTGGGCGACGAATTCGGGCGCGATTGAATCGACGACAACCGTCCGTCAGCGCAGCCAGTAGTGCGCCAGGACACCCGCGAACACCGCCGCTCCGAACCAGTTGTTGTGGTTGAAGGCGCGAAAGCAGCCGTCGCGGCTGCGACCGCGAATCAGCCGGTAGTGATGGATCGCCATCACCCCCGCCACCGCCAGGCCGCCCACGTAGAACGGCCCCAGGCCTTCGATGCGCCCCACCAGCAGGAGCAGCAAGAGGGTGGCCGCGTAGCACAGCATCACCGCCAGCACATCGTGGCGTCCGAAGGTGATGGCCGCGGTGCGGATTCCGATTCGCAGGTCGTCGTCACGATCGACCATGGCGTATTCGGTGTCGTAGGCCAGTGCCCAGAAGATGTTGGCCGCCAGCATGATCCACGCGCTCGCCGGCAGCCGGCCGAGCACGGCGGCGAACGCCATCGGGATGCCGAAGCCGAACGCAATGCCGAGATAGGCCTGCGGCAAGGCCAGGAAGCGCTTGGTGAACGGATAGCTCACCGCCAGGAACACCGCCACCAGGGCCAGGGCCCAGACCAGCCGGTTGAAGGGGATGATCAGCAGCATTGCCAGCAGCGACAGGACCAGGAAGACCGCCACCGCTTCCCAGGGCTGGATCGCCCCGGAGGTCAGCGGCCGTTCGCGTGTTCGCTCGACGTGGCGGTCGAAATCACGGTCGGCCCAGTCGTTGATCGCGCAACCGGCCGAGCGCATCAGCAAGGTGCCGAGCGCGAACGCGAATACCATGTACGGCGTCGGTGATCCGTCGGCGGCGATGAACAGCGCCCACAGCGTCGGCCACAGCAGCAGCAGCGTGCCGATCGGCTTGTGCATGCGCGTGAGCCGCCAGTACAGGCGCGCACGCCCGCTCGCCGCAGCAGCCTGGACAGAAGCGGCCATGCGTCCTCGCGTGCCGGCCTCAGCGCCCGGTCGCGCCTGCGCGCCGCAGCTTCGCCTTGCCGTCCGGCGATGTCGGCTTGCCATCCGGCGATGTCGGCCTGCCGACGATCACCTGTGGTTGCCCGGCCGCCCGCTTCGTGGCCTGCACCTGCCCCGCAGGGCCCACGCCCAGGCCCGCCTCGCTCATGCGCCCGAGGTTGGTGTCGCCGATACCGCGCACGCGGGCCTTCAGGTCTTCGAGGTCGCGAAACGGCTGCCGACTGCGTGCCTCGACGATGCGCGCCGACAATCCGGGCCCGATGCCGCGAATCGTCTCGAGTTCGGCCTGGCTGGCGGTGTTGGCGTCGAGTGCCGCCACCCCGGTCGTGAACAGACCCAGGGCGAGCACCGCAAGCCCGCGCCAGAGGCCGCGCGGGCGGCTCAGCGCTGGGCCCACAACCATTCCACGTAGCGCGCCACGCCCTCCTGCACGCTGGCCAGGGCTTGCTCGAAGCCGATCGCACGCAGGCGGCTGTCGTCGGCCTGGGTGAAGCTCTGGTACTTGCCCTTGAGCGCATCCGGGAACGGGATGTATTCGATCTCGCCGTCGGCCACCAGCGCCTCGAGCGATCGTTCGGGCTTCCCCTGCAAGCGGCGCAGGCTGTTGACCACCGTGCTCGCCACGTCATTGAATGGCTGTGCACGCGCGGTGCCGCAGTTGAAGATGCCGGATTGCCGTGGATGATCCAGGAAATGCAGGTTGACGTCGACGGCGTCGTCCACATGGATGAAATCGCGACTCTGTGCGCCGTCGGTCCAGCCGTCCCATCCGGCGAACAGGCGCACGCGCCCCTCGGCAACGTACTGGTTGAAATTGTGGAAGGCCACCGAGGCCATGCGTCCCTTGTGCGACTCACGCGGCCCGTACACGTTGAAGTAGCGCAGGCCGACGACCTGATGGCGCGCCTCGCCCAGGCGGCGTCGCACGATCTGGTCGAACAGGTATTTCGAGTATCCGTATACGTTCAGCGGTCGCTCGTGGGCGCGGTCCTCGACAAAGCGGCCCGAGCCGCCATACACGGCCGCCGAGGACGCATAGATGAATGGCGTGCCGTGGGCGGCAGCGTGTTCGAGCAGCGCCAGGGAGTAACGGTAGTTGTTCTCCATCATGTAGCGCCCATCGCTTTCCATCGTGTCGGAGCAGGCGCCCTGGTGAAAGATGGCGCGCGCAGCACGAAAGCAGCCGAGCCGGCCGAGGAATTCACGCTTGTCGATGAAGTCGGCAAGCTCGCAATCGACCAGGTTGCGGAACTTGTCGGCCTTCTCCAGGTTGTCGACCGCGACGATGTCGCGTTCGCCACGCCGGTTCAGCGCGTGCACGAGGTTGCTGCCGATGAACCCGGCGGCGCCGGTCACGATGATCATGGGAACAACTCCTCCGGGCTTGCCGCCGCCGTGCCCAACTTGCCCACCACGATGCCGGCGGCACGATTGGCCAGGGCCACCGCCTCGTCGATCGTCCGGCCCGCGGCGAGCATGGCAGCCAGCACCGCCACCACCGTGTCGCCGGCGCCGGACACGTCGTACACCTCACGTGCCTGCGCGGGCACGTTCAGCACTCCGTCATCGGAGAACAGGGTCATGCCCTCTTCGGAACGGGTCAGCAGCAGATAGCGCACCTGCAGCGAAGCGCGCAGCGACTGCGCGCGCGCAACCAGGTCGGCCTCGTCACGCCAGCGGCCGACGACTTCGCGCAATTCGGCCCGGTTCGGCGTGAGGACGGTCACGCCGGCGTAGCGCGTGTAGTCGTCGCCCTTGGGGTCGGCGATCACGATGCGCCCTGCCTGTCGCGCCAGGGCGATGATTTCGTCGATATGGGCCAGCGCGCCCTTGCCGTAGTCCGAGAGAACCAGCACCGTGGCACGCTCGATGTTGGCGCGCAGCGCATCGAGCGTGCGCGCGAGCACGGGCGCACCCGGCGCCTGCTCGAAATCGATGCGCAGCAACTGCTGCTGGCGCCCGATCACACGCAGCTTGATCGTGGTCGGCAACTGCGCGTCGTGTGCCAGCATCATCTCGATCCCGCAGTCGCGCCCGAGCTCCTCGATGCGCCTCCCGGGCTCGTCCTTGCCGACGATCCCGATCAGCGCAGCGCTTGCGCCGAGCGTGGCCGCGTTGAACGCCACGTTGGCCGCGCCACCGAGACGCTCCTCGCTGCGCACCACACGCACCACCGGCACCGGCGCTTCGGGCGAGATGCGGTGCACGTCGCCGAACCAGTAGCGATCGAGCATCAGGTCGCCAAGCACGAGCACGCGCGCGCGCGAGAAGTCGATCGGCCGCGGCGACTCGACGCCGGTTCCAATCACCGGTTCAGCCACGTTCGAGCTCCTCGCTGCGCTTGGGCGGATAGGTATCCCAGCCATTGCAGCCGGGGCACTGCCAGTAGAACTGTCGTGCCTTGAACCCGCAGCGTTCGCAGACGTAGCGCGACAGGCGTCGCGCCTGCGCCTGGATCAACTGCTGCGCCAGTTCGACCTCGGTGCGATCGGCCTCGCCGAGCAGCCCGGCCTTCATCACCAGCAGCTTCTCCAGGCCAAGCAGCGAGGGTGCGGCGCGCAGCGCCTGCTCGGCCCAGCGCACGGCCGACTCGCCGCCGTCACGCTCGGCACGCGCGCCGGCGAGCGCATCGAAGGCATCGATCGACGGGTGCGCCCGGTGGACCGCCTCGAGCGCCTCGATGCCTTCGTCGCGCCGTCCCAGCGCAGCGAATGTCGACAGCCAGGGTGAGGCCACCAGCGCCAGCCAGGCCGGACTGCTGCGCTCGACGACACGCCAGGCTTCGATGGCGGCCGCGTGCTCTCCTTCGGCCGCCGCAAGCTCGCCGCGCAACAGCCACGCGCGCGGGTGCACGGGATCGGCCTGCACCGCCTGATCGAGTTCGTGGCGCGCGGATTCGAAGCGGCCCGGTGAATCGCCCGCCATGGCGCGCAGCGCCAGTTCACAACGAAAGTGCGCGATTTCGCGCGCGCGGTTTTCCCCGCGGTCGCGCTGCAGTTGCGCGGCCAGGTCGATCGCCAATGGCCAGTCGCGCACCATCTGCGCGATCTCGAGCCGATGATGCAGTGCTGCGGCCCCATAGCGTGTGCCCTCGAGCCGGTTGAAGGCATCCTCGGCGCGATCGAGCAGGCCTGCCTTCAGGTAATCCTGGCCGAGTTCGAACAGCGCATGCTCGCGCTGCGAGGCCTCCAGGTCGCGTCGCTCGACCAGGTTCAGGTGCACGCGGATGGCGCGATCAGATTCGCCGCGGCGCCGAAACAGGTTGCCCAGGGCGAAATGCAGGTCGATGGTTTCCGGATCGAGCCTGACCACGTCGATGAAGGCATCGATGGCCTTGTCGGATTGCTCGTTCAGCAGGAAATTGAGCCCCCGGAAATAGGCATCGGGCAGCCCGCCGCCGCTGCGCTGCTGGCCGCTGCCAAGCCGCGCATCGTAGCGCGAAGCGAACCAGCCGAGCCCGAAAAAGAGCGGAATCGCCAACAGCCACCAGGCTTCGAATTCGGGCATGAAGGATCTTGATCGACCTGCTCAGATTCCCAGCCCCGCCGCCACATCGGCAGTCGTGCCGGGCGGCACGGGCACGACCGGGTGCGCACTGGGCGCCGCAGCCGACGCCGGCCGGCTGGCGTGGCGCAACTCCCGGCCCAGCCGGGCGATCTCGCGTCGCTGCCGGTAGAGCGACGGCACGGCGGCGAGCAGGCCCAGGGCCACGCCGGCAACCATGAACACGAGCAGGAACACCACCAGCGGCGCGCGCCAGGCCAGGCCGGCGAGCATGAAATGCAGTTCGACCGTGTCGGTGTTGGACAGCGCGAAACCCAGCGCCAGGATGAACAGCAGCACGTTGAACAACCAGGTGAGAACTCGCATCGGAGACTCCGCGCAAACGATGACGTGCCAACGAAGCGCTATTCTGACCGAGAGTCGCGGTAATGTGCCACCCGGCCGGCTCGACCCGGTGGTGCAAACGAACGGCCGAGCGCGGTCGTCGTCGCCGCGCGGCCGTGTCGCTCAGGCGCGGTCGCGCAGGCCGGCGTCGACGCGCTCGCGCAGTTCCTTGCCCGGCTTGAAATGTGGTACCCGTTTCTCGGGCACCATCACCTTCTCGCCGGACTTGGGATTGCGACCCACCCGCGGCGGGCGATGTGACAGGGCGAAGCTGCCGAAGCCGCGGATCTCGATGCGGCGACCATCGGCAAGGGTGCGTGCCATCGCGTCGAGGATGGTCTTGACCGCGAATTCGGCGTCCTTCGCCACCAGTTGCGAATAGCGTTCGGCCAGTCGGGTAATCAGCTCCGACTTGGTCATCGTCGGCTGGTCGGCCTCGCCCGCAAACTCGTCGTCATCCGGCCGGAAAGCCATCTGCATCGTCCGCATGCCATGCGGGTCGGGAGACCCGGGATCGCGGCGCGCGACCGGCACCGGGCCGGTGGCGCGCGCCGCGCACCTTACT
>CAZXLV010000026.1:0-882 GCA_964641405.1 uncultured Limnobacter sp. | reverse complement strand
CCAAAAGCAATTGTCAGCCCCGGCGTCCATGGGGGGGGGGGCCCCGGGGGCGCGGGCCCCCCCCCCGCCCCCGGGCGGGGGGCCCGCGCCGCGCACCTTACTCCTTCGGCGTGTCGAGCTTGGCGCGCAACAGCGCCCCAAGGTTCGTGGTACCGCTGGCCGCACCGCTTTCTGCCTGCATCCGCTGCATGGTCTCGGCGGTTTCGGCGGTGTCGCGCGCCTTGATCGACAGGTTGATCGAGCGGTTCTTGCGATCGACGTTGACGATCATCGCCTCGACCTCCTCGCCTTCCTTGAGGTGGTTGCGCGCATCCTCGACGCGGTCGCGCGAGATCTCGGACGCCCGCAGGTAGCCTTCGATGTCGCCGCCCAGGTCGATCACGGCACCCTTGGGATCGACGCTGCGGATGATGCCCCGGACGATGGCACCCTTCTCGTGGGAGGTGGCGTAATTGCCGAAGGGATCGCCTTCGAGTTGCTTGATGCCCAGCGAAATGCGCTCGCGCTCGGTGTCGATGGCGAGCACCGTCGCCTCGACCTCGTCACCCTTCTTGAAGTTGCGCACCGCCTCTTCGCCCGGCGCATGCCAGGACAGGTCGGACAGGTGCACCAGGCCGTCGATGCCACCGGGCAGGCCGATGAACACACCGAAGTCGGTGATCGACTTGATGGTGCCCCTGACCTTGTCGCCCTTGCGGTGGTTGTCGGCGAATTCTTCCCACGGGTTCGGACGGCATTGCTTCATGCCGAGCGAAATGCGGCGGCGCTCCTCGTCGATCTCGAGCACCATCACCTCGACCTCGTCCCCGAGCGCGACGATCTTGCCAGGGTTGACGTTCTTGTTGGTCCAGTCCATCTCGGAGACGTGCACCAGGCCTTCGA
>CAZXLV010000025.1:0-18473 GCA_964641405.1 uncultured Limnobacter sp. | reverse complement strand
TGTTGATCGTCACGCCGCTGCAGAAGATCCACGTCATCGAGCCCTTCGTGGCCAGCGTGGGCT
This sequence comes from uncultured Limnobacter sp., assembly GCA_964641405.1. Classification (GTDB taxonomy): domain Bacteria; phylum Pseudomonadota; class Gammaproteobacteria; order Burkholderiales; family Burkholderiaceae_E; genus Zeimonas. The sequence goes on along the minus strand of CAZXLV010000025.1, from coordinate 18,410 downwards.
TCGTGCACAACGAAGGCGGGCGCGATTCGCGGCTGCGCTGCCTGTCGATCGAGGAGTACCGGGTGCAGAAGTCGGCCGGAGATGGCATCTCGCCATGAGATGGACCACGCCGGCAGACCTGTGCGCCCAGGTCCAGCGCTTGTGGGATCGCGGCGAACTGTTGCGTGCCGCAGTCTCGGGAAAGGTGTCCTGGCCGGTGCGCCTGAATCTGAAGGTGCCGGGCGCCGCCGATCTGAGCGAGCGTTTCGAGTCGGTGCGCGACTGGGTGCGCACAGTGGGCGACACCCCTCATGTGCGAATCGACTGGCGGGAGTGGAACCATCGGGTGCAGGGTAGCCAGCGGCTGCCGGCTGCCGCCTGGGTCGACTCGCTGGAGGACGCCCTGGCCATCATCGGCAAGGCGCGGCAAGGGCGCCGCTTCGCAGCGTTGTGGCAACAGACGGCCGAGTTGCAGCCGGCGCTGCTGGCGTGGATGTCCAGACGCCCCCTCCAGGCCCTGGAACTGGCCGAGCGCTGGGAGCGGCTGATGACCGTGGTTGCCTGGCTGCAGGCCCACCCGCGTCCGGGCGTGTATCTGCGCCAGGTGGACGCGCCGGGGGTGGACAGCAAGTTCATCGAGGCCCACCGGGGCGTGCTGACCGAATTGCTGGATCTGGCCTTGCCGCCCGAGGCCATCGACAGCCTCGCAACCGGGGCGGCGCAGTTCACGCGTCGTTTCGGCTTCCTGGACAAGCCGGTGCGGATCCGCTTTCGGGCGCTCGATCCGGCGCTGCCCGGTCTGCCCGGCTGTCAGGGCCTGGCCGATCTGTCGCTGGACGCGGCGAGCTTTGCCGCGCTCGCGCTCCCCATCGAGCGCGTGTTCGTCACCGAGAACGAAACCAACTTTCTCGCCTTTCCGCAGCTTGCACGAGCCATCGTCATCTTCGGCGCCGGCTACGGTTGGGAGGCGCTCGCGCGCGCCGCCTGGCTGCATCGCTGCCAGCTGCACTACTGGGGCGATCTCGACACCCACGGCTTTGCCATCCTCGACCAGTTGCGCGGCCACTTTCCGCACGCGGCATCGTTCCTCATGGACCGCGAGACGCTGCTTGCCCATCGCTTGCACTGGGGCGAGGAGCCCGAGCCCGCGCGCCACGACCTGTCACGCCTGACGCGGGAGGAAGCTGCGCTCTACGACGAACTTCGCTTCGATCGCATTCGACCCGCGCTGCGGCTGGAGCAGGAGCGGGTGGGCTTCGGCTGGTTGCGCGAGCGGCTCGATCGCTCGCTGTCATGAAGCTGCGCGCTCATTCGTGGCCGCCGCGCTCGGTGGTGCGGCGGGCGTCCTGATCGGACTGTCGTTCAATGCGATCACCCCCCTGCATGGGCGGGCCGATGCTGCCCAAGGGCATCGCGGTCATCATCCTGGGCGGTATGGGCGACATTCGCGGGGCGCTGATGGCACGGCCGCGCTCCGGATCATCGCCGGCGGCGGTACACGGCCAGGCCCAGGCCGACGATGGCAATGGCGGCGAACAGCCACATCTCCACGTGGTGCAGCCTGCCGAGCATGGCTCGCGCCGCCGCGCCCACGAACCAGCCGAGGGTGCCGATCACGATCGCCCACAGGATCGCCCCGAGCAGGTTGAACAGCGCGAATCGATACGCCGGAATCCCCGCCGTGCCGAGCAGGATCGGTCCGGCCGTGCGCAGGCCGTAGGTGAAGCGCAAGGCGATGATCAGCCAGGCATCATGGGCTTGCAGCAAGGCATGGATCCGTGGCGCCCTGGCGGCGATCTTCGGAAAGCGAGCCAGCAGTGCGGCCCCGTGGGTGCGCCCCAGCCAGAAGAAGCATTGATCCCCCAGGCTGGCTGCCAGCGTGGCAACGAGCATCACCACTGGCAGCGAGAGATAGCCCTGGTGGGCAGCGAAGCCGGCCAGCAGGAGCGCCGTTTCGCCTTCCAGGAAGCAGCCCAGTGCGAGTAGCCAGTAGCCGTGCTGCAAGGCGAGGGCCGCGTAGTCCATGCAGTGCCTGGCGGGAAGCCGGATCGGTCGAGCCTGTATTCTCCGATACTTCGCGATTGTTCCGGGCCCCAGGCGACGGTGTACCCACTTGCGCGACTGTCTCCCCGATCGGCGCTGGGCGTTGCGCTCGCGCTCGCCCTGGGAGCAGCGGTGTCGCTCGGGCTGGCGCGCTTTTCGTATGCGCTGCTGCTGGCGCCGATGCGTGCCGATCTAGGCTGGAGCTACCTGACTGCGGGAGCGATGAACACGGTGAATGCCGCCGGCTATCTCGCAGGCGCGCTGCTTGCACCGGGCTGGCTGGGACGCTTCGACGCACGCGCCGTGCTGCTTGCCGGCAGCTGCGCGGTGGCGGGCCTGATGGCGGCGCACGGAGCGGTGCTGGGCGATGGCCCGCTGTATGCCTTGCGATTTGCCACCGGCGTCGTCAGTGCGGCCACCTTCGTCGCGGGCGGCCTGCTGACGGCCCGGCTCGCGGCCGCCCAGCCACGTTCGGCGGGCCTGCTGCTGGGCATCTATTACGGTGGAACCGGCCTGGGCATCGTGGCTTCGTCGCTGCTGGTGCCGCCGTTGACCGCGCTGGATGCAGCCCATGCCTGGCAGTGGGCATGGGTCGCGCTGGGCCTTGCGGCAGCCGCCTGCATCGTGGTCATGGCACGCGCCACCGGCTGCCTGCGCGCGCCGCCGGTGCGCGCCGACCGGCGCGAGCCGTTCGGCTGGCATCCGTTTGCATTCGGCCTGGCCGGATACTTCATGTTCGGCCTCGGCTACATCGGCTACATGACCTTCGTGATCGCACTGCTGCACGAGCAGCGGATGGGCGACACCGAGATTGTCGGCTTCTTCGTGCTGCTGGGGGCCGCCGTGGTGGTCTCGCCGTGGCTGTGGGCAGGGGTCCTGCAACGCTGCCGCGGTGGCGAGGCGCTGGCCTTGCTCAACGGACTGCTGGCGCTGGCCACCGTCCTGCCGGTGTTGAGCGTGCACCCGCTGGCGGTATACGCTTCGGGGCTGCTGTTCGGCGGCGTCCTGCTGTCCCTGGTGGCCTCGACCACCGCGCTGGTCCGCCACAACCTGCCCGCGGCGCTGTGGCCCGGCGGCATTGCGGCCTTCACGATCGTGTTCGCGATCGGGCAGATCGTCGGTCCGAGCGGTGTTGGCTGGATCGCCGACGGCCCGGGTGGGCTGTCGCTTGGATTGGCGGTGTCGGCGCTGGTGCTGCTGTTCGGCGCGGCGCTGGCCGGATTCCAGCGGCCGATTGCGTCGACAGCCTCCCAGGCACCACGACCGTGATGACCGGAGCAAACCGGGGGCGAAGAGCGGGCGGCGCGCCGGCCCGGATTGTGCGACGATGAATGATGAGCGAAAGCGGCCGCGACGCAGTGCATGGACGACGGATCGACCCGAGACCGCGATGAGTTCCGACGACCTGCGTGAACCGGGTGTTCGCCTGCTTGCGTCGTGCGAATTGCCGACACCCTGGGCGCAGTTCCGGCTGCATGGCTTCCAGGAGGTCGGGGGCGAGGGCGAACACCTGGCCCTGACGCTGGGGACGGTTTCCGATGGTGCCCCGGTGCTGGCGCGCATCCACTCGGAGTGCCTGACCGGTGACGCGCTGTTCAGCCGGCGCTGCGATTGCGGTGCGCAGTTGCAGGCCGCACTCGAGGCGATCGCCGCGCAGGGGCGCGGCGTGCTGCTGTACCTGCGGCAGGAGGGGCGCGGCATCGGCCTGCTGAACAAGATCCGCGCCTACAGCCTGCAGGACGAGGGGGCCGACACCGTGGAGGCGAATCATCGCCTGGGCCTGCCGGCGGACCTGCGCGACTACGGCGTGGCGGCCGAGATGTTCGCGCAACTGGGCGTGCGTGCGCTGCGCCTGATGACCAACAATCCGCGCAAGATCGACGCGCTGGTAGCGGGCGGGATCGAAGTCGTCGAGCGCGTGCCGCTGCTCATCACGCCCAACCCGCACAATGCCGATTACCTGCGCACCAAGGCGCTACGGCTCGGGCACCTGCTGGCGTCGGTCGAGAGCGATCCGGGCCAGCCGCCGCCCCGGCAGGCGCCGGCCTCGACTTCGCGCGACTGAGATACAGGTGAACGGTGGCGGCGTGCTTCAGGCGGCGCGTCGCGCCGCCGCCGCCTGCCAGCCGGCATGGAGCGCGCTGAGCGACTGCCAGGCCGCCTCGTATTCGCGCGCCAGTCGATCGATCATTTCCGCGGCGCCCACCACTTCGTGCACGGCGCCGATGCCCTGGCCGCAGCCCCAGATGGTCTTCCAGGCTTTCGGCTTCTCGCCCCCGGAGCCGAAGTCCATCTTCGATGGATCGCTGAGCGGAAGATTGTCGGGATCGAGTCCGGCGGCGCGGATCGAGGGCGCGAGGTAGTTGCCCAGCACGCCGGTGAACAGGTTGGTGTAGACGATGTCCTGCGCCGAACACTCGACGATGGCCTGCTTGTAGGCCTGCTCGGCACGCGCTTCCCTGGTGGCGATGAAGGCCGAGCCGATGTAGGCGAGATCGGCGCCGATTGCCTGGGCCGCGAGCACCGAGCGACCGGTGGCGATCGCACCCGAGAGCAGCAGCGGACCATCGAACCAGCTGCGGATCTCCTGCACCAGCGCGAACGGCGACTGGCTGCCGGCATGCCCGCCGGCGCCGGCAGCCACGGCGATCAGGCCGTCGGCGCCCTTGTCCACCGCCTTGCGGGCGAAGCGGTCGTTGATCACGTCGTGCAGCACGATGCCGCCGTACGAATGGATCGCGTCGTTGACGTCGGTGCGCGCGCCCAGCGAGGTGATCACGATCGGCACCTTGTACTTCACGCACAGGGCCAGGTCGTGTTCGAGGCGATCGTTCGAGCGGTGCACGATCTGATTCACCGCGAACGGTGCGGCAGCTTGCGCGGGATGCCGGCGATCGTGCTCGGCGAGCGCCCCGGTGATGCGCTGCAGCCACTCTTCGAGTTGTTCGGCCGGGCGTGCGTTGAGTGCCGGAAACGAACCGACGATACCGGCCTTGCACTGCGCGATGACCAACTCCGGGTTCGAGATGATGAACAAGGGCGCGCCCACGACCGGCAGTCGCAGCGTGTTCTCGAGGATGGGCGGCAGGCTCATGGACGCGGTTCTCCGGTTAGCAGCGCGCATGGTGCCACAGCCTCCGAGGCCGCCGCCACGAGCACGCGCGGACCTTGCGGACGCTACAATGGCCGCCCCTTCACTCGATCTCCCGCTGGTCGAGGCCAGGCGACCAGCGCTGCGACGGTCTCCCGGCCGCCGCGCCACGAGCGGGAACCAGGCCCGGTTCGCATGTCGACAGAAAGCGGCGCCACGGCACCCGGGGCGTGGCGCGTGCGCGCCGCGGTCCTGGTGGGCGGCGGCATGGTCACCACCCTGAACATCGGCAAGCTGCCGCCGGCGCTGCCGGTGCTGCAGGAGCACTTTGCGCTGTCGCTGGTCCAGGTCAGCTGGATGGTGTCGCTGTTCATGCTCGGCTCGTCGCTGTTCGGCATCGTCGGCGGCTCGATCGCCGATCGCTTCGAGCCGCGGCGGGTGATGGCGAGCGGCCTGCTGCTGCTGGCCACAGCGGGCGCGCTCGGTGCGCTCGCCCACGACACGGCCACGCTGTTCGTGAGCCGCGCCCTGGAGAGCCTCGGCTTCCTGCTTGCCGTCTTGCCGGCACCCTCGCTGCTGCAACGGCTGGTGCCGCCCGCGTCGCTGCGCGGCTGGCTCAGCGTGTGGTCGTCCTACATGCCGTTCGGCATGGGCATCGGGCTGATCATCTCCCCGATGTTGATGGAAATCGTCGGCTGGCGCGGACTGTGGGGGGTCTGCGCGGTGCTGAGCGCGCTGTGGGCGGTGGCGATCAGCCTGACGCAGCCGCGTCGTGTTGCGCACAGCACGGCGACGACCCCGCTCGGCGCGCGTGCCATCGAGACGATCACGGCGCCGGGGCCTTGGCTGCTGGCCACCTGCTTTCTCTTCTATGCCGGCCAGTTCATGGCCATCTTCAGCTTCCTGCCGAGCATCTATCGCGAGCATGGCGTGTCGGCGCAACTCGGTGCCTCGCTGACGGCGCTGGCCGTGATCGTCAATGCGAGCGGCAACCTGGCCGCCGGGATGCTGATCCAGCGTGGCGCCGATCGTGCCATCCTGATCGCGCTCACCGGCCTGACGATGGCCATCGGGGCCTGGTTCGCCTTTGGCGCCGACATCGACTTCACCTGGCGCTACGTGGCCATCCTGGTGCTGTCGGCGGTCGGCGGCCTGATTCCCGGTTCGCTGTTCGCCACGGTGACCTTCTATGCGCCTTCACCGGCGACGGTTTCGACCACGGTCGGCCTGATGCAGCAGGGATCGGGACTCGGCCAGCTACTGCTGCCGCCGCTGGTCGCGGCGCTGGCGCAGTACTCGGGCGGCTGGGAATCGATCTGGGTCGCGATCGGGCTGGCTGCCATGACCACCGTGCTGATCGCATTCCTGATCCACCGTCACGACCGGCTCCGGCCTCAGTGAGAATCTGTGCCGGCGCGGCGTGCCGCCGATGCGGCGCGCGCGGCGGTCGGCGTGCCGCGCTCCCTATTCGTCGAGCAATCGGCGTGCCCGCTCGAGGTCGGTGGCTTCAGCGGGCCGGGCGCGGCGTTGCGCGCGCCACCAGACCAGCACGCCGAGCAGCAGCAGACCGAAGGGACCGAACCACAGCAGCCAGGTGTTCTCCTGCACGGGCGGGCGGTACAGGACGAAGTTGCCGTAGCGATCGACCAGGTAGCGCTTGATTTCGTCGTCGCTGTGGCCGGCGACGATCATGGTCTCGACCTGCAGGCGAAGGTCGGCGGCCAGTTCGGCGTTCGAATCGGCCAGGGTCTGGTTCTGGCACACCAGGCAACGCAGCTGGCCGGCCAGGTGGTGGTAGCGCTCGCGCTGTGCCGGGTCGGTGAGGATGCCGATGTCGCTCGGCCCGCTCACCATCGAGGAAGTGGGCGGCGGCGAGTCGGCGGCGCCGGCCGGCGGCACCGCGAGCACAATGAGTGCCAGGAGCGCAAGCAGCAGTGCCGCGAAGGCGGCCGGACAGCGGCGCGTCGTGCACGCAGGCGTCGTCGACATGCTCGGCAAGATGCGCATGCGGGCGACCTGCTTCGCCATGCTCATGAAGCCTGCAACTTGCGCACCATCGGCAACAGCCTGGTCTGCAGCAGTTCGCCGGTGACCGGGCCGACGTGCTTGTAGCGGATCACGCCGTCGCGGTCGATGAGGAAGGTTTCCGGCGCTCCGTAGACCCCGTAGTCGATCCCGACCTTGCCCGGGACGTCGCTGACCACGATCGCATACGGGTTGCCCAGACGCTTCAGCCAGGCGATGGAGTTTTCGGGCGTGTCCTTCCAGGCCAGGCCGACGATCGGCACCGCGCCGGTCCTGGCAAGTTCGTTGAACAACGGGTGTTCGACCTGGCAGGCAGCGCACCAGGAGCCCCAGACGTTGAGCAGCCAGACCTGCCCGCGCAGCGCCTCGGGCGACCAGTTGCGCTGCAGTTCGTGGGTGAGCGGCAACGAGAAGGCCGGCGCCGGCTTGCCGATGAGCGGTGATGGGATCTCGCGCGGATCGCGCTCGAGCCCCTTCATCAGGAACCAGGCCAGCACGGCGAAGATCGCCAGCGGCAGCAGGAAGCGCAGCGCCCTCATCGAAGCACGCTCGCGCGAGGCAGCCCCGCGATACGCCCGGCCTGGCCGATCATGCCGCCTGTCCGCCCGGCAGGGTGCGTGCCGCGCGCTCCACGGCGCGGCGACGATAGCGTCGGTCGGCTGTCGCCACGAAGCCGCCCAGCGCCATCAGCATGCAGCCGAGCCAGATCCAGTCGACGAAGGGCTTGATGTGCGCGCGCACCACCCAGGCGGTGGTGCTCAGCGCGTCGCCCATCGAGATGTAGACGTCGCGCAGCAGGTTGCGATCGATCGCTGCCTCGGTCATCGGCTGGCCGGTGGCGCGATAGATGCGCTTCTCGGGTGAGAGGATCGCGATCGGTGCGCCCTCGGCCTGGTCGGCGCGGCGGATCTCGAACCGGCCTCGCGTGGCGTCGTAGTTCGGGCCGGTGATGGGCTGCAGGCCGATGAAGCGGATGTCGTAGCCGCCCAGTTCGATGCGCTGGCCGACCTCCATGCGCAGTTCACGGTCGCTGGCGTAGCTGCCGACCAAGGTGACGCCGGCCACGAAAACGGCCACGCCCAGGTGCGCGATGTGCATCCCCCAGGCGCTGGCCGGATGCAGGCCGAGGCGGCGCAGCGAGATTCGTCCGTCGGCTGTGCGCAGCATCTCGCGCACCGCGACGGCGACGCAGGCGGTGATCCACAGCGCGAAGAACAGGCCCAGGCTGGTCATCGGGCGAAAGCCGTCGACGGTGAGCGGCAGCAGCAGGGCGGCGATCACCGCGATGGCGAGGGCCCAGCGCAGCCGCGCGAACAGCTCGGGCACCTCGGCGCGCTTCCAGCGAGCCAGCGGGCCGATGCCCATCAGGAACATGGCCGGCGCCATGAGCGGATAGAACACCGCATCGAAGTAGGGCGGTCCGACCGAGATCTTGCCGGCACCCAGCGTGTCGAGCACCAGCGGATACAGCGTGCCCAGCAGCACCGCGGCCATCGCCACCAGCAGCAGCACGTTGTTGGCGAGCAGCAGCGATTCGCGCGAGACCAGTGCAAAGCCGGGGCCGTTGCCGATTGCGGGCGCGCGCCAGGCGAACAGCAGCAGCGAGCCGCCGATCACGATCGCCAGGAAAACCAGGATGAACACGCCGCGCGCCGGGTCGGTGGCGAAGGCGTGTACCGAAGTGAGCACGCCCGAGCGCACGAGGAAGGTGCCGAGCAGGCTCAGGCTGAAACCGAGGATCGCCAGCAACACCGTCCAGCTGCGGAAAGTGCCGCGCTTTTCGGCCACCGACAGCGAGTGCACCAGCGCGGTTGCGATCAGCCACGGCATGAACGAGGCGTTCTCGACCGGATCCCAGAACCACCAGCCGCCCCAGCCCAGTTCGTAGTAGGCCCAGAACGAGCCGAGCGCGATGCCCAGGGTCAGGAAGCACCACGCCACCGTCGTCCATGGCCGCGCCCAGCGTGCCCAGGCCGCATCGAAGCGCCCGCCGATCAGGCCGGCCACCGAGAAGGCAAAGGCGACCGACAGCCCCACATAGCCCATGTAGAGCAGCGGCGGATGGAACACCATGCCCGGGTCCTGCAGCAGCGGGTTCAGGTCGCGGCCGTCGGCAGCCGGCGGCAGCAGGCGCTCGAAGGGATTGGAGGTGAACAGCAGGAACAGCAGGAAGCCCACGCCCACCAGGCCCATCACCGACAGGATGCGCGCGCGCAGCACCTCGGGCAGGGAAGCCGAAAACAGCGCGACCGCACCGGTCCAGAAGGACAGGATCAACACCCACAGCAGCATCGAGCCTTCGTGCGAGCCCCAGGTGGCCGCCACGCGGTAGTGCAGCGGCAGTTGCAGGTTGGAATGCGTGGCCACCAGCGCGACGCTGAAGTCGTTGCCGACGAACAGGGCGGCGAGGCAGCCGAAGGCCAGCATCGCCAGCAGCATCAGCATCACCGAGGCCGGACGCGCCACCGCCATCAGCCGCGCGCCGGTGGGCCCGCCGATGGCGCTGCCCGCCATCGGCAGCACCCCCAGTGCGAGCGAGACCGCGAGCGCGAGCGCGAGGAAGAGTTGTCCGAATTCGGCGATCATGGGCGAGCTCCGCGGCTACTTCGAGGAGGACTGCTGGAACTGCGCCGGTGCGCCTACCGGATGCCCGGCGCGCGCGAGCGCTTCGGCGGCTTCGGGCGGCATGTAGTTTTCATCGTGCTTGGCCAGCACTTCGCGTGCCTTGAACGTGCCATCGCTTTCGAGCGTGCCCTGGGCGACCACGCCGCGGCCTTCCTTGAACAGGTCGGGAAGGATGCCGGTATAGGCGACCGCGATCGTGCGGGCGTTGTCGGTCACCCGGAAGGTGATGGTGGTGCCGTCGCCGACGCGCTTCAGGCTGTCGGGCTCGACCAGTCCGCCGATGCGAAACGGCTTGCCCCTGGGGGCTTCGCCATCGGCGATCTGGGTCGGCGTGAAGAAGAACACCATGTTGCTGCGAAACGCGTTGAGCACCAGCGTGGCGGCGATGGCCAGGGCGCCGAGCCCGGCCAGGATCCAGATCATGCGCTTGTGGCGCGGCTTCATTTCACTACCCCTTCGATGCCGGAGCGCGGGCCGGCGTGTCATCGGTGGCGCGCTCGGCGCGGATCTCGGCCACGCGCCGCCAGCTTTCGCGCCGTCGCCGGCGCAGCAAGGCCAGTTCCACGATCAGCAGCAGCGCGAGCATGCCGTAGGAACTCCACACGTAGTACGCGTAGCCGCCCATGGCGAGCCACTCCATCATCGCGGCACCGCCTGCGCGCTGTGCGCCGCGATGCCTGCGCCGGAGGCCGCCTGGGTGACCCAGCCGGCCAGCGCCTCGCGCTCGATCATGATGCTGCGTACCCGGTGCAGCGCCACTGCAATCGTGTATGCCCAGGCCGCCAGGCTCATCAACAGCATTGCCAGCAGCATGGTCTGCGCCATTTTAGGCGCTGCGGTCATCGAGATCGAAGAACCCTGGTGCAGGGTGTTCCACCAGCGTACCGAAAAATAGATGATCGGGACGTTGATCACGCCCACCAGTGCCAGCAGCGCGGCGGCCCGATCGGCGCGGCGCGGATCGTCGATCGAGGCGCGCAGCGCGATGAAGCCCAGGTAGAGGAACAGCAGGATCAGCGTCGAGGTGAGGCGCGCATCCCAGACCCAGTAGGCGCCCCAGGTCGGGCGCCCCCAGAACGCGCCGGACCACAGCGATGCAAACGCGAACATGGCCCCGGTGGGCGCCAGCGCCTGCGCCATCATCGCCGACAGGCGGGCGTTGAAGGCCAGCGAGACCGCGCACCAGAACGCCATCACCAGGTAGGTGAACATGGCCATCCACGCGGTCGGCACGTGGATGAAGATGATCCGGTAGGCCTCGCCCTGCTGCCAATCGGTGGGAGCGACCAGGAATCCGAGGTACAGGCCGCTCGCCGCCAGGATCGCGGCGGCGCTCGCGAACCAGGGAATCAGCCGGCCAGCAAGCGGGAAGAAGGTGGCCGGCGAAGCGTAGCGGTACCAGCCGCTGCCGGTGCGGATTGCGGTCGGTGTCATTCGTGTGCGATTCTAACCGCCAGCGCGGTGGCACCTGGCCCCGCCACCCATGCCACGATGAGGCCGGCGCCAAGCAGGGACAGGTGAGCCTCGGCGCCGAGTCCGGCGGCGAAGGATTCGACGGCGCCGGCACCGAAGATCAGCACCGGCACCGCCAGCGGCAATACCAGCAGCGCCAATAGCGCGGCGCCACCGCGCGCGCCCAGGGTGAGGGCGGCCGTGATCGCGCCCAGCCACGACAGGATCGGCGTACCGAGTGCCAGCGAGGCGGCCAGCACCATGATGGCGTTGCCGGCCAGGCCGAACTGGACGCCCACCAGTGGCGCCAGCAGCACCAGCGGAACACTGGTGGCCAGCCAGTGGGCCAGCACCTTGCCGGCCACCAGGGCGGGCAGTGGCACCGGCGCCAGCACCAGTTGCTCCAGCGTGCCGTCGGCGTGATCGGCGGCGAACAGCCGCGACAGCCCGAGCAGGCTGGCCAGCAGCGCCGCGACCCAGGCGATGCCCGGGGCGATCGATCGCAGCAGTTCGGGGTCGGGGCTGACGGCGAGCGGGAACAGGCTGGTGACGAGCAGGAAGAACACCACGATGACTGCCAGTTCGGCGCGCGAGTGCATCGCCAGCCGCAGGTCGCGCCGGCAGGCCCACCAGAGCGCCCCGATGACGCCGCTGCCCGGCATGCTCACGACGCGGGCCGCGCCTGCGCCCGGCCCAGGTCGATGATCGCCGGGGTGTCGGCGCACGGCAACTGCTGGTGCGTGGCCACCAGCGCGGCGCCGCCACGCGCCAGGTGTGCATCGATGAGTTCGGCCAGCGTCTGCAGTCCGCCGCGATCGAGCGCCGTGCCGGGTTCGTCGAGCAGCCACAGCCGTCGCTTCGAGAGCGACAGGCGTGCCAGTGAAAGTCGCCGCCGCTGACCGGCCGACAGCCGGGCGAAGGGCAGCCTGGCCTGGCGTGCCAGGCCGACGCGGGCCAGGTGAGTGTCCAGGTCGCCGTTTTCCAGCAGCGCACCGTCGAGCGCCGCCTGCAGCGCCAGGTTGTCGCGCGTGGCGAGACTGTCCTTCCAGCCGGCCGCATGGCCCTGGTAGAGGCAATCGGCGCGCCATTCGGGCGAGCCGGCACGCCGCGCGCGGCCGCGCCAGAAGACTTCGCCGGCCAGCGGGCGGGCCAGGCCGGCGATGGTGCGCAACAGGGTCGACTTGCCGCAGCCGTTGGGTCCGACCAGGATCGTCCAGCCGCCGGGAGCCACCCGCAGCGCGAGCGACTCGAACAGGGTGCGATAGCCCGCGGCGCAGGCCAGGTCACGCGCTTCGAGGCCTTCGAAGGCCGCTTCGGGTGTCAAGGCGACACCACGTGATCGATCACGATCGTCACGTCGTGTTGGCCGGGCTTCACCGAGCCGCTCTGCCCGTACAGATCGCCGGGCTGGCGCATCACCTCGCCGCTGCGGCTCAATCGCGCCTCGAGGATCAGCGGGCCGGCCGATGAGAGCAAGCGCTCGGGATTCATCGCGTTGTGGTCGCCGAGCGCGAAGCGGAACGGAAAATTCGCGGCCGCCTCGCGCTGCACCGCCACCGGAACCGGTGGCCCGCCCTGCTGGCGCGCGATCACGAACAGGATGCCGCCCGCGCCCGCCCGGGCAGCCAGTTGCGGGTCGAGGGTGATGGTGCCGCTGAGCGAGGGTGCGGCGGTGACCGTAGCCGCGGGCGCGGCCGCGGCTCCGCTCGCGCCCTGGGCGAGTTCGGCGTCGATGCGCTGGACCACCTGCGCGATCTGGGTGGCCTCCTCGGAGCCCGCCTGCAGGCCCTGTTGCAACTGAACGAGATAGGCGCGTGCGCGCGGCAGGTTGCCGAGTCGGTACTGGGCCGCTCCCATCAGGGCAATCGCCCTCGGCTCGGACGGGTTGAGTGCCAGCGCCTGCTCGAGGAGCGCGACCGGATGGCCCGCGAAGTCGCCGCCGGCCAGCAAGGCGCTCGATTCCGCGAAATCGGTCAGCAGGCGTGCATCCGGTGCCAGCCTGCCCACTGCCTGTTCGAAGGCCTGCACTGCTTCCGCGTGGCGACCCTGCATCTTGCGTGCTTCCGCCAGCATCGCCCAGGCTTCGCCGTCATCGGGCTGCCGGCGGGTGCGCGCCTCGATGGCGGCGATCAGCGCCTCGATCTGCGCCGGGTCGGGCGCGCCTCGCGCTGCGCCGGCGAACGATCCGGGCACGGCCAGTTCGGGTGTGCCGACGTGGCGGTAGACGGCGATGGTGAGCAGCGGCAGCGCCAGCACGAGCAGCAGTGCGGTGAACCGTGGCAGCCGCGGCGCGCGCTGTGGCGCGGCGGCGCCGGCCGCCATGCCATCCGCGGCGGGCAGGTCGGTGGCGAGTTGGCGCAACAGGTCGGTCTGCGCCTGTGCGGCGTCGCTGTCGCTCAGTCGGCCGGCGGCGCGCTCGCGCTCGATCTCGCGCTTGCGGTCGCGGAACACCGCCAGGCGGCGCTGTTCCTCGTTGCGCGCATCGGGCACGGCGGCCGGACGCGCGGACAGCAACGGCCAGACGACGACAGCGGTGACCACCAGCGTGGCCACTGCAACACTTACCCAGAACAGCATCGATGGGGGACCGGACGGCGCCAGGCGACGGCGGGAAGTCGGAGCAGCGCGGATTGTCGCACAGAGCCCAGGTCCGGTGCGCGCGGCAGGGGCTTAGGCCAGCGGCAGTTGCCCTCGGTGCAGGCGCTCCGCGAGCAGGTCGAGAAAGCGGTTGCAGGCCTGCAGTTGCGCGATCTCGACGTACTCGTCGGCCTGGTGCGCAACACCAATCTCGCCCGGTCCGCAGATGATGGTCGGTACGCCGATCTGCTGCAGGATGCCGGCCTCGGTGCCGAAGCTGACGCGCCCGGCAGCGAGGTGGCCGCACAGGGGCATGATCGCCTGTGCGAGGTGCAGGTTGCCGTGCTCGTCCAGGGCCGGGGTGTCGAACAGTTCCTCGAATTCGATCGCGGTCGCGGCGCTGATCGCGCGCATGGCCGGCAGCAGGACCGCGTCGCAATGGGCGCGCACTTCCGCCATCACGTCCGACGAGCGGACACCCGGGAGGGCGCGGATCTCGAGCAGGAACTCGCAATCCCTGGCAGTGATGTTGTGCGCCGTGCCGCCTTCGATGCGCCCGACGTGCACGCTGCTGTACGGGAACTCGAAACCGTCGTGCTGCGCAGCGACCTCGAGCCGCTGTTGCAGCCGGTTCACGAACACGATGATCTCCGCGGCCACCTCGACCGCCGAGACGCCCTGGTTGCGCAGCGAAGAGTGCACCGAGTGGCCGCGCACCTTCACCCGGTAGCCAGCGGTGCCCTTGTTCGCCACCACCACGCGCATGGCGGTCGGTTCGCCGATGATGCAGGCGCCCGGGCGCACGCGGGCGCTGGCCAGGTGGCCGGCCAGCTGGCGCATGCCATGCATGTTGGTCTCCTCGTTGTAGGAGAGCGCCACGTGCAGCGGCGTGGCCAGGCCGGCCTGCGCAAAGCGCGGCGCCGCCTCGAGCACGCAGGCGATGAAGCCCTTCATGTCGGCCGCCCCGCGCGCGTGCAGGCGCCCGTCGCGTTCGGTGAGGACGAATGGATCGGAGCGCCACGCCTGTCCCGCCACCGGCACCACGTCGGAGTGCCCCGAAAGCATCAGGCCGGGCCGGTCGTCGGGGCCGATGGTCGCGAACAGGTTCGCCTTGCCGGCTTCGTCGCCGTGCTGCACCAGCACCTTCGCGCCGCAGGTCTCGAGGCGCTCGGCGGCCCAGTCGATCAGGGCGACGTTGGGATGAGCGCTGACGGTGTCGAAGGCCACCAGCCGGCGCAGGGTTTCGATGACGGGACCGATCTGCATCGGGAAATCATCGCACACGCGGCAACTGGCGCCCCGGCGGCCGCTGCCCGGGCGGCCCTCACTCGTCTTCGTGCGGATGCCAGGCGGCGCGCAGTCGTGCCTGCACGTTGGGAGGCGCTTCCTCGTAGCCGAGCAGTTCCAGCGAATAGCTGCCCTGGCCGCCGGTGATGGCCTTCAGCCGACCCTGGAAATCCGACAGCTCGGCCAGCGGGGCGCGCGCCCCGAGCGTGGCCATGCCGGCGCGCGCGTTGCCGGTGCCCGAGACCTGGCCGCGGCGCGCCGACAGCTCCCCCGACACGGCGCCGATGGCTTCCTGCGGGATGAGCAGTTCCAGGCTGACGATCGGTTCGAGCACGATCGGGTGCGCCTTGACGGCGGCATCGAGGAAGGCCTTGCGCCCGGCGGTGATGAAGGCGATCTCCTTGCCGTCGACCGGGTGCGTCTTGCCGTCGTAGACGGTGACCTGCACGTCGTGCAGCGGGAATCCGGCGACCGCGCCGCCGGCGAGCGCCTGGCGCACGCCCTTCTCGACGGCCGGGATGAAGGTGCCGGGAATCGCGCCGCCCCTGACCGCGTCGTGGAAACGGAAGCCTTCGCCGCGCGCCAGCGGCGCAATGCGCAGGAACACCTCGCCGAACTGGCCCGCGCCGCCGCTTTGCTTCTTGTGGCGATGATGGCCCTCGGCGGCCCCGGCGATGGTTTCGCGGTAGGGAATGGTCGGCGGATGCGCCTCGAGATCGAGCTTGTATTGCGAGCGGATGCGCTCGAGCACGCGCCCAACGTGGACTTCGCCCAGCCCGCGGATCACCGCCTCGTGGGTGACCGGGTCGTGCTCCACCAGCAGGCTCGGATCCTCCGACGACAAGCGTTGCAGCACCTCGGCGAGCTTTTGCTCGTCGCCGCGCCGCTTCACGCGCACGGCCAGGCCGTACACCGCGTGCGGCATGGGCAGGGCCTGCAGGTGGATGCTGGCGTCCTCCGGTGCGTCGTGCAGCACGGCGTCGAAGGCGAGTTCGTCGATCTTGGCGAGTGCGCAGATCTCGCCCGGCCCGGCGGCGGCCAGCGGGCGCGTCTCGCGCCCCTGCAACAGCATCGGCACGCCCGCGCGCACCGCCTTGCGGCCCTCCCCGACGAACAGCAGGGTGTCGGGCGTGATCGTTCCCTGGTGCACGCGTATCACGCCCACGCGGCCGATGTAGGGATCGATCTCGACCTTGAACACATGGGCCAGCACGTGGCCGCCCGGGTCATGGGTGGCCGTGAAAGCCTGCGCGCGCGCGCGGTCGCCGCCGGGCCAGCGCTCGAACAGCGGCGGGTTGCCTTCAGCCGGGTTCGGCGCCAGGCGCACGATGAAATCGATCAACGCCGCCACGCCGGCGCCGGTGCGCGCCGACACGAACAGGATCGGCACGATGTGGCCCTCGCGCAGCGCGCGCTCGAACGCATCGTGCAGCGCGCCTGGCTCGATCGACTCGCCGGCCAGGTAACGCTCGGTGAGCGCGTCGTCGACTTCGACCACCTGCTCGATGAGCGCCTGGTGGGCCGAGGCGAGGTCGCCGAAGTCGGTGGGCGACGATGCCGGCTCGAAGAAGCAATCGACCACCGTGCGCGCACCCTGGGCGGGCAGGTTGACCGGCAGGCACTCCTGCCCGAAGGCAGCGCGCAACTCCTCGACCCGCGCCGGCAGGTCGACGTCTTCGGCGTCGATGCGGTTGATCACGATGATCCGGCACAGGCCGCGCGCCTGCGCCCACAAGGCCATGCGCGTCGCCGACAACTCGATGCCGTGCTGCGCATTGATCACGATCGCCACCGATTCGACGGCGTCGAGGGCAGCGATCGCGCGCCCGGCGAAGTCGGCATAGCCGGGCGTATCGAGCAGGTGCACGCGCACGCCATCGCGCTCGAAGTGCGCGCAGGCGACCTTCATCGAATGCCCATGTTCCTTCTCGAGCGGGTCGTAGTCGCACACCGTGGCGCCGCGCTCGACCGTTCCGGCCGCGCTGATTGCCCCGGTGCTCGCCAGCATCGCTTCGATCAGGGTCGTCTTGCCCGCGCCGGCGTGGCCCACCAGGGCAATCGTGCGCAGATTCTCGCTGGGGTGTTCGGGCATGCGGGACTCCCGGAGGACGAGGTCGCAGGGGCTTTCACCCCGAGCATGACCGCAGGCGGGCACGCGACGCAAGCGTGGCGCCGGCGCGGGTGCGGGAAAGCAGGTATAGTGGCGGCCATGTTGTGCGCTGCAGCAATCGAGCCATCCGGCCGCGAACTGCCAGGCGCGCACGGTTCATCGCCCCCGACCTCCCGGCCAGCGCGGACGCCCTCGTTTGCGCTGGAGCCGTCATGGCAGCACCCGGTTGGCGTCGATGTTCGGCATCACCACCGAGCTTGCCAATGAATTTCACCGAACTGGGCATCGGAACGCCGATGCTCGAAGCCCTTGTTTCCGCCGGCTACAGCGAACCGACCGCGGTGCAACAGGCCGCCATTCCCGCTGCCCTGGCTGGTGCCGACCTGCTGGTGTCGTCGTCCACCGGCAGCGGCAAGACGGCCGCCTTCCTGCTGCCCAGCCTGCAGCGCCTGGCCAGCGCGCCAGTCGCCGCCGGTCGCGGCCCGCGCGTGCTGGTGCTGGCGCCGACACGCGAACTGGCGATGCAGGTCAACAAGGCGGCGCTGACCTATGGGAGCGGGCTGCGACGTCTGCGCACCGTGGCCTTGGTCGGCGGCACGCCTTATGGGCCGCAGATCCGCATGCTGGAGCGTCCGGTCGACATCGTCGTCGCCACGCCCGGGCGCCTGCTCGATCACATGGGCAGCGGTCGCATCGACTTCTCGCGCCTCGAGACGCTGGTGCTCGACGAAGCCGATCGCATGCTCGACATGGGATTCCTCGCCGATATCGAAGCGATCGTTGCCAGTACGCCCACCCGGCGCCAGACGCTGCTGTTCTCGGCGACGCTCGATGGCGTGGTGGGGCAACTGGCGCGTCGCCTGACCCGCGCCGCGCAGCGCATCGACATCGGCGTCACGCCACGGCGCAAGGCCGACATCGAACAGATCCTGCTGTATGCCGACGACCTGCGCCACAAGACTCGCCTGCTCGACGCGCTGCTGCGTGACACCGGGGTGCGCCAGTGCCTCGTATTCGCCGCCACCAGGCGTTCGACCGAGCAGTTGTGCGACATGCTGGCCGAAAGCGGCTTCAACGCTGCGGCGCTGCACGGCGACATGCAGCAGGGACAGCGCAGTCGCACCCTGCAGCGCATGCGCGACGGCCACACGCGGGTGCTGGTGGCCACCGACGTCGCGGCACGCGGCATCGACGTGGCCGGCATCAGCCACGTGATCAATT